>CALMIS010000276.1 GCA_937864185.1 uncultured Chloroflexota bacterium
CGGGCATCGTAGTTGACCGGTGTGTCCAGCCGTTGTTTAGCCTGTAAATCGTACTCGGCGCCCAGGTAGAAGGAACCCAGGCGTTCGGGGGGAGCTTGCATAAAAAACCTCCTCGGAGTTGGTGATGGTCTCAGGCTTATTTTAGCATAAGCGCAAGAATTTGTAGATTCAACTACTCATCTTGGTTTGTTCGTCGGCCAATTCCAGGGCGTGTTGGTAAACTGCATCACTGAGATAAAACCCAGCCTGCTGCCGTAGCGCCTTGAGGAGAGGCTGTACTTCAGCTATATAACCTAACTTCTTGGCGCGGATGAGCAAACCCACCACGCCCATAACCTTAAGGCTGAAGTGCTGGGCTGCATAGCGTCCTGCCTGCTCATCCAGCAAGACCAAGTCTGCTTTTAACTCCAACGCCAGAGCAATCGCTTCCGACTCGCCCCGATCTAAATCCAGGCGCAAAGCGTCGACCAGTGGTTGGTTGCCGACCGATTTCATTTGAATCCAGGTGGCATTCTTAACCTCAATGGCTCCGGGCCAGGTGTTGCCGCCGGCTAATAGTTCACTTTCCACAATGGTCGGGATATAAATTTCGCTGAATAAGCGTTGAAGCAATTCAAACTGGCCAATCGCTGCCAAATTGGTTAGTGGCGAAGTATTGCTGACCACAATCATGGGCGGTCTAATTCAGCCCAGGTTTGCATATCTTCGTCCAGATCGGCAACATCGTAGTGAACCGGGATTTTGCGACTGGCCAAGAGTTGGCGAAATTCCCACAGTGACAATCCGGCCATTTCCCGGGCATGTCCAAGACCCAGACGGCGGGTTTCGTACAAATGAACGGCTAGTTCTAGCTTCAATTCTTCGGGGGTCGTTCTGGCGGCCTTCACTAAGTGCCGGGGTAACTCAATGGTCACAACAGCGTCCATAATTATTCTCCTTCACGCTGATTATACCCTCCGACCCTTAGCCGGCAAAAGAGCTACTTTGGTGGCGGTGTAAAAAATAAAGCATTTCGCGGGATGAAGCGGGCTTTTCCTTCATCTCCGGCGCACCGGCTGATGGGCCAGCCTGGTCTAGCGGGTCACCGGCTCCTCCCCGAGGTTCAAATTGACCGTCCGCTCTTGGTCGTCGCGGATAACCGTCAGATCGACCGGCTCGCCGACCCGAAAATCGGCCAGCAGCAGATCGAGCTGCTCCAGGCTGTTGATGGCCTGACCGTTGAGCGTGGTCACGATATCACCGCCGATAAAGACGCGTTGGTTGCCGTAAATGACCTCTTCCTGGGCGCCTCGGACGTCATTTTGGGCAAGGGGGCCGTTCTCCCATAATTCGACCAGCAGCAAACCCTGATCGACCGGCAGGTTGAGCAGCTCGCTCAGCCCAGGCGTGATTTTGTACGCGTAGCGAATCCCAAGCCAGGGGTGGCGGTAGTAGCCGAACTCCAGCAGGTCGGGCAGCACCCGGCGGATGGTATCGACCGGCACGGCAAACCCGACCCCGGCGTTGGTCCCGCTCGGGCTAAAAATGGCCGTATTCATCCCGATCACGCGCCCGGCGCTGTTGAGCAGGGGACCGCCGGAGTTACCCTGGTTGATGGCGGCGTCGGTCTGGATAATGCCGCTGACCTCCCGGCCGTCCTGGCCCTGAATGGTGCGGTTGAGAGCGCTAACCACGCCGGTCGTCATAGTGCTGCCGAACTGGCCAAACGGGTTGCCGATGGCAATGGCCCGCTGGCCCACCTGCAAGGTCGCTGACTCGCCCAACTCGACCGGTTGAACGCTGGCCGGCAGAGACTCAACCCGGAGCACGGCCACGTCGTTGCGCGGGTCGCCGCCAATCAGTTCGGCCGGGAGGGTGGTTTCGTCGACAAAGGTGACTTCGATGGTGCGAGCATCCTCGATGACGTGGTAGTTGGTCAAAATGGTGCCGTCACTGTCGATCACAAAGCCGGTGCCGGCCCCTTCGGCCGGGATGACTTCGAAGAAAAAGCTGCGTTGCAGGACCTGGGTGGTGATATTGACCACGGCCGGCGCGACCCGGTGGTAGACCTCGATGGCGCGCTTTTCGGCAAAATCCAGACCCATCTCGTCGATCAGGGCGACGTTGTCGAGCTCGGCCTCAGTCAGGACTTGGCGGACTAAAGCTTCGACATCGACCTGAGGCGGCGCAGAGGCCGGCAGTTCGGCCGGAGCAGGCCTTTCCGCCGCCGGGGCCGGGGTGGGCGCTGAGATGGGCGTTTCAGTCGGCGGCGGCGCGGACGGTGCCGTTGGGGGCGAAAACGAGCCGGTCAGGTTGCAGGCCAGCAGCAGCCAGCCAATCAAGCCGGCTAGAGAAGCTCGAAGCAGACGAGGTTGAGATGGAAGACTCATCTTCCAATCCTCCAATCCTCCAATCTTCCAACCTTCCAACCTTCCACCTTCCGTTCTTCCATCCTTCCGGTCATCCCCCCAAATAAGCCCGTTTGACGGCGGGATCATCGAGCAGATCGGCCGAGGGGCCTTCGAGGACGAGATTGCCGCTTTCCAGAACATAGCCGCGCTGGGCAAATTTAAGGGCCAGCCGGGCATTCTGCTCGACCAGCAGGATGGCCGTCCCTTCGGCGTTGATCTGCTTCAAAGCCTCGAACATGCTCAACATTAAAAGTGGCGCCAACCCCATCGACGGTTCGTCCAGCAGCATCACCTTGCGACCGCTCATAAAAGCGCGGCCGACGGCCAGCATCTGCTGCTCGCCGCCGCTCAGCGTGCCAGCTTTTTGAGTCTTGCGCTCGGCCAGGCGAGGGAAGATGGAGAAGATATGCTCCAGATCGTGCTCGACCTGGGTAGCGTCGCTGCGGGAAAAGGTAGCCAGCCGGAGATTCTCCATGACGGTCATATTACCGAAGATCCGGCGCCCTTCCGGCACGTGGGAGATCCCCAACCGGCTGACGACTTTGTCGGGCGGGTAGGCCAGCAAATTTTGACCGTTAAAGGTTATCTGGCTGCCGGGCTCGACCGGCACCAAGCCTGAAATCGCCCGCAAGGTCGTGCTCTTGCCGGCGCCGTTAGCCCCGATGATGCACACGATCTCGCCGGCGTTGATGTGAAAGTTGAGGCCATGCACCGCCCGAATTTGGCCGTAGGAGACGCGCAAGTTCTCAACCGAGAGCATCAGGTTTCTACCTCCCCGCCCAAATAGGCTTCGATGACAGCCGGATTATTTTGGATCTGTTCCGGTGTGCCTTCGGCGATGACCTCGCCAAAGACCAGGGTCTGAACCATGTCACACAGCTCCATGACAAACTTCATGCGGTGTTCAATGAGAAAAATCGCCAGGCCAAGCTCGCGGTGGACGTGCCGGATGATGGCCATCATCTGGCTTAACTCTTCCGGGTTCATGCCGGCGGTTGGCTCATCCAGAAAGAGGACTTTCGGCTCGGTGGCCAGGGCGCGAGCCATCTCCACCCGCCGCAGGGCCCCGTACGGCAGATTGGTCACAAACTGATCGGCCAGATAGGCCACGCCCAGCAACTCCAGCAGACTATAGGCTTTGGCCTCGATCTCGGCCTCTTCCCGATGGCGCCGGGGCGTGCCAAAAAAGGCCCCCACCAGGCCATAGCTGATTTTGGCATAGCGGGCCATTTTGATATGCTCTAGCACGGTCATATGCCGCCAGAGCTGCAAGTTTTGAAAAGTCCGTCCCAGACCCATAGCCGCGATCTGGTGTGGTCGTAGGCCGATAATACTCTGGCCGTTGAGCAAGACCTGGCCTTCGCTGGGGGTATAAATTCCAGTAATCAGGTTGAAGACGGTGGTTTTGCCGGCGCCATTGGGGCCGATTAAGCCTCGAATCTGGCCGGGCTGGAGATCTAGGTTGTAATTATTCACGGCCCGCAACCCGCCAAAATAGTGGGTCATCTTTTCAATGCGCAGCAGTGACATGGGTCCCCTCAGCTTCTTTGGCGGCGTTGTCTTTTGGTTTGAGCAGCTTGGTCACATCGAACTCGGTGAAGGCGATCAGGCCGGTAGGCCGGAAGATCATGACCAGAATGAGCAGGATCGGGATAATGATCCATTTGAAGATTTCCAGCGGGCGCAACGCTTCGCTCAGGAGGTTGAGGCTGACCGCGCCCACAATCGAGCCGACCACCGAGTTTAGCCCGCCAAAGTAAACCATAGCCAGCACTTCGGCCAGCTTCTGAATGCCAAAGGTGCCGGGGTTGACGTAGCGGAGCACGTGGGCAAACAGCCCGCCGGCCACCCCGGCCCAAAAGGCAGCAAACAAGAAGGCCGTCATCTTGGTGCGGCGGGTGTTGACCGTCATCGCGTCGGCGGCCATTTCGTCATCGCGCACGGCATTCAAAGCTTTGCCCAGCGTGGAGCGAACAAAGTTGTTGATAATCCAGATACAGGCCACCGTCCAGAGAAAGACGGTCGGCAGGTTGGCCCAATCCGGCTGGCTACCCAAACCGCGCGGCCCGCCGACAAACTCCAGATTTTCAATGCCGCTCTTAACGATGAACATAAAGGCCAGCGAGATGATGGCCAGATAGTCGCCCCGGGTGCGAAAGGAAGGCACGGCGATGACGATCGCGCCCAAAGCCGCCACTGCTCCGCCTAAAATCAAGCCCACCGGGAACAGAAAAGGACCCAGCGCCGGCGGCAGTAGAGGCGCCCCGTACATCCGATCATCGACGAAGAACAACAGGCTGAAAACCGTAGCGGTGTAGGCGCCCAGAGCCATAAAGCCGGGGTGCGAGCAGGAGAATTCGCCCATATAGCCGTTGACCACGTTGAGACTGAGGGTCAACATGACCGCAATTAAGGTCAGCCGCACCACCAGCACCCGGTAATCATTAATGACCGACCAGGCGTGCAGGGCGGTGTAGAGTAGCCCCAGATGGACGCCGGCCGACAGCCAGGTGCCAACGGCCAGCAATCGATGCGCGAGCAGGTTGGTCAGCCCCCGGCTCAACCAGGCCACGAGCGCCAGCGGAATAAGGTAGATCGTCAAAACGTAGATCAGGGCGCCGGGGAAGAGGGCCGGTTTATCCAGAGCGAGATCCAGCCCGAACAGGAGCGGAATTTTGCCCAGCCCTAAACTCCGGGCCAGGAGCGTGCCGATGGTGCGTTCCAAGCCGACTGCCACCAGCATACCCGCCAGCCAACCTAACAAGGGCGTTTGAGAGAAAGGAGCCCAGACCCGGCTCCAGATCGAGCGCCGTTCTACCGGTGTTGTTAACTTGCCGCTTGCGACTGCCATGGCTATAGCCTCAATTGAGCGGTGTGCCGCTCACCAAAAAAGCCGTAGGGCCTGAAGATCAGGATCGTGATAATGATTGAAAAAGCAATGAGATCGCGCAGGGTCGAAGGGAAGATGGTGGCTACAAAAATCTCGATGAAGCCCAACAAAAAACCGGCCAGGGCTGCGCCCAGAATCGAGCCGCGCCCACCCAAAATGGCGGCCACAAAGGCTTTCCAGCCGACTAGAATGCCCATATACGGATCGAGGACCGGATAGGCGGTGCTGTACAAAATGCCCGCCGCCGCCGCCAGGGCCGACCCCAGCCCGAAGGTCAAAGCGGCGATGGTGTTCAGCGGCACGCCCATCAGCGGCACCACGGCAAAATCGTAGGCCATGGCCCGCATGGCCATACCCCATTTGGTGCGCTGGATAAACTGGTGGAGTGCCACCATCAGCACCAGCGAAACGACCACGATCATAATCCGCTTGTTGGTGACGCTGACCCCGCCGACATCGTAGGTCACCGTTTCGATCAACTGCGGAAAGCTCAATCGCTGGGCGCCTAAGAGGGCCAGGTTGCCGGTCTCGAAGATGATGCCGATCATCAAGCCGGTGATGGCCGCCGAAGCGCGCGGCGCGTTCCGTAAAGGACGGTAGCCGATCCGCTCGATCGCCACGCCAACCAGCGAGGTCAACAGCATGGCGACCAGGATGACCAGGACCAACACCAGCCAGTTGGGCAGCCAGACCAGGCCCAAAGAGGAGACGATCAGCAGCATACTGGTCGCCACAAAGAAGCCGATGTAAGCGCCGACCATGAAAATATCGCCGTGAGCAAAGTTGAACAGCAGCAGCACGCCGTAAACCATCGAATAGCCCAGGGCGATGAGGGCGTAAAAGCTGCCGAATTGGAGGGCATTGATGACGTTTTGAAAGAAAAAGGCCATAAATTAGACTCGTCAAGGAAAAAGTTGGAGTGCGGATTTCAATCCGCACTCCAAGGGTTAAAAACCTAACTGCTTATTCCGGACAAACCTGTTTGTAAAATTCAAATTCGCCGGCGTCGTTGATTTGGACAATGACGGCACACTTGATCGGATCGCCTTCCTCGGTGAAGGTCATCTTGCCGGTGATCCCTTCAAAATCTTTAACTTTAGCCAAGGCATCGCGGACACAGGTCCGGTCGGCGGCGATGTCGCCGGTAATGGTGCCGCAATCCTGGATGGCTTTTTGGGCCAGCAGCATGGTGTCCCAGGTCAATGCGCCCACGTCGTCGGGGACATAGCCGTGTTTTTCGTTGTAGCGGTCGATGAACTCTTTGGTCTTGCCGGTGGCGCCGGCCGCGGCGTAGTGGGTGCTAAAGAACAGCCCTTTACATTGATCGCCGCACAGATTCATCAGTTCCGCCGAGCCCCAGCTGTCGCTGCCCAGAATGGGGCCGTCCCAGCCCAGTTCATTGGCCTGTTGCACGATCAAGGCCACTTCGTTATAGTATTGGGGCGCGAAGATAAACTCAGCGCCGGACTCTTTAATTTTGGTCAATTGGGCGCTAAAGTCGGTGTCTTTGGTGGTGAAACTCTCAAAGGCTACCACCGAGCCCGGTCCGTGGATCTCTTCCCAGCCCTTTTGGAAAAATTCGGCCAGGCCTTTGGGGTAGTCGCTGGCGACGTCATACAGGACCGCGGCTTTGGTAAAGCCAAATTCCTCGGTGGCAAAATTGGCCAGGACCGGTCCTTGGAAAGGGTCCAGGAAGGGAGTGCGGAAGACATAGGGTCGATCGAGGGTAGTGTTGGGGTTGGTCGACCAGGGGCTAATCATCGGCGTTTGCTTGTTGTTGGCGACTTCGCCCGCCGGCACCGCCTGCTTGGATGCCTGCGGTCCGACGATGAGGAGCACATCGTCCTGATCAATGAGTTTGGTGTTTACCGCGGTGGCAGACTCGGCTTTGGCTTCGTTGTCCTCAATGACCAGCTCGACCGGATACTTTTGGCCACCGACTTCCAGGCCGCCCGCCGCATTGATGTCTTCCAGCCACATCTCGGCGGCAAATTTGGTCGCTTCGCCGACTTTGGGAATATCGCCGGTCAGTTCGGCATTGATGCCGATCTTGATGGTCGGCGCGGCTTCAGGTGCGGCAGCGCCCCCGCAAGCCGTCAAAGTTACGCTTAGTAAAGCCAAAAAAATGAACCCAAGACCAACTCGCTTGAGCATAGCTTTCCTCCTCACTTGAAAAAGTTTATAGAAACTGTCTCGGGTGGACGGTTACACGCTTTGTTGGATAGGCACCTCCTTTCGTTGACATGAATTCAGCCCAACGATGGGTTAGCGCGGCTGTAAGCCAACTAACCGCTTTCCCAACAGAGGTGTGGTCGAAGGTGAAGAGGAAGCGTTGAAATAGGGCCGGATAGCTTGTGGCAGATGGTCAAATTGTGGGCCTATTATATCGACGGAATGAAAGGACGTCAATCCTGGTTCTCTGGGGCAAGGCTAGTTTTAAGGAGAGGCACCCATGCGTATCGATGCCCATGTTCACTACACTCCGCCAGAGTTGGCGGGCCAGCTCAAAACACTCACCGCTCTGGAGCCGTATTGGGGCCTGCTGGTCGGGGCGGAGCCCGCGGCGGCGTCGCTCCAGGGCTGGGCTTCGGCCGAGGCGATGATCGAGGATATGGATCGAGCCGGTCTCGATCAGGTGATCATCCAGGGCGAGTACCGGCAGCGCCACGAGACCAGCGTCGAGCGCAACACGCAGGCCATCGAACTGGTGCGGCGCTACCCTGATCGATTCATAGCTTTTGCCGTTCTCCAGCCCAAAGCCGGTCCCCAAGCGTTGGCGGAGTTACAGCGCTGCGTCGACGGCGGGCTGGTGGGTGTGGGCGAGTTGAACCCCTATGCCCAGGGCTTCCGGCTGGATGAGCCGGACTTTCTGCGGTTGGTCGAAGCCTGCCTGACCTATGACTTGCCCCTCAACTTGCACGTCAGTGAAGAGGTGGGGGCTTATTACCCCGGCAAGAGCACCACCCCGCTGCGTCACTATTACGCCCTGGCCCAGCGTTACCCGGAGCTCAAGTTGATTCTGGCTCACTGGGGCGGCGGGTTGTTGTTTTACGAGCTTATGCCTCAGGTCCGGCGCCAACTCAAAAACGTCTGGTATGATACGGCTGCTTCACCGCTGCTGTACCCCAGCCAAAAGATCTTTCCGGTCGCGCTGGCCTGTTTGGATCACCGGAAGATTTTATACGGCTCCGACTATCCGCTCCGCATCGTCCCGCGCCAGCAAAGCGGCCCGGACTTCCGGCCCTTTCTGGCCCAAATCGAGGCCTTGGGTCTGGCCCAAGAGATCTACGACGATATTATGGGGGGCAATGCGGCGCGTTTATTTAATCTGAAGCCCGCGGACAAAAAAGAGGAGCCAGAACACTCGCAATCTGACTCCTCCTCATCTTCAATCGACCCGGTGAGTCATCCCCGATCCTCCCCTGAGCCGATCAAGATTACCACAGCGTTGCCTGTCACTCTAGTGGCCGAACAATGGCCCCAGACCCAGGCCGTTTTTGAAAGATACCGCATCCCCTGGCGCGACTCGCCCGTGCCCGCCTGGGAGCCGATCGCCCAAGCGGCCGCTGCTCAAGGCTGGGGGCCGCGCGACCAGCAGGCATTGCTGGATGAACTCAATCAAGCTGCCGGCGGCTTTTAATCTTCAACCTCCAGCCATGGATCGCCCAAGTCGCCAAACTCGAACTTAATTCGAATATCGGCCCCCTTGCCGGCCAATCCCAACCGGTTGTGGATGACGGTCAAGTTGGCTTTGTAGGCGGTGGCCAGATTACCCTTGTGAGTCCAGGACTCGGCTTGGACCCAGAGGCGGATATCGGCCAGCTCGACCATGGAAAAGTGGGCCGGATAGTTATCGGGGTGGAAGGGGTTGTTTTGGAGGGGCGCCGTGACACAGAGAAAAGCGGCCTCTGAGGCCCGAATGATCCGGTTAAGACGGCGCAAGAGCGTTTGCAGGTGGTTCGGCGCCACGTTATCGAAGAGGCTGGCGACCACCCCGAGCACGACAATGACCAGTTGGGCCTGACGGGCCGCTTGCTCGATGGCGGTAATGGCTTCGTACAGGGTGCGCGGTTGGCTTAGCAGCAGTTGGGGCGCGACCAGACCGGATCGCTCCGCCTGCCAGGTATCGAAGCTGTGCGTTAAATCGATGATGCTGACCATCTCTTGTTGGCGTTGAACCTTAGCCGCAATCTTGGCCGAAATGCTGGTGGTGCCGCCGCTGATCGGGGTTACACCCGGCCCAATCAACTCGGTCAGAGCGCCGCACGGCAGCCCGCCGATATCGAGCGCCTTATCCAGAGGGCGCAAGCCGGTCGGCTGGACAGAAATTTCGGCGGGCAGTTTATGGGTGTTTCGGGCCATGGCTATCGCCGGTCCGCTGGGAGCCACAAAGCGGGTCACACTTTGAATGGCGCGTTTAAGTGTTGATGATCGCTGACTTGGCAAAAGACTCACCTGGTTAACAAAGTGGCTCAACCGGAGTTAACACACAGCCGAGGGCTGCACCCCAAAGGACGAAAGTGAGGATTTGGGGGGACGCCCCCTAAGCCGCCGGTCTGCGGCGCTATTTCAAATCTGCGTTTTGCGTTTTACGCTTTTGGTCTGGTCCCCATGAGCCCAAAGAGCCAACAAACTTACGAGTCAAGCTTCATGATTATTATAGCAGAACGTTTGTTCGGATGTCAAGGCCAAAATTTAGCCAACCTTTCACCGCCAGTTTGCAACTTAATGAGAGTCGGTGTTAAAATTTCTTCAATCCCACGCTCTGCCCTCATTGATCGACCAAATACGTTATCCAAATTTGTACCGCGGTTAAAGTTCATGGTAAAGGTAACGCCGGCGTATGAATCAACCGATCGCAATGACCGTGCTTGATCAGCGTCAGAAAGCGGTTCTGAGGCCCATTCTCTATGCCGATATTTTTGATTTTCCCCTGACCCAAGCCGAGGTATACCGCTTCATTGAGATTAAAACCACCCCGGCTGAGGTGGAGCAACTCCTGCTTCAGGCGGTCGAGGCCGGGCAGCTTGCGGTTGTTGAAGGTTTTTTCAGTTTGCCGCACCGAACCGAGTTGGCCCCCAAGCGGCAGGAGCGAGAGCGAGCCTCGGCGCTGCTGTGGCCGAAAGCCGGTCGTTACGGTCGCTGGTTGGCGGCGCTGCCCTTTGTCCGGATGGTGGCCGTGACCGGCTCCTTAGCCGTCGACAATCCGCGCGATGGGGTCGATGATATTGATTTTCTGGTCGTCACCCGCCCCGGCCGGTTGTGGATGTGCCGGGCGATGATGGTTATGCTGGTCCGCTTGGGCCATCTGGGCGGCGTCCATCTTTGCCCCAACTATATCGTGACCGAAAACAGACTGTCTTTCGACTCCCAGGATTTCTTCACCGCCCGGGAGGTTATTCAGATGCAACCGCTCTACGGCGAAGCTTTATATCGCCAAATGGTGCAGGCCAATGCCTGGATCGCCCGCTTTTTTCCGCATGGGAGCCAGCCCAGCACTCAACGGCTGGCCGACGATCTAACCCCGGCCCAGCAGGGGCTGAAGCGGGTGGGCGAATTCATCCTGGCCGGCGTTTTAGGAAATCGGCTGGAGAGCATAGTCCAGCGTTACCAGGTCGCCAAACACACGCGCCTGGCCGAGCACTATGGTCAGCGCGATCGGGTGGTCTTTAATGCCGATGAGTGCAAAGGTCACTACGATGGCCACAAGCGCCGGGCGATGGCGGCCTACCGTCGGCGCATGCAAGAGGCCTCGGTGGAGTAACTTTATGGCAGACATTCTCTTTGGGCAGTCCTACTATCTTCGCTTCGATCCCAAACTGTGGGAAGCCATGCAGCCATACCCGCCGCTCGGCAGTCTGTACGCCGCGGCCTATACCCGCGGCTTGGGCTATGACGTCGCTTTGTTTGATGCGATGCTGGCTGAGTCGGAGGCGGACTGGCGCCAAGCTCTGGCGCGCCACCAGCCCAAAATCGCCGTCTTGTACGAGGATAGCTTTAACTACCTCAGCAAAATGTGCTTGCTGCGCATGCGAGAGGCGGCCTTCAACATGGCCGAAGCAGCCAAAGCTCAAGGCTGCACCGTGATCGTCTCCGGTTCCGACGCCACCGATCATCTGGACAAGTACTTTGCCCACGGTGTCGATTACGCCCTCATTGGTGAAGGGGAAGTGACCTTGGGCGAACTGCTCGATCATCTGACCGGTCGCCGCTCTCAGCCGTTGAGCACCATCGCCGGGTTGGCTTGGCCGGAAAAGGACGGCATCCGGCGGACCCTCGAGCGCCCCTTTGAGCGCAACCTGGACCGCTTCCCCTTCCCGGCTTGGGACCTGGTCGATATTCCGCGCTACCAAAAGATCTGGTACGAGCGCCACGGCTACTACTCGATGAATATGGTCACCACCCGGGGCTGCCCCTATCGCTGCAACTGGTGCGCCAAACCGATCTACGGCCGGCGTTACAACAGCCGCAGCCCGGAAAACGTGGTGGCCGAGCTCAAGTGGCTGAAAGAGACCTTCCGGGCCGACCACATCTGGTTTGCCGACGATATTTTCGGGCTTAAGCCGGGCTGGATCGAGCAGTTTAGCCGGTTGGCCATTGAGCAAGAGGCTCGGGTCCCGTTTAAGTGCTTGCAGCGGGTCGATCTGATCAGCGACAGTGTAGCCCAAGCTCTGGCCGCGGCCGGTTGCCGGACGGTCTGGGTTGGAGCCGAGTCGGGCTCGCAAAAGATCCTCGATGCAATGGACAAAGATACCCGGGTAGAGGATATCTATTTGGCCGCCGAGCGGCTGCACCGGGTGGGGGTCCAAATCTGCTTCTTTCTCCAGTTTGGCTATCCCGGCGAGGGCTGGGACGATATCCAGGCGACACTCGAGATGGTCCGCCGCTGCCGGCCGGACGATATCGGCATTTCGGTTTCGTACCCGCTGCCCGGCACCAAATTCTACGAGAACGTTAAGCTGGAATTAGGGGGCAAGACCAATTGGGTCGACTCGGATGATCTGGCT
Organism: uncultured Chloroflexota bacterium; assembly: GCA_937864185.1. Classification (GTDB taxonomy): domain Bacteria; phylum Chloroflexota; class Anaerolineae; order 4572-78; family J111; genus JAGRBY01. Next base: position 12,288 of record CALMIS010000276.1, read on the forward strand.
ATGCTCTATCGCGGCCCGTTTGTGGGGGATTTCTACCGGGTGCTGCATCACCGGGTGCACCACGAGTACCGGGCTCGCCAGGCCTGGCAAAGTCTGAGATCGGTGTTGGGCCAACCGGGCGCCTGGCGGGCAGCCCATTTGAAGCAAGCGGCCTCGATTCCGCTTAACCTCGCTCGCCTGGTCCGGTCATCGGCCAAACTGAAGCGGCTGGCCCAAATTCCCAACGAACCGCTGCCGTTAGAGCTTCAGTCAGCTTAGGTGCGGGGGATGACCTGGCTCGTTTATGCGGCCATCACCGCCCTTCTCCTGGCCATGGCCGATTTTTTTGTCAAGCTGGCTTCAGGTAAACTATCGAACAGTCTGGCCCTGTTGATCTTTGGCAGCTGTACGGTGATCATCTCGCTGAGTTGGTTTGTCTGGGAGCGCTGGCAGGGCGTCCCCCAGTTTGCCCAAACCTCCGGCGTGGTGGCTGCTGTTTTGGTAGGGGTGACCTTTACGTTTGTGACGCTGGGGGTTTATGCGACCTACGGCGCGGGGGCGCCGCTGTCCCTGGCTTCCCCGTTAATTCGGCTCAGTGGCTTGCTGTTGGTCAGTCTGGCCGGCATCGCCTGGCTGGGCGAGCCACTGACCTGGCGTTACGCTTTTGGGCTGCTGCTGGCCTGCGGTGGCCTCTATCTGATTGTGACTCGCTGAGGTGCGATAGATTTTATGCCAACGACGATTACCCCTGAAAGACCGGATACTGTCGAAGCGATGGCGCTCATTAATGAATTGGAAGCCTATCTCGAGCCAATGTATCCGCCGGTCAGCCGGCACGGCTACAGCATCGATAAGTTGCTGCGGGAGAACGTAGCCTTTTTCCTCATCCGCTACCAGGAAGCACCTGTCGGCTGCGGTGGCATCCAACTGTTTGGAACCGAGTACGGCGAGCTCAAACGGATGTACGTCCGGCCTCAATTTCGGGGGCTGGGGCTGGCCAAACAGATGCTCAACCACCTGGCTGAGCACGCTCGGCAGCAGGGGGTTGAGCTGCTGCGCCTGGAGACCGGCATCCACCAAACCGAGGCCATCGGCTTGTATGAGCGGGCGGGCTTTCAACGGATTGGACCGTTTGGGACCTACCGGGATGATCCGTTGAGTCTGTTTTTTGAGAAGCGGCTTTCGTCAGAACAGTAGGTCAACCTCGTACTATGTTGAATTTAAGTCTGTCGATTACTATTTTACGAATTTATGTATATTTTTATAATATACGTTTAGAATGAGAAGTATCATTTACGATTGCAAGGGCTTCCAGTGGGATGAAGGTAACTCGGAGAAAAATTGGTATCTTCATCAGGTCGCCGATAGCGAATGCGAACAGCTTTTTTTTAATATACCGCTCATTCTTGCCCTTGATGCCAAACATGCTCAACAAGAGCCCCGGTACTATGCTTTAGGCCGGACAGATATGGACCGCTGGTTATTTGTTGCTTTTACAGTCAGGCGGGATTTGATTCGCGTTATCTCAGCCCGCGATATGAACCAACGAGAAGCGAAAAAGTATGCCGAAAGAATCAAAAGAGAGACCGATTTTTGAGAATGAAGACGAAGAGCGCGAGTTTTGGTCCACCCATGACTCGACTGAATACGTAGACTGGGATACAGCCGAAGCTGTCATCCTACCCAAGTTGAAACCCTCAACCAAGACTATATCTTTACGATTACCGGAGTTGATGTTAGATGAACTCCGGCTTATTGCCAACAAGCGCGATATTCCTTATCAATCATTGATCAAGATGTTTTTGAAGGAGCGAATTGAACAAGAATTAAAGCCGGACGTAACAGAAAAGTTACGCCAACGGATCGAAGAAAAACGGTAATGGACATTCTTCTCTCCCACGGCTACTTTATCGCCGAGGATGAACACGAACAGAAAATTATGAAGCCCTACCCGACCTTGGGGCTGCTCTATATCTCGTCCCACCTGAAGGCCAGAGGCTTTGAGGTCGATCTGTTCGACAGTACCTTTGAGAGTCTGGCTTCGTTTGAGGCTTATCTGAGCCAGACCCGGCCCGGTCTGGTTGGCCTGTACTGCAATTTGATGACCAAACAGAACGTGCTGGCAATGGCGCGGTTGAGCAAAGCGGCCGGGGCGACAGTCGTACTGGGTGGGCCGGAGCCGCCGCATTACGCCCAAGAGTATCTTGACTACGGCGTCGATGTGGTAGTCACCGGCGAGGGGGAGTTGACCCTGGAGGAGCTGATCCCGGCGTTGGCCAAGCACGGCCCCCACCGGCTCGAGGCGGTCTTGGGCGTGACCTTCCGCAATGAGGCCGGCCAAATCGTCTCCACGCCGCCGCGCCCGCAAATCAAAGACCTCTCAGCTCAGCCCTGGCCGGATCGAGATGCCATCCCGATGGAGAAATATCTGGCGACCTGGAAGGTTCACCACGGCGCCAGCTCGGTCTCGTTGATTACGGCCCGGGGCTGCCCCTACACTTGCACCTGGTGCAGCCACTCCGTCTTTGGCGAGACTCACCGCCGCCGCACGCCGCAGGATGCCGCCGCCGAAGTGGCCCACCTGGTCGAGCGCTACAACCCGGACCAGCTCTGGTACGCGGACGATGTCTTTACCATCAATCCCCGCTGGTTTCTGCAATTCGCCGCCGAACTTAAAAGCCGCCAGCTCAAAATCCCGTTCGAGTGCATCAGCCGGGCCGACCGTCTGAATGAAGCCGTCATCGATGCCCTGGCCGAAATGGGCTGCTACCGGCTCTGGATCGGAGCCGAGAGCGGCTCGCAGCGGATTCTTGATGCGATGAAGCGCAAGACCAACGTTGAGGAAGTCCAGGCCAAGACCAAGCTGCTACAGGCCAAAGGCGTGCCGGTCGGCATGTTCATTATGCTCGGCTACCAGGGCGAAGAGATCGAGGATTTGGAGGCCACGGTCGACCATCTCAAAAAATCGAATCCGGATGTCTTCTTGACCACCGTCGCCTATCCGATTAAAGGCACCAAGTATTATAGTGCGGTCGAAAACCAGATCGCGTCCCATCTGGATTGGGCCGTCCGCTCCGACCGTGACTTGCGGGTTCAGGGTCGCCACTCGCCTCGCTTCTACAACCACGCCACCCGCTGGCTGGTCAACGAGGTCAATCTGAGTAAGATGCGCCAGGCGGGCTCGAAAGATGTCCTGAAAATGGCTAAACTTTTCGTCAACGCGCAACGGGGCCGGTTGGGCATGCGCCTGACCCAACACGAGCGTGAAGGCGATGGGAATCAGCGCGGCAGCGGTCGCGGCTGGCCGGCCAAGGAACGCGCCGCGGATGCGTGGTAGGTCGGAAGTAGGGAGCAGGAAGTAGGAAGTAGGGAATAAGAACCTTTATAGGAGATAATTATGCCGCTTCATCCATTCGCCGGGAAACCGGCCCCACGTGAATTGTTGGTCAATGTCCCCCGGTTGGTGTCGGCTTACTACACCCAGAAGCCCGATCCGGCCGATCCAGGCCAGTTGGTCTCGTTTGGCACTTCGGGCCACCGGGGTTCTTCCTTCGATGGCAAATTTAACGAGGACCACATTCAGGCTATCTGCCAGGCCATCTGCGAGCTGCGGCAGGCCGAAGGCATCACCGGTCCGCTCTTCATCGGGATGGATACTCACCCGCTTTCAGAGCCCGCCTTGGCCACCGCCATCGAGGTCTTTGCCGCCAATGAAACCGAAATTATGATCCAGGCCGGCCTGGGCTATACCCCCACGCCGGTCATCTCCCACGCCATTCTAACCGCCAATGCCAGCAAATCGTTCGGTCTGGCCGATGGCGTGGTCATCACCCCCTCGCACAACCCGCCGGACGATGGCGGCTTCAAGTACAATCCTCCCTCCGCCGGCCCGGCCGATACCGGCACCACCAAAACCATCCAAGATCGGGCCAATGAGATCATGCGCGATGGCTTGAAAGCCGTTAAAAGGATGCCACTGGCCCGCGCCCTGAAAGCCCCAACCACGCACGAGTATGACTACATCACGCCCTACGTCTCGGACTTGAGACACGTCGTCGACATCGAGGCCATCGTGGCCGCCGGCCTCAAAATTGGCGCCGATCCGATGGGTGGGGCAGGCCTGCCCTTCTGGGAGCCCATTGCCGAGATGTACGGTCTCAACATCGAGGTCGTCAATCGCAGTGTCGATCCAACCTTCTCTTTTATGACCGTGGACAAGGATGGCAAAATCCGGATGGACTGCTCCTCACCGTATGCGATGGCCAGCCTAATCGGGCTCAAGGATCGCTTTGATATCGCCTTCGGCAATGACCCCGATTTCGACCGGCACGGCATTGTGACCAAGAGCGTCGGCTTGATGAATCCTAACCACTACCTGGCCGTGGCGATCTGGTATCTATTCCAAAATCGACCCGGCTGGCCGACCGACGCCGCCGTCGGCAAAACCCTGGTCTCCAGCTCGATGATCGACCGGGTGGCAGCCCATCTGGGGCGCAAGCTGTCGGAAGTGCCGGTCGGTTTCAAATATTTTGTCGATGGCTTGATCGACGGCTCCTACGGCTTTGGTGGCGAAGAGAGCGCCGGGGCTTCTTTCCTGCGGCGTAACGGCACGGTCTGGACCACGGACAAGGATGGCATCATCCTCGATCTGCTGGCCGCTGAAATTACGGCCAAAACCGGGCGGGATCCGGGCGAGCATTACCAGGCCCTGGAAAAACAGTTCGGCAGCCCGGTCTACGAGCGCTCGGATGCGCCGGCCAATACCGCGCAGAAAAATACGCTGAAAAATCTATCGCCGGAGATGGTCGAGGCCACGGAAATGGCCGGCGAAAAGATTATCGCCAAACTGACTCACGCCCCCGGCAATGGCGAAGCGATTGGCGGCTTGAAGGTCGTCACCGAAAATGGCTGGTTCGCCGCCCGGCCCTCCGGGACGGAAGAGATCTACAAAATCTACGCCGAGAGTTTCAAAGGCGAAGCCCATCTCAAGCAAGTTCAGGCCGAAGCCCAGTCGATTGTCCAGGCGGCGTTCAAGGCGGCGGGGTTGTAGACGGCGTAGCCGGAGATAGAATGAAGAAACAAGAAAAAGTTACGTTTACGGCGGTTGTTCACAAAGAAGAAGATATATACGTTGCCGAATGTCCTGAAGTTGGAACGGTCAGTCAAGGTGAAACCCTTGAGGAAGCCATTGCCAATTTACGAGAAGCGACGGAACTTTACCTGGAAGAATTTCCACTGACAATATGAGTTTATGGAAGCTCTCTAACGATGAGTAGTAAAGCCCTAAGCTTCGACTCTGCTGCCTTCGACGCTTTCGCCGCTGACTATGACGCGACCTTTACTGATTCGACGCTGGGCCGGCTGCTGCGCCCGCGCGTCTGGGAGGTCTTGGCCCAGCACTTTCAGCCCGGCGATCACATCCTCGAACTCGCTTGCGGCACCGGCGAAGACGCCGTCTGGCTGGCCCAACGTGGTCTTCACGTCACCGCCACCGACGGCTCCGTCCAAATGGTGGCCCAAACCCAAGCCAAAGCCCAGGCCGCCGGCGTCAAAGAGCAAGTAAACGCTGTCCAGATGTCGCTGCAACAGTTGGTTAGGGGGCAGGGGGCAGGGGGCAGGGGTCAGGGGTCAGGGGTTACGAAGCAGGGAGCAGGGAGCCGAGGAGTATTCGACTTCGCTCAGGGCACGCCCTCCAGCCCTCCAGCCCTCCAATCCTCCAATCCTCCACCCCTCCAATCTTCCACCCCTCCCTTCCTCCACCCCTCCCTTCCCTTCTCCGGCCTCTTCTCCAACTTCGGCGGGCTGAATACCATCAACGATTGGCGAGGTCTGGCCCGGAGTCTGGCTCACCTGATCAAACCGGGCGGCAAGGTCATCTTGGTGCCGATGGGGCCGCTCTGCCCGTGGGAGATCGGCTGGCATCTGCTGCACGGACAGGTCAGCACCGCGTTCCGGCGCTTGGGCGAGAGTGCCCCGGCCAAAATCGGCGAGGCCGTGATCCCGATCTGGTACCCCTCCGCGCTCCGGCTTAAAGCCGATTTTGAGCGTTGGTTCAACCATTTGGAGACCCAAAGCCTCGGCCTGTGGCTGCCGCCGAGCTACCTTGGTCACTTTGTCGAACGGTGGCCTACCTTGTTCAAGCGGCTTAACCAGTGGGAGCGAGCCACCGCTACCCTAACCGGCGGCTGGGGTGACCATTACCTCATCGTCTTTGAGCGTAAATCTCTATGAAACCAACCGTTATTCTGTACAACCCGCAATCCTCGGCCAACCAAAAGCCAATCTTGCCGCTGGCCCTGCTGGCGGTCGGCGCGGTGCTGGAAGGCAAGGTCGATTATCAAATCGTTGATGGTAATCTGGAGACCGACGCCCTGGCGACGCTCGACCGCCTGATCGCCGGGAGCGATGCGCCGCTGCTGGGCGTGACCGTAATGCCGGGCCCGCAGTTGCAGCAGGCGGTGCCGCTCTGCCGCGAGTTGAAGCGCCGCCATCCCCGTCTAACGATAGTCTGGGGCGGCTACTTCCCCACCCAACATTGGGACTCCTGCCTCCGGGCCGAGTACGTGGACTATGTCGTTCGCGGTCACGGCGAGATGGTCTTTGCCCAACTGCTCGATGCCCTTAGCAGCGGTACGCTCAATCTTAGCTCAATCCCCGGCCTGGCCTATCGAGACCAGGCCGGCCGGCCAGTCACCAACCCCGAAGCACCGATTCCCCATCCGGCCCACCTCCCGCCGATGAACTTCGACCGGCTACCGCTGGAGCGCTACGTTCGCCGCACCTTTTTGGGGACGCGGACCTTGGGGTACCACTCCTCTTACGGTTGCCCTTTCTTCTGCAACTTCTGCGCCGTGGTCAATATGGTTAATGGTCGCTGGCTGCCCCAAACCGCCGCCCAGATGGTCAGTGTCGTCGAGACCTACCACCGCCGCTGGGGTGTCAACGCCGTCGAGTTTTACGACAACAACTTCTTCACCCACGAGAAGCGCGTCGCAGAGTTTAGCGAGCGGATTCTGCCCTTGAACATCGCCTGGTGGGGCGAGGGCCGGATCGACACAATGCTCAAATTCTCGGATCAAACCTGGCGCTTGATGCGCGGCTCCGGGCTGCGGATGGTCTTTCTGGGAGCGGAGTCGGGCTCGATGGAGACGCTCAAGCGGATGGACAAAGGCGGCAAGATGTCGCCGGACAAAACACTGGAGATAGCCCGCCGGATGAAAGCATGGGGCATCGTGCCGGAATTCTCCTTTGTGATGGGCAACCCGCCTGACCCGGAAACCGACACCCGCCAGACCATGGAGTTCATCCGTCAGGTCAAAGCGGTCAACCCGGCTTCTGAAATCATTATGTATCTCTACAGCCCGGTGCCCCTCTCCGGCGAGCTGTACGAACAGGCCAGAGCCGACGGCTTCGCTTTCCCGGAAACGCTGGAGGAGTGGATCAGCCCGGAGTGGCTTAACTTCTCGCAGCGGCGCAGCACCAAAATGCCCTGGATTCGCCAAACCCTGCAGCAGCGCATCCACGATTTCGAGCGGGTACTCAACGCCTATTACCCCACCACCACCGACCTCAACTTGACCGGTCCCTGGCGCAACCTGCTGCGTGCTGCCTCGGCCACCCGTTACCATTTGCGTTTCTACCGCTTCCCGCTCGAACTGCGGGCTTTGCACCGGCTGATTGCCTACCAACGCCCGGAGACGAGTGGATTCTAACTCAAAAACCGGTCAATAGGTCCGTTACCCCACCCTGTGACTACTCCTAACGTGGACAAGCCGCAATCAAAAAGGATTCAACGCAAAGACGCTAAGGCGCTAAGACGCAAAGTTTTTTTATTTTTTCCCTTGCGCCTTTGCCTCTTTGCACCTTTGCGTTTAAATTGCTTGTTGGGTAAGAATTTGTTTGCTAATGAGCTATGCTTGGAAAACTGCGACGCACATTGAAGGCCGACAAAGCGACAACGGCTGTGGATATTATAACCGGCTACGCCAAGTGGGCCGAGAGCTACGCCGCGCAGCCTCACAACCCGCTGATGGAGGTCGAGCAGCAGGCCATGCTGAGCTTGATGCCGGTTAACCTGCGTGGTCAGGTTTGCCTCGATTTAGCCTGTGGCAGTGGCCGGTATGCCTTGCTGCTGCAAACGCGGGGGGCCAAACAGGTTATGGCCGTCGATTACTCGCCCCATATGCTGGCCCAGGCCAAGTTGGTCGCCGGTGGCCTGTCCCGCACCACCTTTTACCCGCTTCCTTTTCCGGACCACACCTTTGACCTGATCACGTGCGGTTTGGCGGTTGGTCATGAGCTTGATCTGGATCACGCCCTGGCCGAAGCCGCTCGCGTCATGCGCCCGGGCGGCCTGCTGGTCTACTCCGATTTTCACCCCTTTATGGCCCTGGCCGGCGGGCAGCGGACCTTTAGCCACCAAGGCCAAACCTACGTCCTGCCCCATTACCCCCATCGCCACGCCGACCACCACCGCGCCTGCCAAGCCGCCGGCTTGACGATTGAGTCTATGCTCGAACCCGCGATCGACGGCCGGGTCGATGTCGCTTCCCACCACACCCCCGTCGTCCTGGTCATCAAAGCCGTTAAAGGCAATTAACAATTAAAAATGAACAATGAACAATTAGCAATTAACAATGGACAAATAGAAATTCACAATTTTCAATCCTCCAATCCTCCAATCCTCTAGCCATTAATCCCCCGTGTTCCCTAAACCTTTCACCTTCAGCAATCTCACCCTTCTCACCGCCGATTGCATTATCGGCCACCGCTTGCGGGGGAAATGCCGGCGCATTGTGGCGATTGATGAACCGCCGCAGCGGGGCGATGTTGTCATCGATGGGCAGGGTGGTCTGCTGATCCCCGGCCTGATCAACGCCCACGATCATCTGGAGTTGAACACCTTCAAACGGCTCAAATATCGCGAGCGGTACAGCCATTCGCTCCAATGGATTGAAGACATCGAGGCCCGCTTTGAGACCGATCCGGCCCTGATCGAGCCGCGCCGCCAACCGCTGGCCGATCGGCTGCTCATCGGGGCGTTAAAGAACCTACTCTGCGGCGTGACGACCGTTTGCCACCACAATCCTTTGTATCGAACCCTGCGTTGGCGCCACCCTATTCGTGTAGTGAAGGAGTATGGCTTTTGCCATTCGTTGTTTCGGGGGGACGAGCCCGGGGAGAGTTATCGCCAGACGGGCCGGCGTGACCCCTGGATCATTCACCTGGCGGAAGGCGTCGATGCGGCGGCTGCCGCCGAGTTTGACCGGTTGGCCAGCATGGGGTTGGTGCAAGCCAACACAATCCTGGTCCACGGGGTCGGTCTGGTCGCCGGGCAGCGCCAGCGCCTCATCAAGCGGGGCGGTGGCCTAATCTGGTGTCCGGCTTCCAACGACTTTATGTTTGGCCGGACTGCCTCGGTCGAAGCCCTGGCCCAGGCCGGCAAGCTGGCGCTGGGTAGCGACTCGCGTCTCAGCGGCGCGTTCGACCTGCTGGCCGAGTTACGCGCTGCCGCCGCCACGAACCAGCTTTCGCCTCGGGCCCTGTTTAGGACGGTCACCACCGACGCGGCCCGGCTGCTCCGGTTGCGAGCGGGCGGGCAGGGTCTGATCCGAGTCGGTGGCGCGGCGGATCTGGTGCTGCTGCCGCCGGTGGCTGGAGCCGATCCCTATGCCGCGCTGCTGCAGGTGGACCGGTCGCAGCTGGCGTTGGTCCTGCACGGCGGCCGGCCGCTGGTCGGGGCGATGCGGTTGGCCGGGCTATTTGAAGCAACCAGGACACCCGCCGGCCAGGTAACGCTTGATGGTGTCCCCAAGCTGATGCCGCGTTCGCTCGTTGAGCGGGCGCGGCAGGCCACAGTCGGCGAAAGTGGATTGGCGCTCGGACCGGCTTGAGGCAAGTAGATGAAATGGAGTGCAGAGCTTGCTCTGCTGGCAAATCACGGTGGGCCATCCAATTTACAGGGCAGAAAAAATTTTTGACCCATGCTTAAACGTTGGCCGGCGAACTTAATCACGAAACCGTGGCTGCGCCAAACCCTGCCGGTGGCCGCCTTAGCGCTCGTCTGGGGTTGGGTGGCCATTTCGATCGTCCTGCCCAACACCAACCTCGTGACCCACGGCTTTATCGGCCGCTACACCGCCGCCCGGCTGCTGGTGCGGGGCGAGTTCGGCCCGCAGGTTTACAACGATTATTGGTTCATTCGGCAAGTCCAGGCCACCGCCAACGCGCCTGTCATCGAAATCTTCACCCCCAATCTCCCGACTCTGGCTTTGCTCACGCTTCCCTTCGTTGGCCTCGATCCCTGGCCGGCCCGTAATGTTTGGCTCTGGCTTAGTTATGGCTCGCTGCTGCTGGCCACCGGACTCCTGGTCACCATTTTGGCCCGCCAGTATGGGTTGGCTTCCAGCCTGTGGGCGGTGACGCTAGGCTCGCTCTGTCTGATGCCGGCTCTTGAAGCCAATTTCGCCGTGGGCCAGGTCTATACCCTGCTGCTGCTCTGTCTGGTGCTGGCCTGGTGGGGTTGGGTTACCGGCAACGATGCTCTCTTGGGCTTAGGCTTAGGCTTGGCTTTTCTCTTCAAAACCAGTGGCCTGATCTTGTGGCTGCTGTTAGTGACCCACCGGCGCTGGCCAGCATTCCTCTGGTTGATAGGGCCGCCGGGTCTGGTGATGCTGCTCAGCTTGCCCTGGCTTGGTCTGGACACCTGGCTAGTTTATCCCAAGGCCGCCGCCGCCTTCAGCGAGCGCGGGGCCGTAGCCGTGACCGCTTACCAAACGACGACCGGTTTTTTCAAGCACCTCTTCGACTTCGATCCGGTCTGGAACCCGGCCCCCTTGGCTCATCTCCCCGGCCTGGCCTGGCTCCTCACCCTCACCGTCTCCCTCCTCGCCACGGCCGTGACCCTCTGGCTCACCCGTCTCAGAGGTCAATTAACAATTAACAATGAGCAATTAGCCATTAACAATGAGCAATTAACAATGAGCGATGAACTGAAAATTCAACCTTCACTATTTACACTGCATCCACTCTTCCCCTCTTCCAACCCTCCAATCCTCCAATCCTCCCCCCTTCCATCCTTCCACCCTTCCATCCTTCCATCCTTCCACTCCCTCTCCTTTGCCGTGCTTATACCTCTGGCCATCGTCCTGCTGCCGGTAGCGGAGGAATATCATTTTGTCCTGTTGCTCATTCCCGCGGCGCTCCTTGGCGCTGAGCTATTCAGGCAGGCCGCCAAATTTGAGCTGATCCTCTTTGCGGCCGCGTTCCTGCTGCTCATGCTCCCCATCTCTTTCAAGAGCGAGGCCTATCGGGTTGGCTGGTGGGCCTTGCTGGCCTATCCGCGCCTGTACGCCGGTTGGCTGATCTGGTATTTGGGGATTCGTCGGCTTGCTGCGGGGCTGGAACAAAAAAATGATGAGGATTGACCGAGTAGGGGCGTAAAATTTTACGCCCCTACTCTGGATATATTTTCATAAGGAGATTAGAGATGCTTAAAGCCATAATCTTTGACGTCGGCGGGGTGCTGATCCGCACCCAGAGCCAGACCGGGCGCCAGAAGTGGGCCGACCGGCTGGAGTTGGAGGCCTGGGACTTTGAGAATTTTGTTTTCAGCGGCGAGTCGGGCCGGCTGGCTCAACTGGGGCAAAAGACGTATGAGGCGCACTGGCGTTGGCTAGGCCGGCATTTTGGCCTAACCGAGCCTGAATTGGCCGAAATGCGGCGCGATTTCTTTGCCGGCGATAGGCTCAACGAAGCGCTCCTTGGCTACATTCAGCGGTTGGGCGAAGCAGGCTTCCGGCTGGGGCTCCTCAGCAACTTCGCCGATGATGCACGCCAGCTTTGGCAGGATACTTTTCCGTTGATTCATTACTTTAATAGTGTGATTATTTCGTCGGAAGTGGGCTTGATGAAACCGGACCCTCGAGTGTATCGTTTGGCGCTGGAAAGTCTCGAGGTCCGGCCCGACGAGGCTCTCTTTGTCGATGATTTTATCGAAAATGTGCGGGGCGCCGAGGCGGTGGGTTTGCAGGCTTTACACTTCACCGATCCGGAGGAAGCTCTGCAGCAGTTGTTCAAATTAACAGGGGTGAGTTAAACACGAGAGAATTCCTCTGAAAATGGACCCACCCGGTGTAGGGGCGTAAAATTTTACGCCCCTACACCGGATCAATTTTCATTCTCGGTATCGAACCCCCGGTTCGGTCGCACTCTCCTGGTCAGGCCTCCACGATCCATCAAAGAAGTGCCCCAAGGGACTCTAAAGAAAGCCTGCAGAATCAAAAAAGCCTGGCATACGCCAGGCTCCCCCAGTGGGCGGTACAAGACTCGAACTTGTGGCCTCCACGATGTCAACGTGGCGCTCTAACCAACTGAGCTAACCGCCCGCTACAACTTGGAAATTATACCATGACGCCAGGTTTGTGCAAATCTGGTTTGGGTTTGGCCTCGATTTTTATTCATCGTTGCCGTGCCGCTGGCTGGGTCCGTCTCCATTGTAAATAGGAGTGCAAACCTTGGTTTGCTAGCAGAGCAAGCTCTGCACTCCATTTTCATTGTCGGTATCGTCCCCATAGGGCCTGTCAAATTCCCTGGCGTTTGCGCGCCAGAGCGATCTGCCAGGGGAAGCTGTAGCCGTGCCACAAAACCTCGACCGTGCTAGCCAGCATAGCTTTGAAAGTGGCGCCGTTGTAGTTATGCAGGTGCTCCGGGTCGTTGCCAAAATCCCTGATGTGCTTGCCGCGCAAGAAGTTGGCCCCCCGGAACAACGGCTCGTGGGGGACACTCACCAGGACATACTGGCCAGATACCCGGGCTAACTCGGCCAGGCCCAGGCGAGAGTCGGGCAGATGTTCCAGGACTTCGAGACACATGACCAAGGGAAACTGGTTAGCGGCAAATGGCAGCCGGTGAACGTCCAGGTTAGTCAGCGGCGCGCCGTGCCGGAGCTGATTTCGGCCCCAAAGTAAGGCCTCAGCGTCGAAATCACCGCCGATGACTTGAATCGAAAGGCCATTCCGCCGGAGGTGGTCAATGACAAAACCCTCGGCGCAGCCCACATCGAGCAGGCGATCGACTCCGGTCTGGTCGATGAGTTCGATGATTTTATCGTGAAATCGATCCAGGAAGTGTTGCTGGACTCGATTCGGGTTCAGATGCTTTTGCCGATTGCCATAATCGCTCATGAAGTTAACTTGACCTTGTCTCGACTGAGAAGTTGTTTAATGACGTACTCCTGATCCGGCTTAAAGGTGAAGTAGCGGAGCATCTCACCCAGAAGGCCGGTGGAGAAGAGTTGAATGCCCAAGATCATCGCCAACACGCCCACGGTGAACAGCGGGCGGGTGCCGATCGGTGGAATTTCGCTGGCAGCGATGGCCCGCAGCAACCAAAGGACCGTCAAATAGAGCTCGATCAAAAAACCCAAGCCGAAGATCAACAGCCCGCTACTGCCAAACAGGCGCAAAGGATGCTTGAGATACTTAGTCAAAAACAGAACGTTGACAAAATCCAGGAAGCCACGTACCGCCCGGCCCGCCCCATACTTGGAGACACCGGAATGACGCGGGTGGTGCTGCACCTGGACTTCGGTGATGTTAAACCCCTTACCGGCGGCGAGCATCGGCACAAAGCGGTGGAAATCGCTGTAAAGCGGGATCTGCTCGGTGACGATGCGGCGATAAACTTTGAAACCGCAGTTAAAATCATGCAGGTGCAGGCCGCTGGCCCGCGAGACGACCCAGTTGAAAATTTTTGAAGGCAGCGTTTTATCCACAGGATCGTGGCGATCAGAGCGCCAAGCCGCCACCAGGTCGTATCCCTGGTTAAGGGGCGCGAGCATAGCCGGAATCTCAGCCGGATCGTCCTGCAAATCCGCATCCATCGTAATAATGATCTCGCCCCGGCTATGGCGAAAACCGGCCACCAGGGCTGCTGTCTTGCCAAAGTTCTGTTGAAAGTGAATGACTCGCACCAGCGGATCCTGTTCGAATAGATCATTGAGAATCGCCGGCGACTCGTCGGTACTGCCGTCATTTACAAAAATGAGCTCGTACGGGTAGTCCGTGGCTTGCAGCGAGTCCGTCAGTTTTTGATGCAGCAGTTTCAAGTTGCCTGCTTCATTCAGCAGCGGAATAACGACAGATATCATCGCTCAGATTTCAGGGCCGGCGCTATCCTAACCATGCGCGCGGCCAAAGCGGTAGGCGCTGTCCCGCAGGATGCCTTCGGTCCACTCGTTAAGCGCTTCCGCCCGAAAGCGCCACTGCCAGTTCCCGTACGCTTGCCCGGGGATGTTCATCCGGGCATCACTGTCTAAGCGTAAGAGGTCCTGCATTGGGATAATCGACCAGTTGCAGACCGAGGACCAGGCGAGCTGCATCAAGACCCAGACGATGTCCGAGTCCCAAATGTGAGATTTCTCGTGCATCAGATAGTTTTGGATGGCGTTTTTGTCCCATTCCGGCAGGGCCTTGTACCAGCCCAGGGTGGTATCATTATCGTGCGTACCGGTGTAGACAATGGCATTGTGTCGGTGATTGTGCGGCAGGTACGGGTTACTAGGATCGAGCCCGCCCGCCAGCCCGCTAAAGGCAAACTGCAAAATCTTCATTCCCGGGAAGTTGAAGTGGTCCCGCAGCCGGCGGACGTCATCCGGGATGATGCCCAAATCTTCCACCACGATCGGTAACTCGCCCAACTGCATCTTGACGGTTTCAAAAAACTGATAGCCGGGCGCTCTATCCCAGCGACCATGCACCGCGGTTGGTTCGTAGGCCGGGATGGCCCAGTAGGTATCAAACGCCCTAAAGTGATCAATCCGGACCACATCCACCAGGTTGAGCGTGGCTCTGAGGCGGCTTAACCACCATCTGAAGCCGCGATGCTCCATATTGTGCCAGTTATACAGCGGATTACCCCAGCGTTGTCCGGTCTGGCTAAAGTAATCGGGCGGGATGCCGGCCACAACGGTCGGCCGGCCCTGGTTATCCAGCAGGAACAGATCTCGATCGGCCCAGACATCGGCGCTGTCTTCGGCCACGAAGATCGGAATATCGCCGACAATGGTGACCCCATGCTGGTTAGCATACCAGCGCAACGCCCACCACTGCTGGTAGAAATAGAACTGGATGACTTTATTGATAGCGATGGCTTCATCTTTTCGCTCGCGCCAATAGTGGAGCGCGTTCTCGTGCCGCAGCCGGATATCTTCGGGCCAGTACACATTCCAGGTACCGATTGCGTTCTCAAACTTGGCGTTAGCGTCAAAGCCCTCTTTAAGGGCCAGGAACAGGGCAAAATCATCTAACCAGTAAGCTTGTTCAGCGCAAAACGCCTTGAATTGTTCCTGCCGGGTCTCGCTGGCCTGGTTTAGAAACGTCCGAGCCGCTTTCTCCAGGAGCGGCTTCTTCCAGGCCGTCACCGGTTCATACCGAACCCTATCGATATCGAACTCGGGCGGGTTGGCAATATCCTCTTCTGTCAGATCGCCGGCCTCCACCAGCTTGTCCAGGCTTATCAGCAAGGGATTTCCGGCAAATGAGGAAACTGCGGCGTAGGGTGAGTCACCTACTCCGGTTGGTCCCAGCGGTAGAATTTGCCATAAAGCCTGCTTACCGCCCGCTAAGAAATCGACAAAGCGGTAGGCCTCAGCGCCAAGATCACCGATGCCGTGGGGGCCGGGCAGCGATGTCGGATGCAGCAAAATGCCACTGACCCGTTTCATTTCCATAGTGATTAAAATCTCCTCCTCGCGTAGGTTAGTTAGGACTTGCTCACTGACCGACCGGGTCAGGTCAGGTGAGCGAGGCTCGTTACTTCACCTTAAGTACAGATTATATCGATTCCGGCCTGCATATCAAAAAAATACATTTTGGCGCAACTTCATTGGAGCGGCAGCCAGATGATAAAGGTGGTGCCTTGGCCCTCTTCACTCTCGGCCGTGATGGTACCGCCGTGCGCTTCCACAATCGATTTGGCGATGGCTAAGCCCAAGCCCGACTCGCCGCTACTTTGGGTCCGGGCTTCGTCTGCCCGATAAAACCGCTCAAAAATGTAAGCTAGCTTTTCCGAAGCGATCCCGGCGCCGTTATCCCGCACCGACAGCCGGACCTCGTTGGGCCGGGCCTGGCTCGAGAGGACGATGTGGCCGCCCGCGGTGGTATAACGCAAGGCATTGCTAACCAGGTTCTTGAGAACCTGAGTCATCCGGTCCGGATCGACAGCGATGTCAGGCAGGTTGGCCGCGGCCTCCACCCGGAGCTCGATCTGCTGCTGCCGGGCCAGGTGATCGTGCGCTGTGGCGACCCGCGTAAGCAGCTCCCGCGGCGAAACCGGCCGGCGATTGAGCTTTAACTCGCCCGCATCTGCCAGCGATAGGGTGCGCAGATCGTCCACCAGCCACTGGAGATGCTGCGTTTCCTCACGCATCATTTCAAACATAGGGGCGCTAGGCTGCAATACCCCATCCGCCAGGCCCTCCACATAACCGTTGATGACCATCAGCGGGTTGCGTAGCTCGTGGGCGATATCGGCCGTCATTTGGCGGCGGAGTTGGTTGGCCTGGGCTAGATCGGCGCTCATCTGGTTGAAAGAAGCCGCTAGCTGCCCTAACTCATCCTGAGTGCGGACCGGAACTTGCTGTTCAAGGTGTCCCTTGGCCACGGCCTGGGTAGCGGCGGTCAATTCGCGGAGGGGGCCGGTTAGAGTTCGGGCCAGGATGATGGCTAACAGTAGAGCCAGCCCCGTCGCCCCGAGGGTGGCAACGATTAAAGCCCGGTGGATCCGAGCGACATATTGCGCCTCGGCCGGATCCCGACCGAGGGCCGGCGGGCTCAAAACGGTGCCGATCACCTGCCCATTCAGCTCCAGGGGTGAGCCGCCGGCCAAATCTCGAGGGCTGAGCCGCTGACCAAGCCGGTAATCAAGCCCCGGAATCACGACCTGCCCCTGCTGATCGACCAGCACAAAGGGCGGCGGCTGGCCCGGTCCGGGAGGCGGCGGCTCAGCGCGATTGGGCTCAGGGCGGTCCGCTCGGTCTCCGGCCGGCCGGCGGCGGATCTGGTCATCCACGCCGGTCCAAGAGCCGGCACTTTGATAGAAGGCTGTCACCTCTCCGCTGAAAATGGTCCGATCTCGCTCCAGCCGGAAGCGATCAAACTCGGTCGTAGTCGTCCGTCCGGCCAGGAAAGCCACGAGCACCGTGCCGGCCAGACTGACGCTGAGAAAGGCGACGAGCAGCTTGAAGGTGAGGGATCGCCGGATCATCAGGCCGCCGGCTCGGAGCAAAAGCGGTAGCCCACCCCGAAGACCGTTTCAACATAGCGCGGCTGCTTCGGCTCCGGCTCGATTTTGCTGCGCAGGTTGCGAATGTGAACGTCAATCGTCCGCTCAACGCCTTCAAATGAGTTGCCTTGCAGGTAGTCCAGCAACTCGGTCCGGGAAAAAGCCCGGCCCGGTGAGCCCATGAGCAAGGCCAGCAGATCGAACTCCGAGGGGGTCAGATCGACCACGGTATCCTTGACTTTGACCAGCCGGCTGGTCTGATCGAGCACAATGTCGGCCACGCGCAGTACCGCGGCCGGCCGGCTCTCTTTTTCGGCCCGACGCAGCACCGCTCGGATGCGAGCCACCAGCTCCCGCATACTAAAGGGCTTGGTGACGTAGTCGTCCGCTCCCAATTCCAGGCCCAAGACCTTATCCGCCTCCTCCAACTTGGCGGTCAGCAGAATGATGGGCGCCTCGCCTTCCTTGGCATAAGTCCGGATAAAGTCGTAGCCGCTCATCTCCGGCATCATAATATCGAGCAGAATCAGATCCGGCTTCTCATGGCGGGCCACAAAGAGCGCCTCTCGTCCGTTCTCAGCCAGCACCACCCGAAAGCCCTCCTGGGTCAGATATTGTTGGACCATAAGCCGTAAATTTTTCTTATCATCGACGACCAGAATTGTTTTGGTCATGACTTTTATTCCTTGAATCGAAGTCACGTGGTCGGCGGCCGGGCCGGTTGCGGCACCTTGACCGAGGCTTTTTGGTTGCGGCGCAGGAGGATGTACAGACCGGCGCCCAAAGCCACCACCCCGACGATGACGCCACTGAAGTCGGACACAAAATCGCTGACCACTTCCCACTGGCTGCCAAAGGCATAGCCGATCCCGCCGTACAGCAGCAGCCAGGTCAGCTCGCCGGCCGCATCAAAGCTCAAGAATCGCCACAGGGGATAGCCGCCGCTGCCCGCCGTCAGATTGGTGGGAATGGCCAGTGGAGTCACCAGCCAGCGGGTCAGGTAGATGGCAATGCCACCGCGCCGCTGGATATTTTCGCTCGCCTTTTGCCAGGACTCGGTGTGCCCAAAGCGACCCTGAAGCCAGCCTCGGGCAAAACGGCCCAGACTGTAGCTGATGACATCGCCGGTTACGGCCCCGGCCAGCCCTAAGCCCAAAGTCGATGGGGCATCGAGCACGCCCTGCCGGACAAAGCCTCCCGCCGCCATGACCAAAACCGTGCCGGGCACGGGGAGGCCCAAGGCTCCCACGAACAGAGTCAGGGCGAACATTGGAGAGCCATAGGTGATGACCCAGGTCAGAAGCTGATCGCTTAGTTCACTCAGACTCATGGTTGGCCTCGTAATCAGCTAAAGCGGCCTCGACCGCCTCGACAATCTCGCGCCGGCCGCCAAACTTATATTCATCATCCAGCCGGTCCAGCGGTTTGCCTTCGTTACCGGCCTGGGGCAGGCCCAGTTGTTCAAACAGATAGTCTTCCGGCACGCCCGTGCTGTTGGCAATATAGCGAAGGCTCATCCAGGGGCGAACGTCATCCAGGCCGGTGGCGACTGGATTCTCTCGATACTTCAAAATAGCCTCTTTAACCAGGTCCTCGGCTAGAGGCGGTTTCCCCAGCCGGTACTCTCGGCTCAGATGGCCGAGCGTTTCGTGCTGGTTGCGCCGTTCGTAGGGAATATCGAGTTCGGCAAAGATATATTCTTCCGGGACGCCGTAGGCGACGCCGATGAAGCCAATGGTCATCCAGCCCCGGATGGCATCCAGGTCGGCTGTGCCCACATCCAAACCTTGCTCGCGGATATACCGGACCTCTTGAAACGATCTAAAAGCCCGAAGGCCAAAAACAATCGTTAAGGCCAGGCCGGCGACAATCAGGACCACGGCCAGGGTCCAGCGGAGGGAGAGAGACTTAAGCAGCTTTATCATTTAAGGTTTGCCATTCTTCAAGACAGATCACTGAGCCAAACAGTCGAATAAGGTGGTGGCCCGGGCCCGACCGGGGCCGGGTGGGTCCGGATTAACGGTAGCCGCTTCGGGCTGGTCCAGGCCGGGGACCTGGACGCTGAGGCAGTGAGCGGTGACCCAGGTGTTGATCTCGGGCTTTCGGTCCAGCGGGCCAAGAACATAGCGTAGTTTACCATCGCTGACCATTTGCGCCAGTCGTTCGGCGTCGATGACGTCATCGCTGCCGGTGAAGCCGCCAAAGGTCAGGACCGGCCGGTGGGTCGCCAGGATAAGCGGCGAGGCTTCTTGGGCGCTAACCGTGGCCACCAGGTAAGTCTCCGGTTCGGTGTGGGCCAGCAAATAGTCGAGGAGGGCTGGCTGCCCGGCCCAACGATCCGCGAACCCGTTAGGCCGGTCTGGTTGCTCGGTAACCGGTTCGGCGCGCGGTAAGCCGGCATCCGGCTGAGGGTTGAACGTGGTCAACCCGGACCAGGCCAGCGGGGCCAGCATCAGGCTAGCCAGGACCAGGCTGAGCGCCACTTGTCCCACCCGGCTCGAGACTTGAAGCGAGACCAGACGCAGAGCCAGCAAGCCAACGCCCCAAAGCGTGACCGAGCCGGCAATAAGCCACAGACTGAAGTCGGAATAGTGGTTCAGGACTAAGACTTGAAAAACGAGGGTCAGGCCGGTCAATAACGTTAGCCACCACTGGCCGCCCGGCCGTTCCTGGCGAAGGGCCTGCCGGAAACCCCAGGCTGTGACACCGACCAGCGCCGCCAGCGGTGGCCCGAGCATAATCAAATAGTAAGTATGAAACAGCCCCGGCGTCAAGCTAAAGTAGAGCAACTCGGGCAGGAGCCAGCCCGCCCACAGCCCGAGGGCTAGATGCCGCTGGCTCAGCGGGCGCGCTCGGCCCAGTTGGAAAGCTAGGAACGGTAACCCGAGTAAGGCGAGCGGGAGCAGCCAACTGGCCTGGCTGGCGAGCGGCTCGGTGAAGAGGCGCAGCGGGCTGGGCGAGCCGACTTCACCGCCTGGCCCTGGCCCTGGCCCTCGACTGGGTGGCGGACCGGGTCGATTTTCTGAGCCGGTTGCCGGCGGCTGCGGTGGCCTTTGAGCCAGTTGCGATGCTCGTTGATCGGGTGGCGAGCCATTGGGCGCTGGAGGTTGGCCCCCGCCCGGCGTATCGAAACCCAGCCGGCGCAAACCGTTATGGCCCACAATGAGCTCCAACACGCTGTTACTACTGCTGCTGCCGATGAAGGGTCGACTTGAGGCCGGCGTCAGATCGACCGCGACCGCCCACGAGAGCGACACGACTGCCAACACGGCCGTGGCCAGGGCCAGGTGCAGCAGCCGTTTTCGCCAGGGCTGCGGCGCCCCGAACCAATAGAGAGCGTAGAAGGCGGGCAAAGGCATAAACGCTTGCAGCATCTTGATGTTGAAACCCAGGCCAACCAAGACCGCACCGAGCAGTAAATCCCGGAGTCGACTGTGCTGCGCCGCCTGGATAAAAGCGTAGGCGGCTAACAGGAGCACAAACAGCAACAGGCCGTCGATGGTGTTATTCCGTTCCGTGGCGATCGTGATCGGCATCGTCGCCAGGGCTAGGGCGGCGATCAAGCCGGCCCACCGGCCGAACTGGCGCTTGACCAAGAGGTAGAGAAGCGGGATCGACAGCACGCCGGCCAGGGCCTGTGGTAAGGCCAGGGCAAAGCCATTTACACCCAAAAAATAAGCCGAGACCGCCTGTACCCAGAAGCCCAACGGCGGCTTATCGACGGTGACCGAACCGCCGGGTTCAAAAGCAGCGAAGAAAAAGTTGGGCCATGAGGTCAGCATGCTCTGAACGGTCGCGGCATAATAGGCGTTCCCCACGCTGTAAGCGCCCAAATCGTAGAAGCGAAGAAAGGCGCCTAGCAGCACAATCAAACCCAGACTAAACCCTGCGAACACGGGTTTGTACTCAATGCTCAGCGGTTTAAGACGAGGGGTGGCAGCCGATTGGCTGCCCAGGATAAGCCTCTTTAGTGTCGTCACGGGATGCGCCTCCAATGAGGGTTTTATTCAGATTATCAAAAAGATGTTTAGAAAATGTTCAGAAGTTATTGAGATGTGATGGAGAAGGGTGGCTTAATTTGCCGAGTTAACCTCAACAAATGGCCTTTTAGCAAGAATTGTAGTAAAACCAGACTCCAACAAAGATGGTGATACGAGGTGATACCTGAGATGTTACAAGCTGTTATTTTTGATATGGACGGGTTACTGATCGATTCGGAATCGGTCTGGGATAGCGTCCGGCAGGCCATGGCCGCTGAAGCTGGCCAAGACTGGACCACGGACGATCACAAGGCGGTGATGGGGGTAAGCACCCAAGAATGGGTCGACTATATGATCAATCGTTTGGAACTTGCCCTTACTCCTCAGCAAGTCGAGGATCAAGTGGTGGCCCGGATGATGGCGAGTTACCAGAACGGTATTCCCTATTTCCCGGGTGCCGTTGAGGCGGTTCATCTGGCCGCCAAACATTTTCCCATCGCGCTGGCCTCCGGCTCCCATCGAAGCTTAATCGATACCGTGACCGCCGATGCCGCGCTCCAGGGCCGGTTTCAGGTCATTCTCTCGGCCGATGAAGTTGGGGCCGGCAAACCGTCGCCGGATGTTTATCTGGAAACGGCCAAGCGATTGGGTATTAAGCCGGAGGATTGCGTCTGCCTGGAAGACTCCGGTAATGGCATCCTGGCCGGCAAACGGGCGGGCATGAAAGTGATCGCTGTGCCTGATAGCCGATTTATGCCTGCCGCCGAAAAACTTAACCAGGCTGATCTCATTCTGGAGTCCCTTACAGACTTTTCGTTAGCGCTGCTAGACCGCCTGACCGAACGCTAAGCCAAAAAAAAGCCCCTGCCAATCGACAGGGGCTTTTAGTCTTTGCTTATTGTTCAGAGCCTCGCTCCGGTCTGGGGCCGGGTGGCGGACCAGCCGGATGTTGACCATCGCCGCCTGGACCGCCGCCTTGGCCCGGTCCCCCACCGACCATCACCAGCCGGGCCGAGAGCGAACCATCATCGTCTAATTCACCAAAGGCCATCACAAAGGAGTCTTCGGTAATGTCGGCCAGACTGGCGGCACCGTCACGGTCGCGGTAAGTCGTGCTGTCGCTGACGGTAAGGGTGGCCTCGCCGTCACGGGTTTCCACGGTGATAGTGGTTCCGTCGATTTCGGTGACCCGCCCGCCGAGCCGGTCGCCCTCGGGTTCAACCGCAATCATGCGGGCCTCGATCGTGCCATCATCATTGCGCAGCCCATGCACCCGGACCTGGTCGCCCACGTCGATGTCGCTTAAGCTGCCGTCGCTACCGCTTTCAACCAGGCGCACTTCGGTTTTGTCCGTGAACTTGACCGTCAGCGACTCGTCATTGGGCGTGAGGATGGTCAGGCTGCTACTACTCACGGCGGTAACTTCACCGCCGGCCCCACCGCCCGGCCCTTTGCCTGGCCCGCCCTCGGGGCCTTGGGCCAGGGCCATCGTCGCCCCGGCGCCAAACATCGTGACCAGGGCGACGATACTTACGATAGCCGCCAAATATTTCTTCCACGGGATCATTATTAAGTTTTACCTCCGAGACATTGAATTTGAAACTGATTGACTAACTTGTCTCGAAGGGTACCAGAAAGATGTTTAGAAGTTATTCAGAATCGATTGGGATTCGATAAAAATAAAGCGGCTTTGCTCATTAACTCCGCTTGACGCCCACTTCGACTCTGGTCCCGCCCACCTCGACCTCGGCGGCCTGATCCCAGGTCTGGCCGGCTCCATCCAGGACCAGACTATCGGCCAGCGTTTCCGAGCGGATGTAGCCGGCAAACTCCGTCACGGCGGCCTGCAAGATCGCGTCGGCGGTGCTGATCCCGACCGTGATCCGATCGTCGAGCTTGTAATCCGCTTCTTTACGCAAATTTTGGATCGAGCGGACCAGATCGCGGGCGTAGCCTTCGCGGATCAGATCATCGGTCAGGTGGACGTCAAGCACGACCACCAGGTCGCGCAGCGTTTCGCAGGCAAAGCCCGCTTTGCCCTCGTAATGAACATTGATCACGTCAGCGTCCAGAGTCCAGGCCTCATTGCCGGCCACCCGGTAGCGACCATCCGGCAACGCCTCGAAATGGCCGGCTTTGACCGCGCTCATAATCTGCGGTGTCTCCTTGCCAAACTGCGGCCCGATGACGCGGGCGTTCGGTTTGGCGATGGCTTCGGTGTAGGCGCTGACGTCGTCCGTGAGTTCGACCGCCTTGACGTTCAGCTCGTCTTTGATCAGGGCGATGTCTACCTCGCCGAGCGCATGGTTGTTACGGATCGTGACCTTGTTGAGCGGCTGGCGGACCTTGATATTCACTTTGGCGCGAGCGGCCAACCCCAGCGAGGCAATCTGCCGCACTTCGGCCATCTTGGCGTTGAGTTCGGCATCGACCCGCGCCCGGTCCGGGCTGGGCCAGTCGGTCAGGTGGACCGACTCCGCGCCGGTCAAGTTTTTGTAGATCAACTCGGTGAAGAAGGGCGTCAGCGGTGAGGCGACCTGACAGAGCAAGGTCAGGACCTCGTGTAACGTTTGGTAGGCGGCCAACTTGTCGCCGTCCTTGGCCGATTTCCAGAAGCGATCGCGGCTGCGGCGGATGTACCAGTTGTTCAGGTCGTCCACATAATCGAGCAGCAGGCCGACCGCGGCCCGCAGATTATAGCCGCTAAAACTCCGCTCGAGATCATAGGTCAGGGCGAAGGTGCGGGAGCGAATCCAGCGATCAAGATCATTGTATTCGGGCTCTAAACCTGTCAGGTTTTCAAAACCTGACAGGTTTGGCCGGAAGCCGTCGATCTCGGCGTAACGGGTCAGGAAGCTGAAGGCGTTCCAGACCGGGATGACAAAGCGGCGCAGCATCTCGGCGATGCCGGCGCCCTCAATGCTGCTGTCGTTGCCGTCGATGACCGGGTGGCCCATCAGATAGAGGCGGAGGGCATCGGCGCCGTACTTGGCGATAGTCTCATCGACGTCCGGGTAGTTACGCAGCCGCTTGCTCATCTTGCGGCCATCCTCGCCGAGCAGAATGCCGTGCGCGATGGCGTTGGTGAAGGGCGGGTTGTCGAACAAAGCCGTACTGAGGACAACGAGCGTATAGAACCAACCCCGGGTCTGGCCGATGTACTCGACGATGAAGTCCGCCGGGAAATTCTCGTTGAACCAGGCCGCGTTTTCAAAAGGATAGTGAATCTGGCCGTAGGGCATCGCCCCGGACTCGAACCAGCAGTCCAGCACCTCGGGCACCCGCCGCATCTCCGCGCCACAGTCCGGGCAGGGGAAGGTGATCGGATCGATGTTGTGGCTGTGCAGGTCGGGAATCGACTCGACCCCGGATCGCTCTTGCAACTCGGCCACGCTGCCGATAACGACCTCGGCGGTGCAGTCGGGCTTGGTGCAGCGCCAGACCGGGATGGGCGCGCCCCAGAAACGGTTGCGCGAGATGGCCCAGTCACGGGCGTTCTCCAGCCACTTGCCGAAGGCGCCGCTCTTAACGTGGACCGGATACCAGTTGATCTTCTGGTTGGCCGCCAGCATATTTTCTTTGAACTTGGTTACGTTGACATACCAGGAGGGAATGGCCCGATAAATCAGGGGCGTGTCTGTCCGCCAATCGTGCGGGTAGTTGTGGACGATGGTCTTCTGGGAGAAGAGCGTGCCGTCGGCCTTAAGCTTTTGAATAATCGGCCGGTTGGCGTCGAAGACGTTCATGCCGGCAAAGTCGGTGACCGACTCGTCGAAATCGCCGGTATCGTTGACCGGGTTGACCATGGGCACGCCTTGGGCCTTGGCCAGGAAAAAGTCGTCCTCGCCAAAGGCCGGAGCGATGTGGACGATGCCGGTGCCGTCTTCATCCGAGACAAAGTTGGCGCTGAGGACCCGGAAAGCACCCTCGGCTTTTTTATCGGCAAAGTAGGGCAACAGCGGTCGATAATGTTTGCCGGCCAGAGCAGCGCCCCTAAACTCCTCGAGCGTCTCGTATTCGTCCGCTTTAAAATGCTGGTCGAGCAGACTCTTGGCCAGCACATAAGTCGAGCCGTCGCCGGCCTTGATCTTAACGTAGGTGATCTCCGGGCTAACGGCCAGGGCCATATTCGAAGGCAAGGTCCAGGGCGTGGTTGTCCAGGCCAGAATTTGGGTCTCTTCCCCTTCCACCTGAAACTTGGCCACCACCGACGGGTCCTGCCGCTCGCGGTAGGCATCGTCCAGGGTGGCTTCAAAGTTGGAGTAGGGCGTGGACAGGCGCCAGGAGTAGTGAACGACCTTGTAGTCTTCGTAGATCAAGCCTTTGTCGTAGAGCGATTTGAAGACCCACCAGACGGTTTCCATGTAGTCCGGGTTCATTGTCTTGTAGTCGTGATCAAAATCGACCCAGCGGCCGATGCGGGTGATGACCTCGCGCCACTCGCGGGTGTAACGCAGGACGATGCCGCGGCAAGCCTCGTTGAAGTTGCCGATGCCCATATCCAGGATATCGGCCCGGCCGTTGAGCCCGAGCTCCTTCTCCATTTCAAACTCAACCGGGACGCCGTGGCAATCCCAGCCAAAGCGGCGCTCCACCCGCTTGCCCTTCATCGTGAAGAAGCGCGGCACGACGTCCTTGATGATGCTGGTCATAATGTGACCGTAATGCGGCAGGCCGGTGGCAAACGGTGGGCCATCGTAGAAGACATAGGAGTTTTCCACAGACCGCTGCTCGACACTGTGCTCGAAGGTTTGGTTTTCTTTCCAGAAATTCAAGACCGTCTCGTCCAGGGCCGAGAAGCTAACCTCCGGCGAGACGGCTTTGAAGTAGGTCATGTTTTCTTTCATTAAAGTGCCTCAGTCTAAATTCTTACCCCAATTAAGCATACATCAACCGGCCTTTTGGTTCGGGAATAGACCGGCCAAGTTCTGTAGCCGTTTCAATCCATTCTTGGATAACGACTTCTACATTGGCCAATGCTTCCTGATAAGATTGACCATCGGCCATACAGCCGGCAAGTTCCGGAACTTCGGCGATGAAGCTTTGATCTTCTTCACTCCAGTAAATAATTACTTCGTATTTAATCATTCTTATCCCCCATTCTATAGTTGAGGATTACGTTACGCACCTGCTTAACTTGATAGGACTTGGCCTTGGCTCCCTTCTGTCCCATTTAGGCTTGTAACTGTTCTCTATAATACCGGGTCAGCACATACTCCCACTGCATAATCTCCGAGTAGGGCACGGCCCATTTGATCACCGTGTTCTGATCATTCAGCCAAAGCTGCTGCTCCATATGATGATCATATCTGACGAAGCGGCGGCAGGTAAACTTACCGGCCGGAGTCTCGATCGCTTCCCCTTCCCCGGCGAGTTCATAATCGATGCTTTGTAGCTCAACGGACAGCGGTAGAGCTTCTTGCGGCTGGATACGGACACTGACCAGGGTCCGGGGTTGTCGCCCTGGCCTCGTTTCGTCAAAGTTGCCGACGATAAAACCGTGCGCCGACACCGGCGGGGAGAAGAGAAGGTAACCCGCCGGGAGGTCCAGCCGGGACTGCACTTTCTGCTGGCCCGCGGGAATTGACGGCCGAACCCCCTGGTGAGAACAGCGAATAAGCGTCTGGGTCAGTCGCTCAGCGGAGCCATCACCGATGACCTGGCGCATTTCCAGTTGTTGCGGCCGGCGAGCCGCTGTCAGGACAAAATGAGAGATCTGGTGCAGCGTCATTCCGGCGATCGAACCGGCCACGACCGCCCGATGCACCAGAGCCTGGCCAGGAGTGCGGTGAATGATCCAGCGCTCGGTGAGGCCGCTGTCTTTGCCGGAGACGCGGTAGACATATCCGCCCCGGGCCACAAGTTGCTCGTCCGGGCCAATGGGATAAATGGTTTCCATTTAGCCGCTGATTTCTAACTGAATCCGTTTGTTAATTTTGCCCTTGCTTTTGTAACCAGCCACCTTAATCATTCCGACCTCGCGGGTATTGGCTACGTGCGTGCCTCCGTCCGCCTGCAAATCAAGCCCCTCAATCTCGACGGTCCGCACTTCGGGGATGCCTTCCGGCAGAAGGTTGATTTTAGTCCGAATCAGGTCGGGAATTTGAAAGGCTTCCTCTCGCGGCAAAATGCGCACATGCACCGGCCTCGCCGCCGCGACTTCAATATTGAGTTTATCCTCTATTTCCTTAACCAACTCTTGCCGCAGCGTCTCAAACTCAAAATCCATCCGACCTTGTAGGACGTCCATATTGCCGCCGGTCACCTGGGCGCCGTAATCGCGCCAAACCACGCCGCACAGAATATGGAAGGCGGTATGGGTTCGCATCAACTTATATCGTCTATCCCAATCGATTTTGCCATGAACCGTGGCCCCGGCAGCGGGCAGTTGGCCCGCCAACCAATGCCAGATCTGTTCACCCTGGCGCTTAACCTGAGTGACAGGGGTGTCATTTAACCAGCCAAAGTCGCAGGGCTGGCCGCCGCCGCCCGGATAGAAGGCCGTTTTATCTAAAGCGACCGCGTTTTCTTCAGCATCGATAGCGGTGACTGTTGCCTCGAATTCTTTGAGATAGGCATCGGTGTGGGCCAATAATTGCGTCATAAATGCTATCCTCCAACAACAAAAAACTCCCGCCCATGACCAAGGGACGAGAGTCAGATTGACTGCCGCGGTACCACCCAAGTTAGTGTTGCCACTCGCTTAACGCTTACGGGAGTTTGTCCGATAAGCCTGCCTGGGTAACGGGCGGCGCGCCCGGCTGAGTCTACTCGATAAAAGTTTGTGGAGTTTAGGAAGTTGGTCGAGTTTATGGAGTTCTATTGAACTCAACTCTACAAACTCTGATAACTCTATTAACTCTACAAACTAACAAACTTTCGGTCAGCAGCTCTGGAAGGATTTTCGGCAAGGCTAACGCATTCGGCTCACACCCTCCCGAACTCGCTGAGCGTATCGGCTTGCTTACTCGTTTCCGTCAACGCTTTTGGCTGTTAACACAACGGACAAAATATATCATATCGGTTGGGGGCTGTCAAGTTACCCGAAAAAGGTGTACTTCGACCAGTTTTGGTGTTTACCTCCACCCAGCCGAGTCAAACCCGGAGCCGCTTGAGCAACAAAAAATTACCCTTCTTATCGAGACGTTTTCGGAAGGTTTTTGGCCTGTTTATCTGGTAAACTGTCCGCCGGTCTACCAAGAACAGCCTCATCTTCATCGGGGTCGTCGTCGGCAATAACGCGTCTCCACCAGTTGGGAAAGAAGGGTTGGATAGTTTCAGCCATATACCAACTGGTGGCGATAACGACGACGCTAGCGCAAAGCCAGACTACAACGAATATTAGAAACCATTCTAACATTTCTTGTTACATAAGCCCACAATAGTCAACAATAGTCACACCTACTCTAACATTTTAGCCGATAAAGGGACAACTTGCCAAATCCCAATAAATAAGTTAAATAACTTGGTAACGTGGGGGTGGATGTCGTCCGGTGGCGGCCCTGGTCTTCAAAATCAGTGGGCGGTTGCGAACAGCAAGCGTCGGTGGGTTCGACTCCCATCTACTCCCGCTATTTGTACTAATTAAATGTGAATGGGTTCACCTAAAGCGACGTGGGCAGCTTCCATTACCACCTCACTCATGGTGGGGTGGGGGTGGACCGTCGCTGCCAGTTCCTCCAAAGTTGTTTCCAGGTTGATCATGCCGGTTGGTCCGGCCAGCAGCTCGGTGACGTGCGAGCCAATCATATGCACGCCCAGCACCTCGTTGTACTTTTCTTCAGCGACAATTTTTACAAAGCCGGCATTCTCGTTCATTCCCAAGGCCTTGCCGTTGACTTGAAACGGGAACTTCCCTACCTTAATCGCGTATCCCTGCTCTTTGGCCTGGGCTTCGGTTAAGCCAACCGAGGCGACTTCTGGATGGGTGTAGGTGCAGCGCGGCATATTCGGGTACTTCAAGGGTCGGGTTTTATGGCCGGCAATCGCTTCGGCGGCGACAATCCCTTGGGCG
Source organism: uncultured Chloroflexota bacterium (assembly GCA_937864185.1). Lineage (GTDB taxonomy): Bacteria > Chloroflexota > Anaerolineae > 4572-78 > J111 > JAGRBY01. The sequence goes on from CALMIS010000276.1 coordinate 41,544, forward strand.
CTGGCCACGTGGGCCAGGGCCAGCTTGCCGGTTACATCACCGATAGCGTAAATGTGGTCGACATTCGTTTTCATTTGATCATCGATCACGATAAAGCCACGCTCATTGGTTTTAACGCCGGCCGCCTCCAGGCCCATATTGTCGCTGTTCGGCAAAACCCCGATGGAGATAAGCGTCATCTGGGCTTTAAGTTGTTCGGACTTACCATTTTTGCTAATGGTTACGGTGACACTGTCACCGTGATCGTCAATCTTTTCGACCTTAGTGCCGGTGTGAACCTTGATCTTTTCGCGGGTAAACTGCTTTTCCATTTCCTGGCTGATCTCTTCATCTTCCAGCGGTAGCACATTGGGTAGCATCTCCACCACCGTCACGTCAGCTCCATAAGCCTTGAAGACGTAAGAGAACTCCATCCCAATCGCCCCGGCGCCGATGACGATGATCGATTGTGGTGCTTCGGTTAATTGTAGCGCTTGGTGATAGGTTAGCAGCGTCTTGCCGTTGATTTCAGTCCCTGGGATCAGCCGGGCCCGGGCTCCGGTGGCAATAATATAGTTTTTGGCGCTATGTGTCTCACCGTTGACTTCAACTTCGGTAGGACTCTTAAACGTGGCCAGCCCTTCATGAACGTCAATTTTGTTCTTCTTCATCAAAAAGCCGACACCCTTAACCAGCCGGCTGCTGACTTGCCGGCTCCGTTTTTGGGCGACACTGTAGTCGAGTTTGAGATTATCAAAGCTAAAGCCAAAGGTCTTGCTCTCGTGTTGCAAGAGGTTGGCCACTTCGGCATTCCGGATTAGCGCCTTGGTCGGAATACAGCCCCAATTCAGGCAAATTCCGCCCAGATGCATCTTTTCGATGACTGCCGTCTTTTGGCCTAACTGACTGGCCTTAATGGCCGCGACGTACCCGCCTGGCCCGCCGCCGATAACAATGGTGTCATAACTAGCCATGCAACTAACCTTTCCGTCAAAATTGGATTGTATTGGTTGGGGATTGTGAAAAATTTACTACTTTTTCAAACTTTTGCTAAAGTATACCATACTACAGACCGAATAAGAAAATAGGATATTATCAAGCTCTCGGCGCTCAATTGTTCAAAACGGTTGATTGGCAAGCCGTCGTGTTTAGTGTAAAATAGTTCAAGTAGATCTTATTTCGATTTCATTTTATAGAAGTTACGGTGAAAAAATGATTCAAAACCAAGAACCAGCTTATATTACCATTGTTGAAGGCCCTCCTCCTGAATTCCGTGACGTCGCCAGTGAATGGTCGATCGGTGTGTTGGAGGGTGTTGAAAGTAGCGATGTGGCTCTGTGCGAGATGCGCACATTCAACGGCCCGCAGCTTGTCAAGCGTTGCCAAGACGCTTGGCATAATGGGCGCCCCGCTCGTTTGGACTTTCCCACGGACGAAGGCTCCCGCGGTGAATTGGACATCGTCGCCGTTCGTTGGGAACAGGTCCCTGAAGGTCATAAATTGTACCTTTGGGTTAAGATTTAACTCATCCCTGACAAGCTCATCCTTGAAGACGCCTGCCTCTATTGCGGGCGTTTTTCTTTTACTCCAGTTCCTGGAGCGGCTCAGGCGGCGGTGGTGATAATCAGGGCGGCAATCCACAAGCATAACTGAACCAGGATAGTACTGCTCCATAGGAGATAGGCGGCAAGTTTTTCTTTGGAGTAGACCAGACCGCCGACGATCGCATTGAGGATAAGAATGAAACCTCCGAGGGCCGGCAGAGTAAATAGCCGAGACTTTTCGACCATCCGGTCGGCCAGGCCCCAGGCATCAAAGTGAAGCGGCACGACTGCCGGTAAGGAAGCATAACTGAAGCTTAAGTAACCGAGCAAGGCCAGGCCCGTAACGGTGGCGCTGCCAAATAACCACCAGGTGAGCGGATCGCTCATCACGGCCAGGCTAAACGGCCACGAGCGGCGAATTTCCTCGCGCCATTCCCGGGTGGCGCCCAGTTCCTCACGAGCCTGCCAGGCTTTGAGAAAGGCTTGCGGCTGGCTGGGAGAAATAACGTAAGTTTTGTCCAGGGTCACGATTAGCAGGCTATCGGCCAAGGGTGCGGTCGTATGAAACCGCAACAAGCCGTATTCCGGTAGTTCGCCCCAACCCAGACGCAGGCCGGCTAAGGCCAGACCGCGAAATTTGGCGGGGCCGCTGACTACCTGACCCGAGACGATCTCGGCCACGCTGTTAAATGGAATAAGCTGCCGGCCCAGACCCCACCGAATCGCCAGCCCATTGCGATCAAGATGATAGGTAAGTTTTAAGGCGGTCACGGTCCAGTAAACGGCTGCCAGAGCCACGCTCGCCAAGAACAGACAGCTAGCAAGCAAAATGAAAGCTGTGGCTGGATCCCTTTGGTGAAAGAGAGTATCGGCTACCATAAGGAGCATAAGCCCGGCCACGGTGACCAGGGCGAGCCCAATCTGGCCGCTACGGGTAGGATAAGGGCGAAAGCTCACAGAGGAATTTCTTCCAACTTCCAGCGTTTGAGGTCTTCACTGAAGCGATGATCGGTCAGATCGAGGTTAAGCGGCGTGATCGAGATGAGCCGGTTTTCCATCGCCCAGATGTCTGTCCCGTGATCGGCGACGCCATGCGGTGGCAGACCCCCGATCCAGTAGTAGGAACGTCCCCGCGGATCTGCCCGGGCTACCAACTCATCGCGATAAACGCGCCGGCCCAGGCGGGTGAGTTCAATCCCCTGAATCTCAGGCCAAGGGACCGCCGGAATATTGACATTGAGCAGGGTACTGGCCGGCAGGCCGTGCTCGAGTACTTTTTGAGCCAGGTAGGCACAAAAGGTTGAAACTTGAACGTGCTCCTGATCGAGAATCTCGGCCGGCGTGTCGTGAAAGCCGGGCGAGACAGCGTCGGCCATATCCTCATCCAGCCGCTCACGAGAGATGGCAATCGCGGGTAGACCTTCGATGGTCGCTTCGACGGCGGCGGCCACTGTGCCGGAATAGAAGACGTCATAGCCCAAGTTGGCGCCGTGATTAACGCCGGAGACCACCATGTCAGGCCGGCGATCGATAACGCCTAAGAGCGCGAGCGCGACGCAGTCGGGGGGTGGCGCCGTGGAGACGTAGCCGCTGCTGCCATCGGCCAGGGTGATCCGGTCGGCTCGCAGCGGTTTATGCATCGTTTTAGGATGCCCTGAAGCCGACCAGTTGTGATCAGGGGCAAATACAATCGTGTCGGCAATTTTATCGAGCGCTTGCTTCAGAGGCAGCAACGCCGGAGCGCTGATACCATCATCATTGGTAATTAAAACGAGCTTGTTCATAAGTTAAAGTAAAAGGCAGCCAGGTCGCTGCCAAAAGCAACTACCTCTCAGACGTACAGGCTTATCCTTCGTCCTCGGCTTCCTCTTCTTTTGGTGGGATAACCCGGATTTCAACGCGTTCGCTTGCAGCCCTATTGCCGGCAGAGTCATACCCCACCACGTGGACCGTATGACCTTGAGCGTAGCCTTCATCGGTTTGGAAAATGGTCAGACCATTGGAGTAGACTTTTTGGTAGCCGATAAACTTCTCGGGTAAATAGCCCGGCGGGAGATTGGCCAATTCTTCCGGATCGGTAATAGCTTCGGTGACGGTCAGGACCTGAGTGATAGCGACGTCCGTCGTCTCGGTAGTAACGGTGCCATCGGGCAAGGTGACGACGCGGGTGGCGTACACCGGAGCCTCGTACACAATCTGACGGGGCGCATCGGCTAAGGAGACGTTCCAGCGGAAAGTGAACGGCGCCACCGTACTCTGGCCCACCAGGCGGTTATCCACATAGTACTCCACCCGGCTCATCGAGAAGTTATCGGCGGCATCAACCTGGAAGTTGACCCAATCGTTGAGCAGCGGGTCGGCATTGGCTTCGAAGGTGGAGTTGGGTTCCGGGTTAATCATGCTGACCGCGGGCGGCGTGTTATCCACCGTAACCTGCACCGAGCGCCGCTCCATACTCTGGTCGCCGCGGACAACGGTCAACTGCAGGGTATACAACCCTTCGGCCTCGGCTCTGGTATCCCAGACCGCCAACTGACCCCCCTCGACCGGCCCGGTGCCGTCGCTCCCAAGCTGGCGCCATTCGGTGGGGTTGAGCCCCTTGCCGTACTCCAACCGGTAAAGCTGGAAGCCGTCGATGTTGGCGTTACCGGTAATGATCACCCCACCTTGAACGTATTCATAAGGACGCGGGTTGATAAAGGCCACCGGCCCCGCGTTGATGGCCTGACCCGTGCTGTCGTCATATTCGGTCGGTGGTTGGGGAATCCCGTTCGCAATAACCCAGTCATTGGCCACAGGAGGATAAACGTCGTACACTCGCTCCTCAACCAACTCCGGTGGCGTATAAACCGTGGCCAGCTTGCCGTTATCGCGATTAATTCGAAAAACTTGATGCAGGGAGTCACGTTGAGTCGGCTCCGCTCCCTCCAGGAAAAGCTCGACGACGGTGTTAGGTGTGTACGGGCCCGGCAGCAAACCGGAGACCGCATCGACCCGGACATCGACCACGCCGGGCGGCCGCTGCCAATCTTCAACCGGCTTGCCTTGCAGATACTCCAGCATTACCGCGTTCCAAATGGGGGCCGCTCCGGTCAGGCCGGTCACGTCCTTCATCGGCTTGTTGTCGTTGTTGCCCACCCACACCGCCGTGACGATCTGAGGGGTGAAGCCGACGGTCCAGTTATCGCGGAAGTTATTGGTCGTGCCGGTCTTGGCCGCAATCGGCCGATCCTCGAAATTGCGCTTGAGATCGCTGTTGGCGCCAAACGAAGCAGCCCGGGCATCGTTATCCGATAGAATGTCATTCATGATGTAGGCCAGCGCCGGGTCGATGACCTGCTCGGTGATGGGCTGGCTGTACTCATAGATGATGTTGCCGGCGTTATCCTCGATCCGTAGGATTGAAACCGGGTCGAGGGTCCGGTGGCCCGGCCGGCGATCGACTTCCGGTACCGGAATGCCGGCCATCGTGCCCATATTGGCCATCACCCCGTACGCATAGGCCATATCGATCGGTTTGACCTCGCCGCCGCCCAAGGTCAGGGATAAACCGTAGTAGTCGGCGTTGAGGGTGGTGATCCCCAAGCGGTGGGCCACATTGATGACATTCTTAATGCCGGCTTTGTGCAGCGTCCAAACCGCGGGAATGTTTAAGCTGCGGGCCAGCGCATTGCGGGCTCGCACCGGGCCGGTGTATTCGCGATCATAGTTCTCCGGGACGTAAGGCGGGTTGGGATCATCCGGGAACGACTGGCGCACGTTCATAATCATCGTCGCCGGGTTGTACACTCCTTGAGAGAAGAGGGTCAGATAGCTGAATGGTTTGAACGACGAGCCGGGTTGCCGGCCAGGATCGCCGGCACAGACGTTAAACTTCCCGTCGTTCTCTTTGTCCCAATAGTTGACACTGCCGACCATAGCCAGGATTTCGCCGGTTTTGGGATTGAGCGACACCACGCAGGCATTTGAGGCATTATTGCCATTTTCCAGCAATTGCCTGATCTGGTTGGCCGCAATTTGCTGAGCTGTTTGATTGAACTCGTAATCTAACGAGGTGTAGACTTTTAGACCGCCTCGATAAATCTGATCCAGATTTTCGAGGTTATAACGTTCGGGGTAGCGTTCCAACTCTTCGCGGACATAAACGGCAAAATGGGGCGCTCGAATATCGAAGCGCTGCTCGGCTTGTTTGACCTCGACAACTTCGCCAAAAATTTCGTCGGCCTCCGCCTGAGCGATAACGCCTTCCTCAACCATGCGGTTGAGCGTAATCCACTGCCGGTACTTGGCTTCATCGGGACTGTTGATAGGGTTGAGGAAAGGGAACTGAGGAATGGGGGCCAGCATAGCGCACTCGGCTTTGGTCAGAGCGCTGGCCGGCTTGTCGAAGTAAACTCTGGCCGCGGCATTGATCCCGTAGGCCAGGTTGAAGTAGGAGTTGGTGTTGAAGTACCACTCCAGGATTTGATCCTTACTGTAGCGCCGGGTAATCTCAACCGCCAGGATAATCTCTTTGATTTTACGGGTGTAAGAGAGCTGAGTTCGCTCTTCCTCTTCGATCAAGATGTTCTTGATCAACTGCTGGGTGATGGAACTCCCCCCCTGAATTTGCCCGCCCCGCAGATTTTGGTAGAAGGCGCGGCCGATCCCTTCAGGGTCGAACCCGGGGTTGGTATAAAAATTTTTGTCTTCCAGGATGGTGGTCGCTTCCCGGCAGAACTCGGGGATGTCTTCCAGCGTGACGTAGCTGCGGTCACCGCGGAAGGGATCGAACAGTTCGTAGAACAAAACCCGCCCGGTTCGATCATAGATTTTGGTGGTTTCAAAATCCTCTTGTTCGGTTTCGATCGCGGTCGGGTCCGGCAGTTGGTTGGCAAAGCTATCATACACGGCGTAGGCCGAGCCGACTCCCACCAAAAACAAGCCAACAACGGCCGCTACGACCAAAGCCACCATTAGCCCGAGGAAGTTGAGGAGATGAAGAAAAATCCTGGGTTTTTGTTCTTGGGTCCGCCGCCGCCGGCGACGGGTAATCATCACTTTTCGATTAGATTGCATCTCAAAATCCTTCCTTTAACGAACGAGCTGCTTCCCACTCTTCCTATCATCTTTGAATGCAATCCCCGCCTATAAAAAAGTCCATTAACGCGGCGTCAATAGACCGGGGTATGTTAGCAGAAACGCCGGGCTTGGGCAAGTTAATGCCAGATCGGCCAAGCGAACACGGCGGCGAAAACCGGAACAGGGGCTATTTGAGCCGATTTTACAAAAGCCGGGAAAGGTTGTAGACTTCTGGCACCGCATGACTATGTTGAAATTTACCCACTGAGCCTGGCTCGATGAATCCTATTTGTGGGATGCCTCTGGTCTACCTCTCTTTTGCATAATACGAGGGTTTGACCGGTATCCTTCTAAGAAATGATAGTCCTTAATTCGCAAGGAGGCGCATCATGTCTAAGACGATACTGTTAGTCGGGACGCTTGATACCAAGGCCGCGGAATTTGCCTATGTTCGGGATCTGATTGTGGCCCGCGGTCATCAGGCCTTGTTGTTGGATGCCGGAATCATGGCTGATCCACCCTTTAAGCCCGACATCACCGCCGCCGAGGTGGTGGCGGCCGGCGGTGGCTCGCTGGCAGAGCTACGGGCGGCCAATGATCGCAGCGCCGCGGTCGAGACGGTGACTCGGGGCCTGGCTAAACTTGCCCCCGAACTGTACGCCGCCGGTAAATTCGACGGTGTTCTCAGTTTGGGCGGTTCCGGTGGTACGGCGATTGCGACCGCCGGGATGCGGGCTCTGCCGGTGGGGGTGCCCAAAGTCATGGTCTCGACTGTGGCTTCCGGCGATGTCAACCCTTACGTGGATGTCAAGGATATCACTATGATGTACTCGGTGGTGGATATTGCCGGGTTGAACCGCCTCTCGCGCCGGATTTTGGCTAATGCCGCCGGGGCGGTTTGCGGTATGGTTGAGCAAGAGGTGCCGGCTGTGGCCGATAAACCCCTGCTTTCGGCGACGATGTTTGGGGTGACGACGCCGTGTGTCAACGCGGTGCGTGAAAAATTGGAAGGGGCCGGCTACGAAGTGTTGGTCTTTCACGCCACCGGTAGCGGCGGCAAGGCGATGGAAGCGCTTATCGATGGCGGCTTTATCGAAGGCGTGGCCGATATTACCACCACCGAATGGTGCGACGAGTTGGTGGGGGGGGTACTCAGTGCGGGATCCCACCGCCTGGAGGCGGCGGGGCGCCGCGGGATTCCGCAGGTCGTCTCTGTGGGGGCCTTGGATATGGTCAACTTTTGGGCCTATGACACCGTGCCGTCGGAGTTTAAATCGCGCAATCTATATAAGCATAATGCCAACATCACCCTGATGCGCACCACGGCCACCGAGTGCGCGGAGTTGGGCCGCATCATCGCCAGCAAGCTCAACCGGGCCACCGGCCCCACCTTTCTCTTCATTCCGCTTAAAGGCGTCAGTATGATCGATGCCGAGGGCCAGCCCTTTTACGATCCGGCCGCGGACGAGGCTCTGTTTGATGCCCTGCGCCATAACCTTAACCGCCAGCGCGTCGAGCTAATCGAGCTTGATCTGCACATCAACGATCCGGCCTTTGCTCAAGCGGTGGCCGACAAGTTGCTCACCGTCCTGGCCGAGAAGGGGTAGCCAAGTTTGGATGAATGCCTTGAGCAGTTGTTGGCCGCTGCCAAAGGGGCCAACAACTGGCTCATCTTGACCCACAACAACCCCGATCCCGATGCCATTGCCAGCGCGGTGGCCCTGGCTTATCTTTTGGCCGAGAAGTTGAAGCTGCCGGCCAAGCTTGCCTATCGGGGTATCATCGGCCGGGCCGAGAATCAAGCGCTGGTGCAGTATCTCGGCCATCCTCTGCAGCGCTTCAGCCCCAGCTTGTTGCAAGAAGCTGATGGCCGGGCCTTAGTCGATACCCAGCCGGGCGCCGGCAACAACGCGCTACCGGCTGGGATCACGCCGGCCATCGTCATCGACCACCACCCCCGGCTTGAGGCGACGGCCCGGGTCCGCTACGCCGATGTCCGTCCTGACGTTGGCGCCGCCTCGAGTCTCATGGTTCAGTACCTCCGCGCCGCCGGGCTATCGCCGCCCGCTTCTTTAGCCACCGCTTTGTTCTACGGCATTAAGACTGATACCATGGGACTTAAGCGCGCGACCAGCCAGCTTGATATGGATGCCACCTGTTACCTGTTGTCGCGGATCGATCTGGAAGGATTAATGCAAATTGAGCATGCCCAGGTGCCAATCTCTTATTTTCAAGGGCTAACCGCTGCTTTACAGGCCACTCGCATTTACGGCAGTGTCGTCATTACTTACCTGGGCTTGATGAGTTATCCTGATCTAACCGCCGAGATCGCCGATCTGCTCCTCCGCCTGCGAGGCTGCGAGTGGGCCATCTGTATGGGGACTCACAAGGACCGCTTTATCATTTCGGTTCGAACTCAAAAACAGCGAGGCGCCGGCGTGCTGGCTCAGATGATGGTCGGCGATCTGGGTTTTGCCGGCGGCCACGGGGCGATGGCGGGCGGTCAAATAATTTTAACCGGGCAGGATCCGGAAAAGCTGGCCCGCGACTTGACCCACAAGGCCAAAGAGCATCTTAATATCTCGGCCCGGACTCGAGGCAAATCACTGATGCTCGGCTAGCAGCGCTTCAACTTTGCCGATCACTTCGGCCAGCACCACCTCCAGTTTGCCCGGTACAATCGCGCCGGCTGCTGAAGGATGCCCTCCTCCCCCATACTCGACGGCGATCTGGTTGATCCTGAGCGATCCGTCACTGCGTAGACTTATCTTCACCCGTCCGTTTGATACTTCTGAACAGAAGACGGACACTCGCACCCCGCCAATCATTTGGCCCAACGTGGCCACGCCATCGAGATCTGACGCTTTAGCCTTGAACTCTTTCAAAGTGGCTTGCGAGACACTGTAGTAGGCAAGCTGCCCGTTTGCCGCGGTTTGAATCGACTCCATGATCTGGCCCTTGACCTGCACCGCCCCGAGCCGGTTTTGTTCATAGATTTGGCGATAGATGTGGAGGGGGTCAGCTCCGGCCTCCAGTAAGGTCGCCGTCAGCCGATGCGTGCGCGGACTAGTTTTGGGAAAACGGAAGTTGCCCGTATCGGTGATGATGGCCGCATAGAGCGCTTGAGCCATAGTCAGGGTCAGCGGTTGGCCCATATGAGCAATCAGGTCGAGAATCAATTCGGCCGTGGCCGCCGAGGCCGTATCGACCACGGCTAGATCGACAAAATCGGTGGCATCGGGGTGGTGGTCAATACAGAGTTTGAGAGCCTCAGTTTGACCCAACACCGGACCAACGGCGCCCAGTCGGTCCCAGCCACCGGAGGCATCGACCACGATGATCACGTCCGCCTGATCGATGAGGTTGGCGTGTTTTTTTTGGGAATACTGCTTAATCCGGCGCTTGGGATCCAGGAAGCGATAGTTAGCCGAGGTCGGGTCGGTGTTGATAATGGTCGGCTTCTTGCCCAGCCGCTCCAAGTGTTCGGCCAAGGCTAACTCAGAGCCGAGCGCATCGCAGTCCGGATTGATATGCGAGCTAATGACAAAGCGGGTATGCTGCTGAATGGCAGTGATGATCTCTTGCCACACGGTGCCTTACCTCAACGCCTGCTCAATGATCATGGCCCAGCCTAAAAGGCGCTCATCTTGCTGCCAACCGCCGGTCAGTTGCAGCCCTAGCGGTAGGCCGTTCTCGCCGGTGCCGGCCGGTAGGTTGAGCGCGGGCAGACCGGCATAGGTCCAGGGTAGGTTCATAACCGGGTTGCCGGTACTCTCCAATCCGGCAGGCGCGCTGCCGACCGCCGCCGGCGATATCCACAGGTCAAGCTCTTGCTCGATCATTAACGCGTTCAAGCTGGTGCGCAGCGTTTCGCGGCCTGCCCGAGCCTCGGCCACGGCTGCCGGGGTAACCTGCCGGCCCCGCTCGATCAATTCGACGGTTTTGGGGTGGTAAAGGTGGGCAAATTCGGTGTACCACTCCCCGTGGACAGCGGCGGCCTCGGCTGCCATTAAGGTATTGTGGGCGGCGTAGATCTGCTCGAAGTGAGGCAAAGCCGGCACAGAGCGGACTGTAAAGCCGGCTCGAGCCAGTTTCTGGGCCGTCGCGTTAAAGTAAGCTGACCCTTCGGCGCTTGCTTTCTGAAGATACGGCCCTTCGGGAATGCCCAGAACGGGTCGGGTGTCAGGGAGGGGAGACTCGGACCAGGTCTCGCATAGCACCGAGGCCGCCAAAGCAGCCCCGGCCAGATCCTGCGTAAAAAAGCCGATGTGGTCCAACGTGGGTGACAGCGGGATTACGCCCGCGGTTGACACCCGGCCGGCGCTGGGTTTGAAGCCGACCACGCCGCAAAACGAGGCCGGCCGCACAATTGAGCCGATCGTTTGTGTCCCCAGAGTCAGCGGGCACAAGTTCGCCGCCACGGCCGCCGCCGAACCGCTGCTGGAGCCGCCAGGCGTGTGCTCCAGGTGGCGCGGATTGCGGGTAGGGCCCGGTCCAAAGTAGGCAAATTCGGTGGTCACAGTTTTGCCTAAGACCAGCCCACCTTGCTGTTTAAGACGCGTGACGCTGGTCGCTTCCGGGCCGGCTAAAATTTGGGAGGGCAGTTTAGAACCGGCCTGCGTCGGAAACCCCGAGACGTGGAAAATATCCTTAACCCCAAACGGCACGCCGTAAAGGGGCGGCCGGCTGGCCGGGTCAGGGTATTGGGCCTCCAGTCTCTCCGCTTCATGGCGGAGGCGGTCAAAGCGGCCCTCTTCCGGTAAAAAGGCTAAGACGCGCTGATTTTCGGTGCCAAAGAAAGCTTCCAGTTGAGCCAGGTAGTCGGGCAGGCTCAGTTGACCGCTACGGAGGGCGTTGGCCAGTGGGCTTAATTGGGTTTCAAAACTTTGCACCATGAAGGCCTCCTTCATTGACAAAATTGACCTGCTTGGCCGTCTCGGATATGATTAATATATTATATCCTTGGGAGGTATTTTGGTATGAGCGAGACCCAATCTGGCGGCACGGGACGGCTAAAAATGCTGATCGGTTCGGATGCACCCGGATCGAGAACCGGCACCGGTACTTTAGTGCGGAATGTGACTCCCGCCCTAACCGAACAAGAGAAACAAACGATGCTTCGTTTGTTTGAAGAGCCTCGAACTCTTGAAGAAACACGCATTCCTCCCTCTTTTATTGCCGACTTAGCTTTAAAGACCCTCTATTTTGGGGGCAGCATGGCGGGTGGCCAGGTGGCCAAATCGATGCGGCTGCACTTTAACGGGGTCGTTGAACCGATTCTGCGCCAACTTAAAACCCAGCAACTGGTTGAAGTAACCGGAGGCAACAGCCTCAACGCTGCTTCCTATAATTACGCTATTACCAGCAAAGGCGGCGAGCGCGCCCGCGAGTTGATTGCCCGCAATCGCTATGTCGGGCCTTGCCCGGTCTCGCTGCGCCACTATGTTGAAGCCGTTGAACTTCAAGCCAAGCGTCGTGTGCTGGTTAAAGAGCCGGCGGTACGCAGTGCGATGGTCGGCCTCATCCTGGCCGAAGACGTGATCCAGCGCATTGGTCCAGCCGTTAACTCCAACGAGTCGGTTTTTATCTACGGCCCGCCCGGCAACGGTAAAACCAGTATGGCTCGCGCCATTGGTAATGATTTGCTGCCGGGCAACGTCATGATCCCTCACGCTGTTTACGAAGATGGTCAAATCATCAAGGTCTTCGACTTGGAAGCGCACCGCCCGGTCAAGGATGAGGAGCGCACGGCCGAGGCCAGCAGCATTGACCAGCGGTGGGTGCGCTGTAACCCGCCGGTCATCATCACCGGGGGTGAACTGACCCTGGAAGATCTGGATCTATCCTGGAGCGATACCAACCGTTTTTATGAGGCTCCGCTTCAGCTAAAAGCCAACGGCGGCGTGCTCGTCATCGACGACTTTGGCCGGCAGCGCATGGAGCCTAAGGACCTGCTTAACCGCTGGATCGTGCCCTTGGAAGACCGGGTAGACTACCTGACCTTCCACACCGGCAAAAAGTTCCCGATCCCCTTTAAAACCCTGCTGGTTTTCTCCACCAATCTGGAGCCCCGCTCCCTGGTCGATGAAGCGTTTCTGCGCCGGATCAGCCACAAGTTACGAGTTGATGATCCCAGTAAGGAACAGTTTTTTGATATCTTCCTGGCCGCCTGCGACATTTATAACGTGGAATTCAATCGGGATGCGTTCAACTACCTGATGAAAAAGCACTACACCGATATTGGCCGCCCGCTGCGAGCCTGCCATCCCCGTGACTTGCTGAAGCAGATGGTCAGTTATGCCATCTATCGAGACGCTCCCCTGGCTATGACAGTGGAGTTAATCGATCTGGCCGCCTCGAGCTACTTTGAATTTCTCGATTGAGGGTTCGAGGGCTGACCGTTAGCAGATTAGATACATATATAAGCGCTGCCGAACATTATTTCAGCAGCGCTTTTTTGTGGCACGATTATACTCCATCCTTGGAAATGGGAAAATAAGACTTCGGGTGGTCAATCAGACAGTTACACCGATTACCGCTGCCCCTCTGCTTGTTTTTTAACCGGTTCTGATTATGCTTATTTGTTAAGACCACTGACCTTGAGGGAGCTATGCCAACTCAAAAATCTGACTATACCATTGCGGTCATCCCGGGTGACGGGATCGGACCGGAGATTATGACCGTGGCCACCAGACTTTTGCAACAGGTGGCCGCTCGCCACGGCTTCACCCTGACGTTTATCGAGCACGAGGCCGGCGCAGCGGCTTACCAAAAATTTGGTGACCCGCTGCCGCCGGAGACCATGGCCGCCTGTAAACAGGCGGACGCTATCTTCAAAGGCCCCACCGGTCTGCCCGAGGTCCGGTTGCCCGATGGCACAGAAGCGGGCGTGCTGGGCGGTCGCTTTCGCAATGGCCTAGATCTGTACATTAATCTGCGGCCGATTAAGCTTTACCCCAATGTGCCGACCGCTTTAGCTCACAAACAAGCCGGCGATATCGACTGGGTGATGGTCCGCGAGAATACCGAGGGTCTGTACGCCAGCCGGGGCCATGGCATCGTGTCCGTCACCGGCCAGGCCGCCACCGATACCATGATGATCACTCGGGTTGGCTCAGAGCGGATAATTCGTTACGCCTTTGAAATCGCCCGGCAGCGCAACGGCAAACGGCGGGTGGCCTGCGTGGATAAGAGCAATGTGCTCCGCTCCTTTGCCTTCTTTCGCGGCATCTTTAAAGAAATCGCTGCCGCTTATCCCGACATTGAAACCGATTACCTCTACGTCGATGCGGCCGCGCAGGCACTGGTGTTAGAGCCGGAACGCTTCGACGTGCTGGTCACCGAAAATCTTTTTGGCGATATCTTGAGCGATCTGGGCGGCGCCACCGTGGGAGGGATTGGGGTCTGCGCCGGAGCCAATATTGGCGACCAGTATGCTTATTTTGAACCGATTCACGGCTCCGCGCCCGGCATTGCCGGCAAAGGGGTCGCGAACCCGCTCTCGGCGATTTTGGCCGGGCGCATGATGCTGGACCATTTGGCCCGGCCGGAGGCGGCGGCTACAATAGAACGGGCGGTGGAGCAGGCCTTTAGGACTAAAACTATCGCTTTACGGCCGGACGGCTCGGCCGAGAGTGGCACGGAGGCCGTGGCCGAGGCAATTAGCCGGTTGATCGACTAAAGACAGAACCATTCATTGACCTCTTGGAGAGAGACAATCATGATTAACGTTTTGTTTGTCTGTTTGGGAAATATCTGCCGCTCGCCGATGGCCGAGGCGGTCTTCAAGCATTTGGTCGAGCAGGAAGGTTTGAGCCAGCACTTTCACATCGACTCGGTCGGCACCTCGAGTTTTCACGTCGGTGACCGGGCCCACCCGGGGACACGCCAGGTCTTAACGGCGCACGGCATAAAGTGTGACAGTATCTCGCGCCAGGTTAATGCGAACGATTTGCGCGACTCCGACTACATTATCGCCATGGACAGCAGCAATATTTCTGATCTGCGCTACACCAGCCGCAGCCTTAATCTAGATGGGAAAGTGCACCTTTTGCTCGATTTTGCCACCAATACCAGGACTCGCAATGTGCCTGATCCTTATTACGAAGGTAACTTTGAAGGCGTCTATGAGTTGGTCAAAAACGGCTGTGAGGGGCTGCTAACCCACATTCGTCAAGAACGGGGCTTTTAGGGTTGTTTTCATGACGATTCCGCTTTCACTGCTCAACGAACTGCGCACCGTCCTGGGGACTGACCTCGAACCTGGGACCGGTGTGGGCGGGGGCTGTATTAACAATGCCACCCGGGCCCGGCTGGGCGATGGTCGCGAGGTGTTGGTCAAGTGGCGTGGTCGCACCCCGCCGGGCATGTTTACGGTTGAGCAGCGCGGCTTAAGCTTGCTGGCGGCCAGCCAAGCGCTGAGAGTGCCCCAGGTCTATGCCGCGGATGACCCCGCCGCGGACCGGCCCGGTTTCATTGTATTAGAGTGGCTGGGCCGCGGCTCAACCAGCCCGCGGATCGATGAAACCCTGGGGCAGGGCTTGGCGCAACTGCACCGGACTACCGGGCCACACTACGGTCTGGATCACGACAACTATATCGGGGCCAACCCGCAGCCCAATACGCCCGGGGGCGACTGGGTCTCATTTTTTGGCCAGCAGCGCCTGGGGTACCAAATGGAACTGGCAGCTCAAAACGGCTATCTATCCAGCCGCCGCCGCCAACTGCTGGAGCGCCTCATCGGCCGGTTGAGCGATTTTTTGCCCGCCTCACCCCCGGCTTCTCTCCTGCACGGCGATCTGTGGGGTGGCAACTGGCTGGTGACCTCCACCGGCGAACCGGCCCTAATCGATCCCGCTGTCTATTACGGTGATCGCGAGGCCGAGTTGGCCTTCACCGAACTGTTCGGTGGCTTCTCGCGCCCTTTCTATGAGGCTTATCAGGCCGCCTGGCCACTCGAGCCGGGTTATTCCGAGCGCAAAGCCCTGTATAACCTCTACCATCTCCTCAATCACCTTAATCTCTTCGGCGAGGGATATGGCTCACAGGTCGAGGCCGTTTTGGCGCGGTATGACCGTTCCCGTTAGCCTTCCTGCAAAACCCTGGCCCAAAACCCTGACCAGCTTACCCATTTTGCCCTAAGAAAACCCAAGATTTCCAATAAGGAATGTCACGATTTCCAGTAAGGAAAAAAATTTTCCAATAAGGAAACTCATTGAGCGGCAGCTTCAGTCTGCCGAATCGGTTGGGCTAAGTTCGTAAGAGCCGTCCGCATCATGTCGCTCGTGACCGCTCAGAGGTGGATTAAAGACACAGATTAAACGGAGGGCGGTCTTGGCGCGGACGATGTGCTGGTCATTTTGGTCCAGGGCATAAAGCGTGCCGGGGCGAAGCTCGTAAATTTCCCCATCGGCCAGCTTCTCCACCGACCCTTCCCCTTCAAGACAGTAGCAGGCCTCCAGGTGATGTTTGTACCACAACTGCAGCGTTGTGCCTGCGTGCACAAAAGTGTCATGCAGGGAAAATCCCAGACCATCGGCTTTAACCAGCAGGCGGTAACTGTGCCAACCGTCGCCGGTGACTGCCCGGGCTGTGCCCTCAATATCTTCCAGACGTCTAATGATCACGGGGAGAAACCTCCTTAGAGTTTGATTTTTGCGTCGCTCGCTTTGGTTTTGTTGATCGGCGCCGGCGTGGTTTTGCCGTGGCCTGGCCCGAAATCTTCTCCGTATACTGGCAGCCTTCGGCGTAGCGGGAACAGCCCAGAAAGGCGCCAAACTTGCCTTGCTTAACCGTCAGTTGCCCTTGTTGGCACTGAGGACAAGGTTGCCCGGCTCGGTCGCTCTTGGGCAAAGCTTTGGCCCGGCTCCGGCGAGTCCGGGCTTGAGCCGGGGCGGCAGATTTAGCCGCAGGCTGGCGTTCGACAGCGGCGGCCCCCAGGGCCTGATCGACGGTCGCTTTGAACGGGCCGTAAAACTCTCGCATCACGGTTAGCCGATCTGTTTCACCCCGGGCGATCCGGTCCAGATCCTCCTCCATCCGGGCCGTAAAGCCCACATCGACGGCCAGTTTGATGTGCCGCTCGAGCAGTTCGCACACCTGGAAACCCAGTGGGGTAGGATAGAGCCGCTTCTGCTCCAGGCCCACATACTGGCGATCCTTAAGCGTTTCCACAATGGTGGCGTAAGTGCTGGGCCGGCCCAAGCCCAGCTTCTTCAAGGCGCCGATCAACTGGGCCTCGGTGTAGCGCTTGGGTGGCTGGGTAAAGTGCTGTTTGGGCAGAAGTTGATGGAGCGTTAGCCAGTCGCCGGCCTTGAGTTCCGGCATCCTCTCATTCTCCCCCCCCTCTTCGTCTGCCAAAGTTTCTTGCTTTCCGGTTTTCGGGCTGGTCGGCTGGCTCCGGGCCGCCTCGGCGTCCGCATCGAGGCCATAGACCTTGAGAAAGCCGGCAAACCGGAGGGTGCTGCCCCGGGCCCGAAAAAGATATTGGGTCGGGCTCTCTCCAAGCAGGGTTTCGATATCTACCGTCACCGTATCGTAGATCGCCGGCTTCATTTGGCTGGCCACGAAGCGCCGCCAAATCAGACGGTAAAGTTGATACTGGGCCGGGCTGAGATACTCCTCCACGGCTTTGGGCGTCCGCCAGGGATCCACCGGCCGGATAGCCTCGTGGGCTTCCTGAGCCGTCTTATCCCGGGTCTGATAAACGGGCGGTTGGGCAGGCAGGTAAGCTTCGCCAAAATATTTGATCACCACCGCGCGGGCCGCGGCTTGAGCTTCCGGCGCGACCGCGACACTATCCGTGCGGATGTAGGTGATCAAGCCCACGGCTTTGCCATCCTCTAGCGGCACGCCCTCATAGAGCTCTTGGGCTAGCTTCATGGTCAAGCGGGGGTTGAAGCCGAGCTGGCTGGAAGCAGCTTGCTGCAGCGAATCGGTCGTAAAGGGTGGATAGGGCTTGCGGACGCGGGTGCCTTTTTCAACCCGCAGCACGCGCCAGCGGGCGTTCTCAAGATCGGTGATAACTTTTTGGGCGTCGGCCTGGGTCTTTAGCTCCGGCGGCCGGCCTTTGATTTTGAACAAGCTGGCCCAGAATTTTTGCTGGACCGGATCAAGCTGTTTCGACAGCTCTGCTTCGATGCTCCACCACTCTTCCGGCACAAAGGTCTTGATCTCCCGTTCGCGCTCCACCACCAGCCACAGCGCCGGTGACTGGACTCGTCCGGCCGAAAGCCGCCGCATGCCCGACAGGCCTTGCCACAGCACCGGGCTGACCATATAGCCCACCAGCCGGTCGGTCACCCGGCGGGCCATTTGAGCCTCGACCAGCCGCTGGTCGATCTGGCGCGGCGAAGCCAGGGCCGCTTGCAGATCGGCTTGGGTGATGGCCGTAAAGGTAATCCGTTGCACTTTGGGGGCCACTTGCCGGCCTAAGCGTTCGGCGACGTGCTGGGCAATAGCTTCGCCCTCGCGATCCATATCGGTGCCGAGGAAGACAGTTTCGGCGGTGCCGGCGGCCTGCTTTAGCTCTTCAAGTTTCTTGCCTTTGCCTCTGATCAGATGCAGGGTCGGTGTGAAGTCGCGCAGATCGACGTGGATGTCATCCGGCGGCATTTCTAACACGTGCCCGCTGGTGGCTTTAACCACAAACTCCGGTCCGAGCATACCTTTGATCGTCCGGGCTTTCTTGGCCGACTCCACAATCAGTAGTTTCTTCTTCACGGGTACCCCTTAGATCAAGGCGCTCCTCACTTCGCGCCACATCAGATCTAACTGATCACTTAAGCGATGGTCAGAGTCGACCTCCAACAGCCGGACCCGCTCCGGATAAGCGGCGGCATACTGCCGGCTGCCGTCAATCGGAACGACCTCGTCGTTGAGGCCATGAATGATGACCGTTTCCACCGGCGGCGGGGGGGGCGGGTTGAAGCGCAGCCGGTCGAGATGATAGTCATAGTGCAGCGGCAGCTCGGCTTGGAAGGCGTCGTGCCAGAGCCTCCGCCTACCGCTGGCCTCCCACGCCTTTAGTTCAGCCGCCGGCGTGCGACCGGGGTCGTACCCTAAAGCCGGGGCGAGCAGCAGCAGCCGGGTCACGCCGCCATAGCGATAAGCATAGTGCAGGGCCACCAACCCACCCAGCGAGCTGCCGATCAAGCTGACCGCTTCCAGACGTTGATCAAGCATGTACTGCCGCACGCGGTTGATCTGGCCGGTGACGGTCATAAACTCAAAATCGCGTGGGGTGGGGTTGAACTCGATGGTGTGGAAAGCGACATTGACCTCAGAGGTCAACTTCTGCCGCAGGAATTGTACCTTTGTTCCCTGCGCCGAGGATAAAAAGCCGTGCAGGAAAATGAGAGTCTTTTGGTTCATGCTTGTCCTCTATCTCCTTCTGTTCGGCCAACAGAATTTATTCTGGCGCGGTTGTTGAAGGTTTGTCCTAAGCGAAACCGAAGAAGGTGAAAGCGTTATGTTAGCCTGGTCCAAAAATATCGTCAAGCGGTTGGCTTTGATATCCCACTACTATAGCCTTAAGTCGGTAGAGCGGAAACAAGGGGAGAAGATGCCCTATGCTCTTCCGCGGTCGCTATTGACTTTGAGAAGGGGGCATGCTATCCTGGCAAAACAATTCTTCGTGGAGAGACCTCTTGCCCACAAAGCATTTGTGTGTTGGCTCACTGGCGCTAAATGATACCGTCTATGCCGATGGCCGGACTAGCATGGCCGACCCCGGCGGAAATGCCCTCTATGCTGCTGTCGGGGCCAATATTTGGTCAGACCAGGTCGGTATTGTCGCGGTCGCCGGCTATGATTGGCCAGCGGAATATACCGATCAACTGGCCCACAGCGGTATCGACCTGAGCGGGCTGGTCTACAAAGATGAAGAGACCTTGCGCGCCTGGACTATTTACGAACTAAGTGGTTTCCGGCGCTACGTTTCCCGCAATACCGAAGTCGTCCTCTTGACTCCGAGTCCCTACAGCAGCCGCCCGGCCAGCCCGCTGGAAGTCGCTAATTTCAATGAAGCTGCTCGCCAGGTGCATCTACGCAGTTCCCCGCTGCCGCAGGAACTTCCCCCTCAGCTATGGGAAGTTGACTCCATCCACCTCTGCCCGATGCGGATGGAAAGACTGCTGACCTGGATCGATTTTCTCAAAGGTAAGCCTGATATCTTTGTTTCGATCGATATCCTGCCTCACTACGTGGCCGGCAATTTTGACGATCATGATCTGGTCCAGTTGTTGAGCCGGGCTGATGCTTTTATGCCCAGCGAGGCCGAAGTAGAAAGCTTGATGCCTCTCCATAATCTGGCGGTTTTCTGCCGCGAGATGGCGGCTCGAGGGCCCAAGCTGGTGGTGGTTAAACAGGGTGACCACGGGGCGACGGTGTACGATCGAGCCCAGGATCGGTTGTACACCATCAATCCCTATCCGGCTGAGGTCGACGATCTAACCGGGGCCGGAGACTCTTTCTGCGGCGGTTATGCCATCGGCTACGCCAAAACCAAAGATCCGGTTAAGGCAGCCTGGTACGGCACTGTCTCCGCTTCTTTTGTCATCGAAGGATTTGGCGGGTTGCACGCGCTCAACACGACCAAGGCTGAAGCCGAGACTCGGTTGGAAGAATTGCGCCGTCTGAACCGGATGATCCAGGCCTAAAGCTCCAAGCCAAGATATACAGGGCCTAAAACCCGGTTGCCGGAAGCGCTTCCTGCCTCGCGGGGTGACCGAGTTCAGGGCGTAACCCGTCTGCAAAATCCTGCCGCTCATGCTATAATTTCGCTACCATGCACATCAGCCAGATTTCCCTAACCAACTTTCGGAATTACAGTCGGCTTACGCTGGATCTTTCGCCCGGACCAACCATTCTACGTGGCGATAATGCTCAGGGTAAAACTAATCTTTTAGAGGCTATTTACTTTCTGTCAACTACCCGCAGCGTCCACACCCGCACCGATCAGCAGTTGATCAACTGGTTGACGCTGCGCCAGGATCCGATGCCCTTCGCTCGGGTTGAGGCCACCGTCAAAACAGAGACCGATCTTTTCCAAGTTGCGATCACGGTCGTCCGTGAAGCCGGTGGCTTTCGCAAGGATGTGCGTTACAACGGCGCTAAAAAGCGAGCCATGGATGTTATCGGCAAGCTAAAGACGGTGATGTTTCTGCCGGAGGATATCGAGCTGGTCACCGGCTCGCCGGGAGTGCGCCGCCGCTACTTGGACAGTACCCTCTGCCAGATCGACCCGGCTTATTGCAACGCCTTGAGTCGTTATAACAAAGTCCTGACCCAGCGCAATGCCTTGCTGAAGGAACTGTTCAAGCGCAATAGCAATCCCGATCAACTTCTTTACTGGGACGAGCAGCTCGCTCATGACGGAGCCACGCTGATGGTCACTCGCCACAATGCCATCCTGGAGTTGGACACCGGGGCCAGGCAGCACCATCGTGAGCTAAGCGATGGGCGCGAAGGCTTGCGCCTTCACTATGCCCCCAGCTTTGATCTTTACCAGCGCCCCCAACCCAACTACCAACTGCCTCTGATTATGGAGGAGCTTGTTCCGTACAGCACAGCCGCGCCGCCCACCAAAGAGGTGCGGGAGACCTTCAAGAACTACCTGATCGCGGCTCGTCCGGAAGAAATCAACCGGGGTGTGACCTTGATTGGCCCACACCGGGATGATTTTCATTTTCTGGTGGACGGGATCGATATGACCATGTACGGCTCTAGAGGCCAGCAGCGCACTGCTGCCCTCAGCGCTAAGTTGGCTGAAGTGGCCTTAATGCAGCGATCCACCGGTGAAACGCCGGTTTTGCTGCTTGATGACGTGATGAGCGAGCTTGACGCCAACCGGCGTCGGCAAGTCATCACCGTGGTGGATCGAGCCGGTCAGGCGCTCCTGACCACCACTGATTGGGAAGACTTCAGTCTCGACTTTCGGCGCCGGGCTAAGCTGTTGGCCGTAACGATGGGCCGCTTGGAGGCGGTGGAGAGTCGACCCGCTGAGTAAGCATCTAATGTTATGTTAATTTTTATCTCAATCTAATACTGGGCTGCTATACTTTTTTGGCGCTACTGCGTTACGGAGACTCTGTTGACGATGAACAACAAAGTATTACTCATAGAAGATGAACCCCAAATATCTAATTTCATCAAACGAGGGCTACGACGCGAAGGCTACAATGTCGTGGCGGCGACGGATGGCGAAACCGGGCTAGAGCTGGCCTTTGGCGAGCTGCCGGACGTGATTATCCTGGACATCATGCTGCCCGGTATCGATGGGTTGACCGTCTGCCGGCAAATCCGCGAAGCCGAACTGCAAACCCCGATTTTGATGCTAACGGCCAAAGATGCCGTGCCGGATCGAGTGGCCGGGTTGGAAGCCGGGGCTGATGACTACCTGGTCAAGCCCTTTGCTTTTGAAGAGTTGGTGGCTCGGGTTCGGGCGCTGGGCCGGCGCCGGGCCCCGATCGAGTCGGATGCGCCGCTTCATTTTTCTGACCTGACGCTTGATCCGACCACCCGGATGGCGCGCCGGGGTGAACGAGTCATTGAACTTACGGCCAAGGAGTATGACCTGCTGGAACTGTTTATGCGCCATCCCAACCAGGTGCTCACCCGTGACCAAATTTATGATCGCATTTGGGGCTATGACTTTGGCGGTGAGTCCAACATCATCGAAGTCTATGTCCGTTATTTGCGCTCCAAGCTGGAAGATGAAAAAGAACCGCGACTGCTTCACACGGTGCGAGGGGTCGGCTATGCTTTAAGAGAAGCTTAAGCTTCTTTAATTGTTTTCTTTTTGAAAAAGTTTATGTCTGTTCGGATCAGTTTAACGCTGTGGTATACATTTCTATTAGGGGCGATTCTTCTCTCGTTCAGCATTTTGTTGTATTTAATGCTGGTTCTGGTCCTTTACCAACAGGTCGATCAGAGCTTGCAAGAACGGGCCCAGCAGATTGGCAATCGGATTGAGACCGAAACTACTTTTCGGCTCAACGAAGAGCAGGGCGGTGAAGTGGTTCTCCCTCCCCTCGATGTCTTTTCTACCTCGGCTATTTTTGTCCAGGTGATCAACGCTGAAGGCAAGCTGATCGAATCTACCAACAACCTTGGTGGTCATCGCCTGGCGGATGACGTGGACATCAACGCGATTAACGAAACCGGCCAGGCAACTTTCACCACCGTCACCATCGAAAATGCTCGGATCCGGGTCTACACGGCGCCGATTGTTGTTGGGCCGCCAATCCAAGTCCTCGGTGCGGTTCAGGTCGGACAATCGCTCCAATTCATTGATATGATGCTGCGCATGGTGCTTTTCTTTCTGACGGGCGGCACCATCATTGCGTTAGTCGTTGCGGCGTTGATAGGCGCCTTTCTGGCTCGCAAAGCCCTGACCCCTATTGACCGTATTAATCAAACTGCGGCTCAAATTGTCAGCGGCCAAGACCTTAAGCAGCGGTTGGCCACGCCACCCACCAATGACGAAATCAGCCGTTTGACCACCACGATCAACGATATGCTCGCCCGGCTTGATAACTTCTTTCAGGCTCAGGTTCGCTTAAGCGCCGACGTCTCTCATGAACTGCGCACGCCGTTGACCACCATCCGGGGCAACATCGATCTCCTGCGCAGCGGCGCGGCCAATGATCCCCAAGAACTGGATGAGGCCTTGACTGTGATCGATGGCGAGCTCGACCGGATGTCCCGGATTGTGACCGATTTGCTGCTGCTGTCCCAAGCCGATGCCGGGATTAGTCTGCGGTTGGAGCCGGTGGAGTTGGATACAATTGTGCTTGACGTCTACCGGCAGGCTCGGGTTATTGCCAATGGCATCAACATCCAGCTTGGACATGAAGATCAGGCTATGGTCGAGGGAGATGCCGACCGCCTGAAGCAACTGTTGATCAATCTGGTTACCAACGCCATCAAACACACCGCGGAGGGGGGCCGGATCACCCTTTCTCTCTATCGGGACCACGACTGGGTTCGAGTCACGGTCGAAGATACCGGGCGCGGGATTGCCCCAACCGCCCTGCCGCACATTTTTGAGCGCTTCTACCGCGCCGATGAGGCCGCCGACCAAAAAGGGACCGGGCTGGGCTTATCCATCGCTCAGTGGATTGCCCAGGCTCACGGCGGCCAAATTACGGTTGAAAGCCAACTTGGCCAGGGTTCAACCTTTACCCTGTGGTTACCCAACAAATTGGAACGCAAACGCAAAACCACGCCGGTCGAAATCTTAGCGGTTCAGGATTGATGAAGCTCTCCACCTTGTTGGCTGCTCTACCTCGCTACACCGGCCGCCTAACACGTGACCCGGCTCAGGTGGAAATCGCCGCAATCAGCGCCGACTCCCGCCAGGTTACGGCCGGGACGCTATTTGTGGCTTATCCCGGCGTTAGCGTGGACGGGCACCGCTTTATTCCCCAAGCCATTGAACAAGGCGCGGCCGCCATCGTTTATGAAGAGACCGGGCTGACCGAGCTTCCCCAGACTACGCTCCCCTTCATCGCCGTCCCGGACGCACGCGAGGCCCTGGCTTATCTCAGCGCTGCCTGGTACGATTTTCCAGCTCGCCGTCTGATCACCGTCGGCCTAACCGGCACCGATGGCAAAACCACGACTACCAACTTTCTGTACCAGATTCTGCGCGCCGCCGGCCGGAAGGTGAGCATGATCAGTACCGTGGGGGCGGTTATCGGCGATCAGGTCTTGGAGACCGGGCTGCACACCACCACCCCCGATGCGCCGGAGGTGCAGCGCTACCTGGCTCAGATGGTCGCCGCCGGGACGGAGATTTGCCTGCTGGAGACGACGTCCCACGGGTTGGCTCAGCACCGGGTCACGGCCTGCGATTTTGATGTGGCCGTCGTCACCAATATTACCCATGAGCACCTCGATCTGCACCGTTCGTTGGACGCTTACCGCGCCGCCAAAGCCCTGCTGTTCGAGTCGCTGGCGACGGCGGCCCCCAAAGGTGTGCCTAAGCGAGCTGTGCTTAACTGCGATGACTGGTCATTTGAATATCTCAAGACGCGTTTGGCGGCCGGGGCTACGGCCTGGCTAGGTTACAGCCTGGAAAACCACCCGGCCAGCACGGTCACGGCTTGCCAGCCGCTGGTCGCGCCGGACAAGACCCGCTTCACCGTACAAGGCTCGGACTATCGCTTTGAGGCGGAAACCGTCCTGTTGGGTGACTACAATATCAGCAACGCTTTGGCTGCCGTAACGGCGGCCGTGGAAGGGTTAGGTGTGCCGCCGGCCGCGGCTCAGCAGGGTCTGGCCGCCTTGCCCGGAGTTCCGGGCCGCATGGAGCGGATTGACGAGGGGCAAGCTTTTACGGCGGTGGTTGATTTTGCCCACACCCCCAACTCGCTGCGACGGGCGCTTAGAGCCGCCCGGCAGTTGGTAAAGGGCCGGGTCATCGCGGTCTTTGGCTGCGCCGGCCGGCGTGATGTGGAGAAGCGTACCCTGATGGGCCAGATTGCGGCTGAGCTGGCCGATCTGACCCTGATCACCGCTGAAGACCCGCGCACGGAAGACCTGACCGCCATTATCGACCAGACTGCCCAAGCGATGCTGGCGCAAGGCGCGGTTGAGGGCCGGGATTTTTATCGCGTGCCCGATCGCGGGCGTGCTCTCTTTCAAGCGGTGCAGTTGGCCCAGGCCGGGGATATAGTGTTAGCCTTAGGCAAAGGTCACGAGCAGAGTATGTGTTTTGGTCAAACCGAGTATCCCTGGGACGACCGGAAAGCGCTGCGCTCGGCTTTGCGGGGGCAGCCGCTGCTGACCCTACCCTCGGCTTCACGCTCGTTTTAGGCAACACCAGGAAACGGTTAGTCTAGAATTTGGCCGTAGAACGTGGAACGTAACAGGCTACGTTCCACGCTATTGGTCATTTTACTTGTTAGTTCAGCCTGAGCCTATGATCGCGCGGAATTGAACAGGCTACGATATCTCGGTCATCCCCACCCACGCTTGGAGCTCTTCAGCGGTCAAAGACGGCACATCTGCTTTTTTCTCGATCAGGATATCGCCGAACCGGGTTGACTGCTCCACAACGACCACGCGGCGCTTGATCAGTTCCAAGATGGCCAGTAGCGTGACAATGATCTCAATTTTGTTTTGACTCTGCCCCAAGAGTTGTTTAAATGAAACTCGTGGTTCGCGGTGAATGGCTTGCCAGATCTGGCCGACCTGCTGCCCAATGGTGACGGCTGGCCGCGAGACGACCTCGTCAACCGGGGGATCCTCCGGCTTGATGGTGAACGCCCGGCGGGCTGCTTCGAGCAGAGCCGCGAGATCCCCCTCGCCGGGAACCAGTTTTGGTTCGACTTTGACCCTGGGGGCAACGCGGACATGGCTGCGCCGGCCCAACTCTTCGACTTCGCGCAGGTGAGCGGCCACTTCCTTGAATTTTTTGTACAGGATCAACTGCCGCGCCAACTCATCCCCGACATCCTCTTCTTCTTCGTCGGCCAGAATGGGCGGCGGTTTGGGCAGTAAGACTTCTGACTTAATCAAAATCAGTTTGGCGGCGATGACCAAAAAATCGGTTAGCTCGTGAGGATCGGTCTCCTTCAACTCCTCGATGCGGGCCAGATACTGATCGGTAACCTGGGCCAGGGCAATCTTGGTGATGTCGAGCTCCTCTTTTTCGATCAAGCTCAACAACAGGTCCAGCGGCCCATAAAATTCCGGCAGCGCGATTTGATAGCGCTCGCTCTCTTCGGTTGTCGGCTCCAGCAGCAGCTCATCCATAAGGTTTGTCCAATGGCAGGGTATTATACTGCTTGAAATTTGTCTTTGGCAAGCCTAGCTGATTTAGGCATCGGGCACCGGCTGTGATGATTCCGGAGAGCGGGTTTCGGGAGCGGCCGGGGGGTGAGTTTGCGGCTCCGGCTCAGCCTGGGGTTCTCGCTTCAGGACTGGGTCGGACTCCGGGAAGGGATCAAGATCAAACATCTTGCGCCAGGCGTAGGTGCCAATCAACTTGATCGTGGCGATGACCGGCGCGGCCAGCATCACGCCCAGGATGCCGGCCAAAATGCTGCCCATAATCGCGCCAACCATCACCAGCAGCGGATGCAAGCCCAAAGCCCCACCGACGATACGCGGGTTGAGCCAGTTCCCCTCGATCTGCTGCAAGACCAGTCCAATAACCAACACGATCAACCCGAACCAGATGGGGTTGAGACCCAGCCAGTTGTCGCCCTGAAAGATAGCGACAGCGGTGGAGAGAGTGACCGTGATGAAGGCGCCGACAAATGGAATGAAATCCAGAACGCCGGCCAAAATGCCAAGGACCAGGGCATAACGGACGCCCAAGATCCACAGAATAACCGTAAACAGGATGCCCATCAACACGGCTAGAATAGTCTGCCCCCGCAGATAGCTGTTCCAGATCCGGCCGGTTTCGGCCATCAAGCGTTGGGCATCGTGGCGATAGCCCGGTTGGTGGATGGCATCGCTGACGGCGTTGCCCAGGCGGGGCCAATCGATGGCAAAGTAGATGGATAGGACGTAAACCAAGATCGACCAACCGATCCAGCCGGCAGTAGTCGAGGCAGCGGCCGTGACAAACTGGGCACTCTGACTCAACATCGGCTGGATGGCCGAGGCCAACTGCTGCCAGATATCACTGAAGTCCAGATCAAACTGGCTAGCTTGGAAACTCCACGGCCCAATCTGGACAGTCCGGCTCATCAGATCGTTAAAGTAGGCCGGGCCTAAGCTGATCACTTCCTCAACTACATCGATTAAGCCGGCCATCTGTTGGTAAATGGTGACACTGGCCGCCGTGAGCAGGCCAACTACGATCAAGGCAAAGATCAGGTAAACCAGACCGATGGCCAAGCCCCGGCTCATCGGGGTGCGGTTATCCAGCCAGGCAATCACCGGGTTGAGGATGTAAGCAATGATTCCAGCAATCACCAACGGCCCAACCACCGATTGAAAGTACCAAACGGCCATCGCCAACAAAATGGTGGACACCGAGGCCACAAAAACTTTGGTCGGCGTACTCCAATTTGGCGAGCGCAGCGGTGTATTGATAGACATAGACCTCCTCAAAACTCATCAACGTCCCTGTAATCTTATCATACTTAGCGACGATGTAAAGGCCATCGGCTCTATTTTTTTGAAGCTTTTCTAGAAAAATTGCTAGAGCTTTGAAGCTGTGCTAGACTCGGACCCTACGATTCGACTGCTAGTAAGGGGGACAACACTTGGAGCTGAGGAAAATCGTTTTAATCCAGCCCGGCCGCGAGGGGCGAATCTTCGGCAGAGCCCCGGCGGCGTCGTATACGCTGATGCGTCTGGCTTCGCTGGTACCCGACGATATCCAGGTCGAAATCTGGCACCATGACTGGGAGCCGGTTGAACCGAAGTTGCGCCAGTTGGGCAAACACGATCTGGTGGGGATCACGGCGAAAACGCTCGAGGTGGAGCAGGCTGAGCACTTTGCCAGGCTCGCGCGGCAAGCCGGGGTCCAGGCTATTGTCGTGGGGGGCAACCACGCCACGCTGATGCCGGAAGATGTTCAGCGCTGGGCCGATGTGATCGTGACTGGTGAAGCTTACCGGACCTGGCCTCAAATCATTCAGGATTTTCAGAATGATACCCTCAAGTCTCACTACGACGACACCGAGTGGGCCGACCTCAAAGGGGTAGCCCCGCTTTCGGACCGCGTGATCAAGATGGTCGACGAGCGGCGTCGCTACTGGACGCCGATGATGGAGATCACCCGCGGCTGCCCGCGCAACTGCTCTTTCTGCACGGCTATTCGGGTTAGCGGCCAAAAGATGCGTTTTCGCCCGGTGGAAGAGGTGGTCGAAGAGATTGAGCGCCGCCAGCTCGACCGCTTTTTCCTGACCGATGATAACTTCGGTCTGGCCTTTATCATCGATCCCGATTATACCGAGAAGCTGTTTCTGGCCCTGGAGAAGCTGCCGCTGCGGGGCTGGACCACCCAGGCTGAGATGGCTGTGTTCAAGTATCCGGAGCTGCTCAAGCTGGCCCGGCGCGCTCACCTCGATAAGTTCTTCATCGGCTTCGAGTCGGTCAATCCGGACAACTGGCGTGAGCTGGGCGGCAAAAGTAAAGGCCTGATCAAGCAGTATCAAGAGTCAATTAAGACGGTCCACGCCCACGGCATCGGCGTGGTGGGCCTGTTTGTTTTTGGCTTTGATAATGATACACCTCAGGTGATGTGGGATACCTGGGAGTTCGGCCGGAACGTGGGGCTGGATAGTATGAGCACGACCGTTCTGACACCCTACCCCGGCACACCCTTCCGCGACCAACTGCTGGAGGAAAATCGCTTGATTCCGGACAAATCGTGGCGCTACTACGATACGGCCCACGTGGTTTACTACCCCAAGCAGATGTCGGTGGCAGAGTTTGAGCGCGAATACGATAAAGTTTGCCGGACTATTTACTCCCCGTTCCGAATTGCCCAGCGCGGTCTACGCTCGCTGGCGCGCCACCCTCTGCGGCGAGTGCCGGCCAAAATGTTTGGCAGCTTCAGCACCGATTACGGCTATCGCCGGACCTTTGCCTGGCGGCACCAGGCTCTAACGTCGGGTGTCTGATCTCTGAATTAAAAAAAGCCTCCGCTTTAGCGGAGGCTTTTTTAATCTTTACAGGTGTTACCGCCAGATAAAGTGGCGCCGTTCGCTTTCGGGGCTAACGGGGATGGCGCCCTCGTCCTGCGAACGCTCAACGATAACGTACCACTCATAGCGGTTGAGCGGCGGGTCGATTTGTTGGTAAAGTTGTAAAGGAACAGTCCACTGGGTCTCCGTAGTGTTGATGCCTCCATAGGTCGGCTGCCCGTTGTAGGGATAGACCATGCGGACCGCGTAATATTCCCCTTCGCCCAATTCCACCGGCTGCCACTGCAGCAAGGGCTGATTGTTGCCAACAAAAACTTCATCTTCCTTGGGACCAACTAAAGTGACCGGGCTAAATTTAAAACCAGGCTCCTCCACCGGAGCAGGTTCAGGCTCTTCCACCGCTTCGGGCGGAGCCTCGGCCGGCTCGGGGGTGGAGGTGGGTTCGGGCGTGTCGGTCGGGATGGGAGTCGGGGTTTCAGTGGGCTCAGGTGTATCAGTTGGCAGCGGCGTGTCGGTCGGGATCGGCGTATCGGTGGGCGGTGGCGAGGTGGGCGGGTTGGTAGGCGGCGAGGTGGGGGTGGCCACCGCCGAGACCGGGGCTTCGACCAAGGCCGGTTCCTCGGTTGACTCGACCGCGGAGGTAGCTTCCTCGGTGGGCGCTAACTCGTCGGGCAGGGCCACCACGACCGTGGGATCGACCAGACCCAGATCGACCAGCAGGCCATCTTCGCTCTGAGTGTCCAAAATCCAACCCGTGGTGACACAGATGCCGCACAAGGCCAGCAGCACAATCAAGCCGCCAATACCAAAAGACATGGCCATCGGACGCTCGGTCCGGCCTAACGGGCCGGGTAGACTGGAGTCCGGCTCCGGTCGATACCAGCGCGGCGGCTTGGGCTCGTCGGTGGTGACGCCGGGCGTGGTGGGGCGAGCCGCTGGTCGGGCCGGGCTCTCCTCGGCCTGACCCGGCGTGGCCGGCCCGGCATCTGGCGCTGCGGGTTTGTCGGCGGTTATCGGCTCGGCACTCGACCCCGAAACCAGCGTTGCCTCCGCGTCGGCGGCGGTCACCGGGGCAGCCTCGGGGGTGGGCTGAGTTAGTGGCGGGCCGGCTGCAGACCGCTCGGGTGAAGGGGGGCCTTGCTCCTGCGCTTTCTTCATCGCCGCATCGATTTGAGCCGCTTCCTCAGCCGAAATGGAGCTGATCGTCCCGGCCGGCTTAACGTTAACCGGGGGGATCAGCGGCTCCGGCGTTTGAGGCATCATCGCCGGCGAGTCTGCCTCTTCCCGGCGACGCATCGGTTTGGGAGCAGCTCGCTCTTTGTGTTTAGGCTGAGCCCGATGTAGCGGCGGGGGCGGTGCTTGCCGGACAGCCGGCCCGGTTTGAGGTAGCTCTTCCGCCTGTGCCGGAGTCGACTCCGGCGCGGGTAGATCGATGAAGGGCGGAGCCGCCTGGCGCGGGACAGGTCTCGAAGGCCCCGGCGTAAATGGCGGCCGAGCCGGCGGACTGTCCGCCTCCGGGGGCGGCGGTGGAGCGGATGAGGACTCCGGCGGCGGGGGCGGGGCGGCGCCCGGTCTGGGGGCGCCTTTCTCCGGGGGGGCCGGGGGCGGCTTGGTCGGCCGGGGTTGGAAAGGGCCGGGGCGCGGCGGCGGGGGCGGCGGAACATTGCTAAAAGAGGGCCGAACCGGCCGGCTAACCGAAGGCGAAACCGGCGTCACCGGTCTGGAGGGCGACTCAGGTTGGGGTTGGGGCGCAACGACAGGCAGCTCTCCCTTCGCTTCAGCGGTCGCTTGCTCGATCTCGGCTGGGGCGATCGGCTCATCGCCTGGCCCTGGAAAAAGGAGTTCGCTGGTCGAATCCGGCCGCACCACCAGCCAGCCGACAACGCTGCGGTGAGTATCCAGATCAAGTTCGACAATTTTCTGTTGGTGAGTGCTGGGCGAGACAAAATTAATGGTGGGATGCTGGCCGGCCAATTTGAGGTCGGCCAGTTTTAACTGCGAGATTTCGTCCGGAGTCAACCCGACTTGTTTAACCAGGGCATACAGGGTCTTGTTAAGAGCGGCTTCTTTTGATGATTCGGTCATGTGAATTGTGTGTCAGCCGGGGTCGTGTCTTAAAAGTTGACCGGTCAAAGAACATACTCCAGACCTTAACCCCTCCAAGACGACGACCTGTGGTTTCAAACAACTTGTTGATTTTACTAATTTTAGGGTGACGCGCAAGCGCAATGCTTGGCCCGGTTGTCTCCTAAATTTTAGGCAGACCGCATCGGTTTTCAAAACGGATGCGGTCTATCTTCCCAAAAAAAGGAACACCCCCGCTTGGCTACTTTCTAGAACGATCTTCACCTCGCTTATGTTACCCCGGAAAGGCACGAATCCTTTAGAAAATAGCTCCGAGTTTAAGACAAAGTTGTTAAGCAGGGGCGATAGGAGCGCCGCCGCCATAAACAAGCTCAAACGTCTGGCGCGCGATCTCCAGCTCCTCGTTCGTGGGGACTACTAAGATTTTAGTCCGACTGTCCGCGGCTTGAACCTCGCGAACAGCGCCGGTGTTGGGCTGCTCGTTTTTGGTCTGGTCGAGGACCAGGCCGAGGTGAGCCAGTTCGGCGCAGGCCTGCCGGCGGATGTAGGCGCTGTTCTCACCGACGCCGGCGGTGAAAACCAGGGCGTCAACGCGACCTAAAGCGGCGGTGTAGGCCCCGATATACTTTTTGAGCCGGTAGGTGTACATCTCCAAGGCGAGGTGGGCTTGAGGATCCCCCTCGGCCTGGCGAGCCAAAATATCGCGCACGTCGATCCGGCCGCTGATGCCTAGCAGGCCGCTTTGCTTGTTGAGCAGGGCGTCGATTTCGGGTAGAGATAAACCGACCTCGGTGTTGAGAAAGTAAATCACCGCCGGATCGAGGTCACCGCTGCGCGTGCCCATCATCAGGCCGGGCAGCGGGCTAAAGCCCATCGAGGTATCGATCGACTGGCCGTTTTGGACGGCGGTGATGCTGCAGCCGTTGCCTAGATGAGCCGTGATCAGGTTGGTTTCAGCCAAGGGTTGGCCCAGATACGCGGCGGCAGTCTTAGAGACGTACAGGTGTGAGGTCCCGTGAAAGCCGTAGGCCCGGATACTGTGTTGGTCGTAAAGCCAGTTGGGGATGGCATAGCGATAGGCGTGGGGCGGCATAGTTTGGTGAAAAGCGGTATCAAAGACACCCACCTGTTGAGCCTGAGGAAAAATCTCTTCGGCCACTTCGATGCCCTGCAGATTGGGCGGGTTGTGCAGGGGTGCCAGCGGCGAGAGAGCCCGGAGCACGGCTTTGACCTCGGAGGTGAGGAGGGTGGTCTGGCTAAAGCGCTCGCCGCCGTGTACCACCCGATGGCCAATGGCGGTGATGTCGGCCGGCCGGTCGATGACACTGTCCGGCGGGTTCAGCAGGAGTTCGGCCACCAGAGCCAGGCCGGCGCGATGGTCGGGTACGGCTAGACTCCGCTCGATCTGCCGGCGGTTGCCCCCATGATCGAACAGGGTGTGGCGCACCTGGCTGGTCTCCTGACCAATGCGTTCGACCAGGCCGACAGCGAGCGGTTCAGGCTGAGGCATATCGAAGAGTTGATACTTAAGTGAAGAACTGCCGGCGTTGATGACCAGAATTTTCATGCTTATTGATGCTCCGCTGCCTGCTGCGCTTGAAGAACAGTGAATAGAATGGTATTGATCACATCATCAACGGTTGATCCCCGGCTCAAGTCGTTGACCGGTTTGTTCAGGCCCTGCAAGATCGGGCCAATGGCGATGCCGCCTGTTTCGCGCTGGACGGCCTTGTAGGTGTTGTTGCCGGTGTTTAAGTCCGGAAAGATAAGAACCGAGGCCTGCCCGGCGACGGGCGAGTCGGGCATTTTGCGTTGACCAACGTAGGGGTCAACCGCGGCATCATACTGCATAGGGCCATCGATGAGCAAGTCCGGCCGGCGCTCCTGCGCAATTTGGGTGGCCTGACGGACCTTTTCGACATCCTCCCCTTTGCCCGACTCGCCGGACGAGTAAGATAGCATCGCCACTTTCGGCTCCAGGCCAAAAGCCCGGGCCGTATCGGCCGAGGAGATGGCGATTTCGGCCAGCTCTTCGGCATTGGGGTTGGGGTTAACCGCGCAGTCACCGTAGATCAAGACCCGGTCCTCTAAACACATAAAGAACACTGATGATACAATCGAGATGCCCGGCTGGGTCTTGATAAATTGCAGGGCCGGGCGGATGGTGTGCTCGGTGGTGTGGGTAGCGCCGGAAACCATCCCGTCGGCGTGACCTTTATAAACCATCATCGTGCCAAAATACGAGACATCCAGCATCCAATCCCGGGCGTTGTCAAGACTGAGGCATTTGTGCCGGCGCAACTGGTACAACGTTTCAACATAGTCAAAAAAGTGGGGAGATTGAGCCGGGTCGACAATCTGGATCTTGGCCAAATCGATCCGCTTGCCAAACCGGCGGATGGCGGCCTTGACTTCAGCCTCGTGGCCGAGCAGGGTCACCTGCAGCGCGTCCTGGTTGGTCAAGATTTCGGTGGCTTTTAGGATGCGCTCGTCCGTGCCCTCCGGCAGAACAATGTGTTTTTTGTCGACTTTGGCCTTTTGAGTGATATTATACAGAAACATGCGCGGGGTCATGCCCCGGACTTCCACGCTGCTAATCCGTTCCTCCAGAGCGTAGGTGTTGACGTATTCATCGAAGAGTTTCAAACTGAGGGCAATCCGGGTGTCATTGTGGGCGTTGATGTAGGAGCGAATATGGGCTAGTTCCGTGGCGGTTTCGTAGGTGTCTTGCTCCACGGCGATGATCGGTAGCGTCGGCGATAAGCCGTCCAAAAGGGTCATCACGGTGGGGGGTGGTTTGAGGCCGGTGGTGAGCATAATGCCGGCCAACTGGGGGTAACTGTGCGAGACGTGGGCTTGCAGGGCACTGAGGATAATCTCGCCCCGATCTCCGGGGGTGATGATCAGCGCGTTTTCGCTCAGACGGGGCAGATAATGGTGCATCTGCATGGCAATGATCAAATAACGATAGGCCTGATTGGTCAGTTGCTCCTCACCGTAGAGTACTTCGGCTTGCAGGTGCTGGGCAATCTCTTGCATCGTGGGGCTGCTTAAGGATCTGTTGGCCGGAATTACGGAAATAAACTGGCCGATATCCGGCAGCCGGTGCTGTAAGCTGGCCCGGAGTTCAGCCATCAGGTCTGGCTCAACCCGGTTGACGATGGTGCCCAAAACTTGGCACTCGCGCTCCAGAAAAGCATCGATCGCCATTTGAACCGGGGTCACGGCTTCTTCTACGGTCCGATCTGCCGCGTGACCGACCACTAGAACCGGGCAGCCCAGGTTTTTGGCGATCTGGGCATTCATTTCGAACTCAAAGGCCGAACCTTCTCCCACAAAATCGGAGCCGATGCACAACACAAAATCGCTGCGGCGTTCCAAGGCTTTATATTTCTCAAAGATCCGGTCAAGCAGCTCATCATCCCGGTTCTGGCTGCGCAGCTCATTCGCTTCCCGCATCAGAAAGGCATAGGTGTCCGCGTATTCTAGATCAAGGTTGAAGTAGGAGAGTAAGAGATCGATGTTTTTGTCACGATGGTCCGGTGAGTCGACACTAATAATCGGCCGAAAGACCCCGATGCGACGGGTGCGGCGCAGCAGCATATCGGTCAAGCCTAATGAAATCAGTGACTTTCCGCAGCGCGGTTCGGCTGTGGCAATGTAAATGCAGTTCGTCATGTTAACCTCCTATAGAAGACGCTCACAGGCAGGGAGCCTCTCACCCCTAAAGGTATCAAATTGGCCTGTTCTGTCAAATGGGCTGAGCTGAAAGTGGTAAACCGTATTTAACCGGGCCAAATTTTAATTTAGATTAAGTAACATCTTGGCCGGGAATTTGGTTTAGATCGTCGGATGTTAATTTGAGGAGGAAATCAAAGAAATGCACCTAGCTTTTCGATTAGGGATTTTTATCTTGAGTACAGCCATATTTTTGGCCGGCCTGGGTATCCCCGGGGCCGTCGATCGCTTGCAGGCCAAAACCGGGGTCGATCAACCCACCGGGACAGCGCTGAGGGCTGGCCAGCCAAGGCAAGCCAGTTTTGACATTGTCTTGAATGAAGTGGCTTCCGGCTTTAGCCGTCCGGTGCAGGTCACTCACGCCGGAGACGGATCGGGCCGGCTGTTTGTGGTGGAACAAGATGGTCGGATCAAAATCATCGATAACGGCAGTAGTGTCTTGCCCACTCCCTTCTTGAGTATTCCTAATTTGGTCCTTAGCCCCGCCGATGGGAGCGGTAACAACGAGCGCGGTCTGTTGGGGCTGGCTTTTCATCCCAACTATGAGACCAACGGTTATTTTTACGTCAACTATACCAATAACAATGGCGATACGGTGATTGCCCGCTACACTGTTTCAGCCAATCCCAACGTGGCCGAGCCGGCGAGCGCTTTTATTATCCTGACCATCGCGCAGCCTTATTCCAACCACAACGGCGGTCAGTTGCTCTTTGGCCCGGACGGCTATCTCTATATTGGTATGGGAGATGGGGGTAGCGGCGACGATCCCGAGAATCGGGCTCAGAATATCGACTCGCTGTTGGGTAAGCTTTTGCGGATCGATGTTGATAACCCCCAGGCCGGGAAAAATTACGGCATTCCGGCGGACAACCCCTTTGTGGGGCAAGCCGGGCTGGATGAGATTTGGGCCCTGGGCTTGCGCAATCCCTGGCGTTTCAGTTTTGACCGGGCCACCGGCGATATCTACCTGGGGGACGTCGGGCAAGGCGCCTGGGAAGAGATCGACTACCAGCCGGCCGGGCAAGCCGGCCTGAATTACGGCTGGAAAGTGCGGGAAGGTCCGTGCCAACGCGGTGAGACAGTACTGGCGAACTGCACTCCCAACCCGGCTCAATACCAGGCCCCCATTGCCTTTTATGATCGGAGTCTGGGCCGGTCCGTGACTGGCGGCTTCGTCTATCGAGGCAGTAAGTATCCAGCCCTGGCCGACTATTACTTCTACGCCGATTTCGTGACCGGCAGAATCTGGACGCTGACTAAATCCGGGGCCGGTTGGACCACGCCCGCTCAAAAGTTGGATACAAACTACAATATCAGCGCTTTTGGTGAAGATGAGGCCGGTGAGCTTTACGTCGTCCATCACGGCGGTACGATTTACGAATTAGCTGACGTTAACGGAGCCGTGCCGCAGACTACCCTCAGCAAGCGAGTCGTGCCCCTCTCGGCCGATCCCGGTGAGGTTTTTGCTTACACGATCTCGCTGGCGTACAGCGGTCTTGAGGTCGATTCTACGTTTGTCCTGACCGACGTGATCCAGCCCGGCCTGACCTATGTGCCCGGCTCACTGGCGGCGACGCAGGGCGGGGTCGATCCCTCCGGCGCGCCGACCTTGACCTGGAGTGGCAGCTTCTCCCCGAGCCGCCTTATTACCGTGACCTATGCCGTCACCGCCACCGGCGCGGTGACGGGATCGATCCCTAATACGGTGACCCTCGCCGGCGTCGGCATCGCGCCTCAAACTGCTTCAGCGTTCGTCCACGTTCCTAAGTTTACCAATATTTACTACTTCCCGGTGATTATGAAGGCCTCGCCTTAGGCCGGCTCCCTTCGACAGGCTCAGGGGGGTGGCTAACGCTGCTT
The DNA here is from genome assembly GCA_937864185.1 of uncultured Chloroflexota bacterium. Lineage (GTDB taxonomy): Bacteria > Chloroflexota > Anaerolineae > 4572-78 > J111 > JAGRBY01. The sequence continues at coordinate 78,427 of CALMIS010000276.1, forward strand.
ACCTTGAGCCTGTCGAAGGGTAAGCAGCACCGTTTCCATAACGCCTGCATCGTTGGTTGGTAGGCTGGTTTTAAGGGATGGCAAAATTAGTTATAATAGGGGCAGGAGGGCAAAGATCTTGAACGAGCCATTACCTACCAACGAAATGAAACGCTGTCCCTTTTGCGATGAGGAGATTCGGGTCCGGGCCCTGATTTGCAAACACTGTCACCAGTGGCTGCCCGGCTACAGCTATGAAGCGGCTATTCGCGACCTGGTGATCGAAAAGCAAGTAAGCCAAAGCTTCATCACCACGGTCGCCGACGATCGCCAGAGCCGCGAAAGTCACTTACGAGTGGCTCTGAACTGGGCCGGCACTGACAGAAGCACACCCCTGCGGCGGCTTGATCTATCGGCCCAAAATTTGAAGGGGGTAGATCTGAGCGGAGCCGATCTGCGCGAGACCAACTTTAGCGAGGCTGATCTGAGCAACGCTAACTTGCAGGGCGCTAATCTCTCAAGAGCTAATCTTTTTCGAACCAACCTTAGTGCCGCTAATCTGCGTCAAGCCAAACTCGTCGATGGCTACCTGCGGGAAGCGATCTTGGACCAGGCGGATTTAAGCGGCAGCAGTCTGACCCGGGCCAATTTACGCGCGGCCCGAATGCAGCAGTCAAGCCTGTACCGAGCCGATTTGGAAAGCGCCTCCTTGAAGCTGGCCCATCTCCAAGAGGCCAACCTTAAAGATTGTTATCTCAAAGACACAATTTTTGAGGCAGCCAAACTGGAAGGCGCTCACTTTAACGGTGCCCTGTTGATCCGTACCAACTTTGCCGCCTCGGATGTTACGGCGCTGCAGTACAACCGGGCTCGCAGCATCGAGGCGATTATCCTACCGAGTGGTCAGCCCTTTAGCCCTAGTTAGCTCTGGTTGTCAGACTCTAGTAACTGCGAAAATTCCCTATTGATCCAGGTTTAAATGATGTTATAATAAGAGCCAACACAAGCATCCCTCAACATGGTCAAGAATATTTAGGAGTAGCATACTGGCAGAAAGAGGCGGCTAATGACAGTCGACGAATTTGAAGACTTGACCAGCGAGGAAATGCTGGACCTTCTCTCTAATCTCACCTACGATCTGTGGGAGTCGATCAACGATCCGGACGATGATGTTCCCAATTATGATGTAGCCAAGGTAATCACCCGGATGATGACCTACGGCATTGTTAAATACCGCAACGTCGCCGCTTATTTCACGGCCGATTTCGAGCACAGCAGCATCGAAGAAACACAAATTTATGCCCAGGAAATTGCCGATTATATTGACGAATTCGGCGATAGAACACCGCTGCCGGTTTACCGGGAGTTTGCGGACTGGGTAGACACCACCGAACAGGTCAAGGTGGAGCGGCTGCGCCGGGCCACCAAAAGCCGGACCTCACTCTTTGAAGACATTGAAGATTTCTTGTCCGCTCATAAAGCCTTTGATTGAGTTGGGGAGCGGGCGAAGGGTAATATAACACAAGGGCGACCGTATGGTCGCCCTTGTTTGTTGAGCCGGTAGGTTTGTGCCTAGAGGTTATTGATCACCGCCGTGGCAAATTCGCTGGTCTTGACCTCGGTGGCGCCTTGCATTTGGCGGGCAAAGTCATAGGTGACGACTTTCTGATCGATCGTCTTCTCATAGGCGTTGGTAATCAACTGCGCGGCCTCGTTCCAACCGATGTACTCCAACATCATCACCCCGGAAAAGAGCAGACTACCGGGATTGACCACATCTTTGTTGGTGTACTTAGGCGCGGTGCCGTGCGTAGCCTCAAAGAGGGCCACATAATCGGCAATATTGGCCCCCGGCGCAATCCCGACCCCGCCGACCTGGGCGGCCAGGGCATCGCTCAGGTAATCACCGTTGAGGTTGGGACAAGCCAGCACGCTAAACTCGCGCGGGCGCAGCAGAGCCAGTTGGAAGATAATATCGGCAATCCGGTCTTTGATGACCACTTTACCTTCCGGTTGTCTCCCGTTGTACTGGTCCCACAGTTCGTCTTCGGTGAGGGTCACGTCGCCAAACTCTTCTTTAGCCAATTCATAGCCCCATTTGCGGAAAGCCCCCTCGGTAAACTTTTGAATGTTACCTTTATGGACCAGCGTCACGCTGTTGAGACCTCGATCGAGCGCATAGCGGATGGCCTTCCGGACTAGTCGCTTGGTGCCAAAGGCGCTGATCGGTTTAATGCCGATGCCCGCCCCCTCCCAAAACTCAGCTCCCATCTCCTGGCGCAGGAAATTGGCCAGCTTCTCGTTTTCCGGAGTACCGGCTTCGTACTCGATGCCGGCGTAAACATCTTCCGTATTTTCGCGGAAAATGACCATGTTGACGTCTTGGGGCTCTCTGACCGGGCTAGGCACCCCCCGATACCAGCGAACCGGGCGCACACAAGCATACAGATCGAGCACCTGGCGTAGGGTGACGTTTAAGCTGCGGAAACCCCCGCCTACCGGAGTGGTTAGCGGACCCTTGATCGCCACGACAAACTCTTTAATAGCATCGAAGGTCTCGGAGGGCATATAGTTGCCATCGTAGACTTTGGCCGCCTTTTCGCCGGCAAAAAGCTCCATCCAGGCAATTTTGCGCTGGCCCCCGTAGGCCGCCTGTACGGCGGCATCCCAAATACGTTTGCTGGCCGTGGTAATATCGTAGCCAATCCCATCGCCCTCGATGAAACCGAGAATAGGTTGGTCCGGAACATTAAGCCGGCCGTTTTCAACCGTGATCTTTTTCCCGTCTTGCGGGACTTCAATGTTATCAAATGCCATAATCTTTCTCCTCAAATAATACGCGTAAATGTTGCGACGGATCGGACCGGCCAGGTCGCCATGGGCGAAACGCAAGCCTGAGCTTACATCTGACTATGAGCGATCGATTGGAAGTCCAGCCCCATGGGGAGTTAAGAGCCTCAACCCTCTAACGTCGACCATTTTACTTTTGGCCTTCATCTTTGTCAACGCCGGGGGCAGCGTTATCAGCGGTTTCTTGGTTTGAACGGCTTGATGCCTAAATCGGCCGCAATCTGGCGCCTGAACGACTCATCATCGATGCCAAAAATTTGGCCATTAGCCTTGGCGGCGTAGTGGCTGGCCAGCCAAAGAATGCCGTAGGCCGGCTCTTCTGGGGGGCGCAGTTGGCCGGTATCGTACCAACTTTGCCAGGTAGTGACCGGGGGGAAGAGGTGCTCCGGTGTGCCGCGAATGTGAGCCTGCATCGGCGTATCGATGATCCCCGGTCTAAACGTGGTGACGACGACGCCGCTGCCTTTGAGTTCCGTGGCCAGGCTGTCGCTGAAGCGTTCCAAGGCCGCTTTGCTAACCGTGTAGGCGCTGGCGCCGACAATATTTCGGTTGGCCGCCCCTGACGAGACGTTGATAATGCGACCGCTGCCTTTCTCCAGCATATGGGGCAGCATAGCCCGGGCGCACAGGTACGGACCGATCAAGTTGACTCCCATTAACTGCTGCCAGGCCAAAGGTGATGTTTCCCAAACCTTCCCCAGGGGACTGATTAAGGCGGCGTTATTGACCAAAATATCAACCCCCCCAAAAGCCCGCAGGGTCAAGACCAGCAGGTGATCGACCTGGCCAATATTGCTGACATCCGTAGGAATGGCCAGGGCCTGCCCGTTATTCTGCTTGATCTGCTCTGCCACGCCGGTAAGCTGATCCCCGGAGCGTGCCGCCAGCACGACGGTGGCCCCGGCTTTAGCCAAAAGCAAGGCCGTGGCGCGACCCAGTCCTCGTCCAGCCCCGGTGACGACAGCAATTTTGCCATCGAGTAGGTGGTCAATGCTCATAAAGGGTTTTCCTCCGCGGATGTTTGTGACAGAGACTCAATTATAACCAGAGAGGCGACCTGTCACAAGTTAGATAAAAATGAAATAATGAAAATTGATCCGGTGTAGGGGCGTAAAATTTTACGCCCCTACACCGGGTGGGTGTATTTTTAGAGGCGGCCGCCTAGGGAACGGCGTAGATCGTCACTTCATCCTGTTGAAAGGCAACGGGCAGAAATTGAGCGAATTTATCCAATCCCTGGGGCGAGTAGCGCTCTCGCTCCAGGGCGCCGACATAGACGTAATCCACGCCATACTTTTGGAGCAGAGCTAAAGCCTGGCCAGGATCCGGCGTGTTGTAGATAGCGTCGATTTCCGGCTCGCGCCGGGCCGGCTCATCATAGTTCCCCCGCCACTGGCTTTGATGACCTCCCCACCCCAGCAAGGTCGGAATGCCGGTCAGCGCCGACACTCGCCCGGTGTACTGGTAAGCGGCATAACTGGCTCCCGGCGCTTCGAGAATGACAGCCTCCGGCGGAGCGTTGGCGCGCAACCACTGGATCGCCGCGTAGTCCGCCGGCCGGAACTGCGCCACCCACTCGATCCCGTTCAAGGTCGGCTCGTTTTGGAAGTAGTTGGCCCGGTCGAGTGTCGCCAGGACCGGATAGACCAGACCGGCGACCACCAGGGCCCCCATAACCAACAGAAAGAGCAGGCTGGATAGGCGCGATAAGTTTTTTGAAACATAATACAGGGCAAACGCCGACACTAAGGCTAACAACACCCAGGCCTGAAAATAAAACTTAAAGATGGTATTCATGCGAATACCAAAGTTATCCCGCAGGTAGACAAACTCGACGACTAGAGGCAGACCCAAACCGACGATCAGTAAGATCAAGACGAATTTTTCGACAGCGTTGGCTCCTCTACCCGGCGACTGTTCCCCGGTTTGAGGCACGAACGGCGGTAGCCGGCCAACACCCAGGGCCAGCGCCCAACCGAGCAGCCCGCCGAGCAGGAGATAGGTCCACGGATTGAAGACCCGTCGGGTGATCGCCTCTTGCAGCAGCGCGCCAACCGAGCTGCCGCCGATAACGGTTTGCACCTCTGGACTGGCCAAAACTCCTTGCAGATAATCTTGGCCCATCGGGTTGATCAGCAGCGAGACCAACACCAGCAGCAGCCCAACCACCGGCCCTAAAAGTGTGACCGGCAGAGTCCAGCCGAGCTGCCGTCGCCAGCCACGGCCGTGGCTGGACAGCGCCACCAGCAGGCCGGTGACCGCTACCAAAAATGGCCCGAAGAAGACAAAGAACTGGGGCAGCCGGGTGGGGTTCCACAGGTTGGGCAGCAGCCCTCGGGCTTGCGATTGAAACGTGGCGTAAAAGGGCAAATAAAACAGCACTCCGGCGATCGCCAGCAGGCCGGTGCCTATCACGCCTGGCAGGAGCGCCCCTTGCCAGTGCTCTCGCTGCTGCGCCAGGCGGACGACTAAAGCCAACCCGACCACGCTGAGGTAGATGGGAAAGTCCCAGGTGTTGAGGAAACTCAGCCCGCCGATGGCCAGGGCGTAGAGGGCAAAGCCGGTCGCTCCCCCTGTTGCCGCGGTTAACTCTTGCCAGGCATTTTGCAGCCGGGCTTTGAGCTGGCCGGCCAGCCCCGGGCTGGGAGGCTCGATTTTGGGGCGATCGGCACTGATCAGCAAGTTGAGGGCCAAGGCGGTCACCAACAGCACAAAGGGTAAGCTCAACACGTGGGGGTGAACGTCACCCAGCAGAAAGCTGAAAAAGGGAAACTCATCGATGACTTCCTGCTCCTGGCCGAGGAGATTGTAGTCGGTTAGCACCCGCGAGCCGCGCCACCACCAGATGAAGCGGTCCGGGATCCAGCTCTCGCTGGGCACGGGTGGCTCGCGCAGATCCCGCAGATCGAGCCAGGCCCAAAACTCCGGCGCCAGTAGGCCGCGTTTGTGCAGCACTTCTAGCAACCCGGTGAGGTTGCCCAAAAGGCCCACCAACAGAGCCCCCAGCAGGCCGATGCCCAGACTAAGGTAGGCCAGCCGGTTAGTCTGTTCGGTCGGGGGCTGATCAGGGGTGGTAGAGCGGCTTTGCTGATAAAGGGTTACCAAGTTGGCTACCAGCCCCAGCGCTCCGACCAGGGTCATGCCAAACAGAGCGGGAATGTAGAGATTAAAGGCCGTGGTCGAAACAATGCCACTTAAGCGAGTGATAGCCGCCATCATGACATAGCCAAAGTAGTAGTAGCTGATCCCGAAGCCGGACAGCCAGGGATCCTTAGGCGGAAAGTAGTCGCTGCGGAGGATGCCGTTGATAAAGGCGATCTCCATCCACTTCTCGCCGCCTGCGGTTTCGATGTTAGGGTTGTAAGCCTTGTAGAAAACCCAGCCCAGAAACGCGACCGTAAACAACAGTTCGACGCTGAGGGCGTAGCGCCACTCCCGCTTGAGCCAGACCAAGATCGGCTCGCTCTGACCGGCTTTGACCTGCTGTCGGTGCCACCACCAGCCGCCGAGCAGCACCAGCCCCAGCGCCGCCAGGACGCCGCCAGTGCTGTTCTGCAGGAGACGGAAGGTAGCGCCCAACCATAAGAGATAACCGGTGAGCAACAAGCCGACCGGCCGGGCCCAGGCAAAGCCTCGATCGGGCAGGAAGCGAAGGAGGCTGAAGGCCAAGGGCCAGCCAACCAGGCCAATTATGAAGAGGAGCAGCCACCAGATGATAACGGGTGTGAATTCCATACTTTGATGCGTTTCCGCGAAAACGTTGATCGTGGACTAAGACACCGGGCTCGAGATAAACCTTCCTAAATTTCAAGCAAAGAATTATACCAGCCGCCGATTATTCATGCTAAGGTCTGGACTCATTTAGGCCTACCGGCTGGCGCGAGCTTGATTTTGAATTCACTAACAGCAAGAGTAAGATACAACCGTAATCTGGGGATAGTCACGATGGAGGTTAAACGAACTCAATGAGGTTAGGCTGGCTACTGCTGTTGAGTACCGTCCTGGTCGCCTGTTCCGCCAACTTGGCCAGCGGCTCGGATACCCCGGCCACGCGATTTATCATGAAACAGGCGGTGGAGGTGCCTCCCTTCGAGGCCCAACTCTCGTCGCTGCAGAGTTTTCAAGCGGAGGTCACGGTCAACTTTAACGGGCAGCGCGGGGGCGAGGTGGCAGCGGGTGTCGTTGAAACGAAGCGCGTGGTCGATCGCCCGGCCGAGCAGCTTTACCGCTCCACGTACCTGGAGGGCAAGCTGCCTAACGCGCGCACGCCGCTTGGCCTGACCGAGTTTTATCAGGTGGCTGACCGGGTCTACCTGAACTTGGGGGACGAGTCGATCTGGTTTGAACCGCTGCTGAACGCGCCGCTCGCTCCGGAAACGCTTGGCCTGCTGGACTTAACCCCCTGGCTGGTGCTGCCCTCCGTCTCGGCTACCGCGCCTCTAAGCCAAACCCTGAACGGGCTGGAGACCAATTACTATACCTTTACTCAAGCCGATCTCACTAGCCCCCAGGTGGCCTTTGACCAGGCCGCCGGCGAAATGTGGGTCCTCCAGCCGCAGAATATTGTGGTCAGCTATGAGCTTTCGGCTACGGTCCGTATCCTCAATCCGATGCCCAACGCTGCTTTGATCGACACCGGCACAATCCGGGTCTCCTATCGGCTGAGCCAGATCAATCAGCCGGTGACGATCAAGCCGCCGTTCAAGGCCAGATCCAGTCCTTTGCTGGCCCTACCGCGGCCGGCCGACGCCGAGCTGACGGCGGTCTATCCCTCGCTGATCGAGTATACCAGCGCCAGCAGCCCCTACAGCACCACCATTTTTCTTCGAGACCGCCTTATGACCTTGGGCTGGACCCCGGTCTTAACCAACGTTTTTGAAGAAAAGGCCCAGCTCGGCTTTACCAAGGGCGACCAGACCGCCACCATCCTGGTCAATCCCAACGAAGCTAACAATGGGGCTACGGTCGTGCTTGATCTGGGGGGAAATTAAGGGAGGGCACGTTTTTAACTTGACGAGCTTGGTTCAATCTAGAAGATTGAACCAATCTAACTAAAAACTACGCTTCTCGCGGCTGGGTGGGGAAGAACATCCGAAAGAGCAGCAGTCCAATCAGCACCGAGACCACGCCGGAGAGGATGCTGCCGCGGTTTGTATCGTTGAAGGCAATCAGGTATAGGCCGGTGGAGCTGACAAACGAGAGCACCAAGATGATCAATTCCATCCCGCTGGTAGAGCGAACATTGGCGACGACTATGCTCACCAACCCCACCGTAAAGCCGGCCAACATGCCCAAGACGATCAAAATAAACCAGGGAAAGCGTGGTAGCAGGCCCGAGATGGAGGCCGAGGCGGGGGCTGAATAGTCGGCGGCAATGATCAGCAAGGTCAGTAACAAGCCCACCACAAAACCGATAAGTTGAACCCGGCCTTCGATCGCGTTACCCTCGCGAACCTCATTAAACTCCAGGAACGCTTTGAGACCGGCATAACCCAGCGTGGCCAGCAGCACAATCCCGCCCACGATGGCTAGAAAGGCACCCTGCGGATCGACCACCGCCGCGCTTCCCGGAGTCTCCACAGCCAGACAACCCGTCAACCCGCCCAGGCAGAACAGCAAACCCCCATAGGTCCAAATTTTCTGCTCGCCTATTCGAAAGATAACGGCCACAGCTTTTTTCTTTGGCATCGACAGCCTATGAGGCTAAGAGTAAAGTGCTCTTATTTTACATATAATTGGAAGAATTCAAAACCTCGGCGGCTGGTTAATCATCGTCCAGATACTCCCAGAAGACCTCGTTCTCGTAGGTCAGGCGGCGGGCCCGGCGATCGGCGGCCAGGGCGGCCATGATTTGCACAGTCTGGACCGGTGAGGCCGCCTGATGGCGCAAAGCTTCCACAATCTTGGCCTCGCTGAGGGGATGGCGGCGGAGGATTTCGATCACCGTTTGCAGCATCGACTCATGCTGGCCCAGCAAGAGTTCCATCTCGGTGGGCTGAACCACGGTGGCCAGGCCATCCAGAAGGGCTAGGGCCCGGCGCAGCCCGGCTTCATCGGGCGGCGCCACCCAAGTTTCCGCCGGCGGCCGGACGGGCAGATTGAGGTGAATCTGATCGGGCCGGATGCGCCGAATGGCCTGAGCCAGAGTAGTCAACACCGGCTCTGTGTCGTTTAAGCCTTTGATCAGCATGACCTCGAGCCAGATCTGTCCCGAAAATATCTCCCTGAAGGCCACCAGCCCATCGATGATGCTGGCCACATTGAGCAGCGGCCAGGGGCGGTTGATCCGGCGGAAGGTCTCCGGATCGGCGGCGTTGAGGGACGGCAAAACCACATCGGCGGCAGCGAGTTCTGCCCGCACCTCCGCCTCAAAGAGCAGCGAGCCGTTGGTGATGACCGCGACCGGGATGGCGCTAAGCCGTTTGATGTCTCTAATGAGTTGGCCCAGGCTGGCACAGAGCAGCGGCTCCCCTTGGCCGGCAAACGTGATATAGTCGATCTCGCCCGGGCTATGCGCGGCCAGCGCGGCTTCGACCTCGGCCAGAATAGCGGCGGGCGGGTAGAAATCACGCCGGGTGTTGGTCAGCGGTTTGGTCCGGCCCAATTGGCAGTAAACACAGTTGAAGTTGCAGGTTTTGAACGGAATCGGATCCACACCCAGCGATTGTCCCAGCCGCCGGGACGGTAAAGGACCGTAGACGGTGCTCATGTTGCCTCCGTTATTTGACCAGCATGGTCGGGCATTGGGACAGAGCCACCACTTTATAGCTGATGGTGCCCCAGCCGTGAGTCGGATTATCGAAATCGATCTTGTGGGAGTTCATGATGATAAGGTCGATTTGCCGGTTCTGGGCAAAACGGAGGATTTCCTCGACCCGGTTGCCGTAGATGATTTCCCGGTTAATCCGGATCCGCTGGCCCTGGTACGGCGCCGTCAGCAAGGCCAACTCTTTTTCGGCGTGTTTCTCGAGTTTGGCGTAGAAGTCTTCGAACTCCTCAAAAAAGGTATTGGGGATCAGTTCGATCACATGGATCAGATCCACTTCACCTTTGCTGCGCGTCGCCAGCTCGACCGCGATGGACAGCGGCTCCTTACTCTTGGCCGATAGATCGGTCGGGACCAAAATCTTCTTAAACATTTTCTCACCTCATTCCCCTTCTTTTTTAGTGTAAAACAAAAGCGCAGTCGAAGCGCCAGCCAGCCGAAGAGATTTGAACCTCACCAGATGGCCAGTTTTAGCCCTGATCAACCGGCCGGGTTTAAACCGCGGTGCTTAGCTAGGGGGCAGACTGGCAGTGGCGCCAGGCGACAAACTATTTTAATGCCCGATGTGCCCTGGCTCGATCTCGTTTACACTAAAATTGAAGGGGTAACATACCAGCATCTAGCTATTGGGTAGCCCGAAAAAAGCCGATTTATGAGGACTTGGAGTCCAGAATTCATTCTGGACTCCAAAAATCGGGGGTTTCTTGAGGAGGCGGGTGATGATTGAAAAGAGTCCGTTTTTAGCCGTCATGCATAATGACCATAAACACTGGTCCAAAGAGTATCACCGCTGGCTGGAGGAACTCCTCCAGTGGGAAGAGGACCATCTGACGGCTTTAGCTTGCCTGGAAAAAATCACTCGGGTGGTGGCCGAAGACCGGGAAGGATTGGAAGAACATCTCCAAGCGGTGAAAGCGCACAAAAAAGCTGTCGATGATCACGAAGTGGCCCTGAATGGCTACCAGCCGCTCTACGCCGAGGAGCATGAGGGCCAACTGGCGCGGCGGCACGAGCAAGAAGCCATTCGCCACGAAGAGCAGCAGGACTTGCATGAGCAGATCAAACGACGACACTGCCGGCTAATGTCGCACCTCACTATGATTCGGAACCTCCTTGAGCAAGAAGCCTAGCAAAGTTGGTTGAGCTGATCGAAACCAACAGCTATCGCCAGGCTCAACCTGCGTTCTCTTTGGAAATATTGAGAAGTTTCTACGAGGAGGGGTAAGATGCCCGGTCATCGTCGACCCTTGCTAACGATGGACGAGGTTATCCACACCGTCAACCCCGGTGAGCCGGCGACCATCGATGAAATTATCGCCCGAGTCTGGCCGGAGTTCGGGGTGCCCACCTTACGCCTGCTGGTCTGCCACCAAACCACGGCCGAGATCGAAGCGACTCACGCTTACGTCCAGTACCTGAACCGGTTTCTGGCCGGGCATGTGCGCTTCTTTGAAGACAATGTGGAGACCCGGGCCGATTTCGAAGCCCTCGCCACTGAAGCAGGGCACGGGTACGACCTGGTCATTTATGGCGAACCGGTCCAACCCCACCGGCCTCTCTTTGTCCCGTCGATCAGCCGCCTGGCTGCCAAGATCCTGCCCACCTCGGTCCTGGTCGCTCGGCCCCCTCACCGCCGGCTCGAAAAGATCCTGTTCCTGGCTCGTGGGCGCGAGTTCGATCCGCTGGCGGTTGATTGGTTAATGCGCTTCGCCAAGCTGGGCGAGATTACTGTGACGGTCTTGGTGATCCTGCCCCGGGCGCCGGCGATGTACAGCCACCTGCTGCATAAGGTTGGGGTCAACCACTGGCTGGCCAGCGATACTCCCTGGGGTGAATTGTTGCGGCGCATCAACCGGGAGCTGTCCGGCTGGCAGGCTGAAGACCGGCTTAGATTTCGATCCGGCTCGCCGGACGATCAAGTGCGGACCGAAATCGAAGAAAGCAATCCGGATTTGGTCATTGTCGGGGCGGATCCCACCCGGTGGTGGCAGCGGCGGACGGCGGGAGCGGTCGTGGATCAACTGCTCGAGTGGGTTGATCGCCCGGTGCTGGTGGCCAAACCGGCCCTGCGAAGCGTCACCCGGCGGGTGGCCAAACCGAGATCAAGGAAGATCCAATGGACTCTACCCGAGACCGAAGCTGGCGTACCTTGAGCAATTGGGTGTTGGGCTGGCTGATTGTTATCGTCATTCTCTTTTACACCAGCCAGGCCATTCTGGCGGACAGCCGGGGACCGGTTCGCCTGGTTGTTTACGCCTTCAGCACCCAGGAAGAAGTGCTCACCCAGGAAATTTTCCCGGCCTTTGAGCGAACCTGGGAAGCAGAGACCGGCCGCGATCTAAGCCTGGAGGCTGTCTTTGGCCCATCCGGCACGCTGGCCGCCCATATCAACCTGGGCGCGCCGGCCGATGTGGTCCTGTTGAGCAACGAGCAGCACTTGAACTGGCTCAAGGTTGGGCGTCGGGTCCGGTGGGAGGCCGAACCGGTGATTTTCGGCCACACGCCGATGGTGATCGTCACCCGGCCCGGCAACCCGGCCAACGTGGCCGGTTTCAGTGATTTGGGCCGGCCCGGGCTGCGCTTGATCCACGCCGATCCCGGCCAATCCGGGGCCGGCGATTGGGCTGTGCTGGCCGAGTACGGCAGCGTCCTCCTGGAGACCGGCAGCCGGGACGCGGCCGAGACCCAACTCCGGGCTATCTGGGATAATGTCTGCTTGCTGGCCCCTTCGGCCCGGGCGGGGATGACGCTGTTTGAGTTAGGCGCGGGCGAGGCGCTGGTCACCTATGAGCAGGACGCCCGCCTGGCCCAGACCCGCGGGGTGCCGCTGGACATCATTGTGCCCGAGCGGACGATTGTGGCGCAACACGTGGCCGCGGTGGTTGATACCAACACCACCCAGGCCGAGCGCCGGGCCGCGCAAGCTTTTATCGATTTTCTGCTGAGCGAGGCCGGGCAGAGCGCGCTGGCACACTACTACGTTCGCCCGGTCCAACCGGAGGCCAGCCATTTCACCGCTTTGCCGCGGCCCTTTACCGTGATCGATCTAGGAGGCTGGTCCCAAGCCTATGCCACCATCGTTGAGCAGTTGTGGCAGCAGGAAATTAAACCCCGGCTCGATCTGGAGCCGGCCGGCCAGCTCTTGTCGACAAATTTCAGCTAATCCATAAAAAAAGATGATGAGCCAGACCGATCTCTCGCCACAAGAGATAATCGATCCGGAGAGCGACTCAGCCGAGTTAGCTATCCCCTTGGCCCCCGAGCCAGCGCCGGCCCAAGCCAAGCCGGCTTGGTGGACTAGGGTTCGGTTGGACAAAATTGCCTTGTTTGTCGCCAGTATTTTTCTCTTTGTGCTGGCCATTATGCTGATGAAAGAGGGCGCCGGTGACCTGACCCCGCTGGTGATTAACCACCTTGCGGTGGACAATGCCTTAAACAGTCTAGGTTTTGGCTGGTTGGCCGCCTATTTGCTGATGAGCGGCTCGCCTGTGGCGGCAGCGGCTCTGACCTTTTTGGAGGCTGGAGCCATCAACCGGCTGGCCGCCTTTATGATGATCAACGGCAGCCGGCTGGGGGCGAGCTTCATCGTGCTCTTCATCGGCTTCATCTACGTACTGCGCGGGCGAGACCGGGCCAACAGTCTGAGCATGGGGCTGCTTTCGTTTGCGGTGACCGGGACGATCCACCTGTTTGGGATCGGCCTCGGTCTGCTCATGTTGGAAGGGCAGTGGCTCGACTGGTTCCAGCCCCAAGGGGGCGTCTTGCTCGCCTCGCTGCTGGGCCTGGTCTTTGATCCCTTCGTGCGCTTGGCCCAGGAGTGGCTACCGCGTTGGGGGTTATTCGTCGCCGGGCTTGGGATCATTATGGTCAGCTTCAACTTTTTCGACCGCTGCCTGCCGGAAATGGCCCTGAAGGAAAGCCAGGTCGGGCACGTCTCGCGCCTGGTTTACCGGCCGTGGGTGATGTTCCTCTTGGGCGCTGCCGTCACCCTCATCTCGATGTCGGTCAGCATCTCGCTTAGCATCTTGGTGCCCCTCAGCCACCGTGGCTTTGTGCGGCGTGAAAACGTGATCCCTTACATTATGGGCGCCAACGTGACCACCTTTATCGATACCCTCCTGGCCGCGATGCTGCTCGATAATCCGGCCGCCTTTACCATCGTCCTGGTCGAGATTGTCAGCATCACCGTGGTGGCCGGCCTCATTTTGAGTACGATTTATCAGCCCTACCAGCGGGCCATGCTGAGTTTTGTCGGCTGGGTTACCGCCAACCACTGGCACTTAACGATCTTTATGATCGGGCTGCTGCTGGTCCCGCTTGGCTTACTGTTATTATGAAGGAGAAACAACATGCGCCTCTTGATCGCGACCGGTGGCTCCCCTCACTCTGAGAACGCTATGCAACTTGGCGCCCAGATCCTGCGCGCCCGCGCCCACCATTTTCAAGCCGAGCTGCACCAACCCTCGCCTTCGCCCCTCCCGGCTGAAGAGACCCCGACCGTCCTGATGGTGATCCGGCGCGAGGCCGAGCGAGCCAGGGCCGAGGTCCGGCTTAATCATCACCTGGCCTTATTGGGAGAAAGTTTACCCTTAGTCTCGGCCAAGATTCGCGTCGGTCACCGGGCCGATGAGATTTTGCGCGAGGCCACCACCGGTCGCTATGGCCTGGTGATTCTGGGCAAACGACCGGCCCATCGTCTCGTCACCCGCTTTATCGGTTCAACGGCAACGCGCGTGATCGAAAATGCGCCCTGCCCGGTCCTGGTCGCCAAAGGCCAGGTGCGCCCGATTCGCCGGATCCTGCTGTGCGACAGCGGCGCTCAGAGTCCGGTGCTGCTAGACTCGTTCAAGCGGGAGCTGGGCGAGCTGGTCGAAACCAAGGCCGAGGTCACGGTCCTGCACGTCATGTCGCAAATCGGGGCGGCGCCGGGGGTGCGAGGCCAGCAACTGCGGGCCGAAGCCGAGGCCTTAATGCAGGCCGGGACGCCCGAAGGAGAACTCCTGGCCTACGACCTGGCCGCTTTGCAGCGGATCAACGTCCGGCCGCAGCCTAAAGTCCGGCACGGACCTGTCGTCAATGAGATTATAAAAGAAGCGCAACAGGGCGATTACGATCTGGTGGCGATCGGGGCTTCTTGCCGGCAGGGCTGCTGGTCGATCCTGCTGGAGAACTTAGAGCGGCAGGTCATCGCTCAGATCGACCGGCCGGTCTTGGTGGTTAGATGAGATCACAGTTTTAATCCCCGCCCTTTAGCCAGGTTCAAAACTGGCAGATCGATGGCCGGAAAACCCCTCCGGCGGCGGATGAAACCCGAGCCGATCTGTACTACCATAGGAATAGGCGAAAAGGGTGATCGCCACTTTTCACCACTGTCTCTCCCACTTGGATAAGGTGACCGGCACTTATTCTGACTTAAGCCAAGCCCACCTCAATCAAATAGGCCGGACTTAACGGACTTAACTTAAAATGAAGTAAGTGCCGGTCACCACGCTTGAACTTCCCGGATGCGGACGGCGTTTGGGAAGTTTTGTTTAGGAGCGGTTGTTGAAGCGGGGCGAGGTCGTTAAATGAAAATCTGCAGAGCTATTGGTCTGGGTCTGCTAATATGGAGCCTGAACCTGATCTGGCCCGAAATCAGTGATTGGCTGACCCAACCGCTGAGTCTAAAAGTCATTGTCGGGTTGGCCACAAGTTTGCTGGTCTTCGATCTCCTTGAATATTTTGGGCGGAGCGGGGATCAGTCCGGCTCAAATCACCACTCCGACTCCTCGCCAATTCCGCGCGGCTCCGCTTGAGCTTTGGTAAGTTGGCTACATCGAGCGCATCAAAGTAGCCACAGCCTGGACCGCCTCCGCGGCCCAGGTCGGACAGGAGGTCAAAATGAAAAGTAGGACATTGATGGAGGAATTAAACCAAAATCCCCGCACGTATCGCTTGGCCATTGTGGTCGTCTTGCTAGTTTGGGTCGTGGCCATCGTCGCGATTGTCGGGGTGCTCTCGCTCTATCTGGAAACACCGAGCCAGGCGCTCGCGCCCCCAACCAGCGAACCCATACCCGAAATCATGATCGAACCCGCTGCCGGTCCGGTCGGCAGCGCCCTGACGGTGCAGGGCCGAAACTGGCCGGCCGGGGTCGAGGTGATGGTTTACCTGACCGCTCCGGATGAGACCACCATTCCGGTCTTTGCCGTGGCCAGCGTTTCGGTTGAGCCGGATGGCCAGTTTGTCGCGACCTTCTCGCTGCTGCCCGAGACGCGGTGGCAAACCCAGAAAGCGGCTCACATCATCGCTCAGTCCGAGGACGGTCGCTACGCGGCTGAAGGTCGCTTTACCATCCTGACCTTCAGATCCGAGCCAGAGGAAAGTCCCACGGCCGAAGCCCCGGCGATCGTTGAGCCTACGGCTGAAGCTTCACCGACCGTTGAACCCCCAGACACCACCGCAGCTCCGGAAAAACCCACGCCTGAGCCTCAAACGGCCGAGGAATTTGAGCCACTGCCAACGCCTCAAGCAACGGCCACGGTCGAAGCCAAAACTCCACCCCCAACCGAGGCGATCGCGACCAGTCGAGTCAATCTTAATGTGCGCCGTGGTCCCGGCACCAACTACGCCATCATCGGCGCGCTACGGCCCGGCGATAAGGCCACGATTACCGGCTCGAATGCCGAGGGCAGTTGGTGGCAGATCGAATACCTGACCCCGGCCGGTGACCGCGGCTGGATTTCCGTCGGCTATGTCTCGACGGAGAACGCGGCCAACGTGCCCATTGTCTCCGTCCCGGCTCCACCACCCACCCCACCCACGCCAACCCCCACCCCGGCGCCTCCGCCCACCCCGGAGCCGGTCATCACCGGCTGGCGCGGCGAGTACTTCAACAACCAGACTCTCTCCGGCCCGCCGAAACTGGTGCGGGATGACCTCAGCCTCAATTTTAACTGGGGCATGGGCTCACCGCATGCGGCCATCCCGGCCGATGACTTCTCGGTGCGCTGGACGCGGAACCTGCCTTTTACCGAAGGGGCTTATCGCTTCCACGCCGTCGTTGATGATGGCGTGCGCTTTTTCATCGACGACGCGTTGGTGATCGATAGCTGGTTCGATGGCGGGGCGCGGGAAGCGGTGGGCGAGCGCTGGCTGCCTTGGGGTAATCACAACTTGCGGCTTGAGTACTACGAACACACCGGTGAGGCTGTCATCGAGACCTGGTGGGAAAAAATTTCGGTGCCGGGCCCCGGCGGCCCTGACGCCGACTTCGACGCCGATCCGCGCAGCGGCCCGGTCCCGCTGAAAGTGGATTTTGATAACGAGTCGAGCGGGGACTATGATGACTGCAAATGGTCCTTTGGCGATGGCGATACCAGCACTCGCTGCCGCGACCGCGAGCATACCTACGACAAAGCCGGCCGATACACGGTCAAGCTGCGAGTCAGAGGCCCCGGCGGTGAAGACACCAAGGAGCGAGACGACTACATCACCGTCCGGCCGGTGGCTCGCTTCACGGCCAGCCCGGTCAGCGACCAGCCCTTGAGCGTCAACTTCACTAACCAATCCACCGAGCACGAGCGCTCCGAATGGCAATTTGGCGACGGCAATAGCAGCACCCTTGAGAACCCGATCTACACCTATGCCGGAGCCGGTACCTATTCGGTCCGGCTCAGGGTCAAAGAAAATGATGTCTGGAGTGATGCCGCGTCCCACACCGTCACTGTCAGCGGGCCGGTTAACCAACCGCCTCTGGCCGTGATCAACGGCCCGACTACCGGCCAGGTGGGTGACGAGTTGACCTTTGACGCCCTCAGCGCCAGCGATCCCGATGCTAACCTCGCCAGCTTTAACTGGAACTTTGGAGATGGCGCTACGGCCGCTGGCCTGATTGTGAGCCACCACTACAGCCAGAGTGGCAGCTACAACGTTGTCCTGACCGTCACCGACAGCGGTGGCCTGAGCGACACCTCAACTTACACCCTCCAAATCGTGGAGGTGGTGGCCAACCATCCGCTGGCCCTGATCAATGGTCCGAGCAGCGGCGTGGTAGGTGAAGCCGTCATCTTCGACAGCGGCGGTTCTTATGATCCGGACGGCACCATCGTCAGCTACGTCTGGGACTTTGGCGACAGCGCGGTCGGGAAGCTGGCGCGATCGGCGGCCGAGAGCACAGTGGCCCACACCTATCAGGCGGCCGGCACCTACCAGGTGACGCTGACCGTCACCGACGATGCGGGGTTGAGCAGCACCGCTCAGCACCCGATTCAAGTGCAAGAAAAAGCCACGAACCAACCGCCGGTGGCTGTGATCAATGGTCCGGACACGGTTATGGTTAATCAGAGGGCTATTTTCGATAGCGGCGATTCTCACGATCCGGATGGGACCATTGTTAGCTACGTCTGGGATTTTGGCGACAGCGCTGCCTCGCTATCGACCCGATCGGC
Source organism: uncultured Chloroflexota bacterium (assembly GCA_937864185.1). Taxonomy (GTDB): domain Bacteria; phylum Chloroflexota; class Anaerolineae; order 4572-78; family J111; genus JAGRBY01. The sequence goes on from CALMIS010000276.1 coordinate 96,451, forward strand.
CTCCGCCGGCGAGAGTACGATGGCCCATGTTTACGCCTCGCCCGGCACCTACCAGGTGACCCTGACCGTCGGTGATAACGGTGGCTTGATCGCCTCGGCCGGACGCTCGATCGTCGTGGGCGAGCCGGCGGCCAACCAACCGCCGGCGGCGGTAATCGCTGGTCCATCCGACGGGCAGGTGGGGGCCTTGCTGACCTTCGAGGCTAGCCCCTCCAGCGACCCCGATGGCAGCCTTGCGAATTTGAGCTGGGACTTTGGAGATGGCGCTACGGCTGGCGGTGTCACTGTCAGCCACAGCTACGATAAAGCCGGAGACTATTCGGTCACCCTGGCGGTCACGGATAACCAGGGGCTGGGTGACACCACGACTTATTCAATCCGGATCGAAGCGCCAGTGACCGACTCTGCCATCGAAGAACAAGAAGTGCAGCCTGAAGCCGAAGAGGAGGCTCAACGGCAGGCTGAGGAAGAGGCCCAACGCCAAGCTGAAGCAGAAGAAGAGGCCCAACGCCAAGCTGAAGCAGAAGCGCAGCGGCAGGCTGAGGCAGAAGCGCAGCGGCAGGCTGAGGCAGAAGCGCAGCGGCAAGCTGAAGCAGAAGCGCAGCGGCAAGCTGAAGCAGAAGCGCAGCAGCAGGCTGAGGCAGAAGCGCAGCAGCAGGCTGAGGCAGAAGCGCAGCGGCAAGCTGAGGAAGAGGCCCAACGCCAAGCCGAAGCAGAAGCGCAGCGGCAAGCTGAGGAAGAAGCACAACGCCAAGCCGAAGCAGAAGCGCAACGGCAAGCAGAAGAAGAGGCCCAACGCCAAGCTGAAGCAGAAGCGCAGCGGCAGGCTGAAGAGCAAGCCCAACAACAGGCTGGGGAACTCCAACCGCCGACCCCTACGCCGACACCGCTCCCCCCTACGGAGCCCAGCCCCGAACCTGAGCCCGGGACTTAAGTTCAACCCACCTCAGAGCAGAATTGGCAGAATAAGAGAATTTAATTCTGTCATTCTGCTCGTTTCGCTTTGAAATCTAGAAAAACCGGCTTTAGTTTATGGCCTCGCCGAATTTCTCGGTGGTGAAGATGTAGAGGTCCGCTTCAGGCCAACTGTCGGGCGGCAAGCTGGCCTTGAGGCAGACGTTGTCTAAAAACTCGAACTGATCCCAGCCGGAGCGGCTGGCTACTTCCGGCAGCAGCAGCCCGCGCCGCCCGCCCTGGATAATCAGCAGCCCATGCCGGCCGATTTGCAACTGGTTTAGGTCGGTCAGCCGGCGCAGCGGTGAGAGGATCGAGATTTCAATCAGAGTGTGGGGTAGCTCTTCAAGTTTGAGGGGCCAGACCCGCGGATCGGCGGTGGCCGTGGTGATTGTCACTTGCTGTACGGCCTCGCAAAGGGGCAGGTCGGCCGGCGTGTGGCCCATACAACCGCGGAATTTAAGCGCCAAAGCCGGACTTTCGGGGCACTCAGCCGGGGAGTCGGGGGAAAGGGTCATCGTAGGGATAGTCCACAGGGTGACAAAGACGCCGGCTTGACGGTTGAGGGCCGGATCGGTGGTTTCGTAGTCCGGGATACAACCTCGCTCTAGATAGGTCGTCAGAGTGGTGCGGGCCAACCTTAACAACTCCGACCGCTGGTCAGCGCTGAGTTGCGGATCTTCATCGCTCGCTGATTCTATATCTTCCGACATGGCATTGGGTAGAAACGGCGTCGTCACAGTCTTCATGAGTTCCCTTCTCCTTTACCCCTACTATAAAGCAACTTCGGTCAGAATACCCCCGGCATACGGCGGGATTTAAACCTGACCGTTTGATTAGGAAATTGGCTCACCTTTTAAATAATTTGATTGATCATCCCCCAGTAGGCCGAATTAACAGCCGAAATACTCATCGACCAGGGGGGCCGTGAACTCCCCGGATATCGGATGTGCCCGGAGTAGTTATGCTTTACACTAACTATGAAGCAAAAAACAATAGGCCTGTCCCCGTAGTTCTGACTTAACTTCACGCTTCGTTTTTCTCAGTGGCCTGCCAACTTCATATTCACGCGCAAGCTGTCAGGCCGGAGGAGGGTTGATGATGGAAAGCCGGGTTAGGTTTTTTGTGAAGCCGGCGACCTTACTCGCGCTGCTTATCGGCCTGCTGTTTGGACCGGCGGCGGCATTGGCCGATGATCTTTATGTTTTACTGGCCGAGGAAAGTTGGCAGGGACACGCCTGGTGCCGGTGTCCTGCCTCAGCCCGGACTTTCGTCGCCCCGGCCGAGGCAAGAAGGGTAGAGGTCCAGGCCTACTGGCTCTGGAGCGGAAGCGCGAACCAGCATCAAACCAATGAGACTCACGTTGTTCGGATCCAAGATGTACCGGTTCCCCTTGTCTGTGAGGACTATGGTAATGAAGAGCGCAACGGCCAGGAGATCTTATGTGGCTCAATTTCGTTTGACCGATCAAGCGATCTCCCTATCCAGATTGTCTACACCGGCGACGACTCCAGCCCCGGCTCTCACAAGTTCAAAGTGGTGGTGCGTTGGTTCGGCCTCAAGTCCCGCGAGGCGCTTAGCGGCCTGCTCAAAGTCGATCAGAAGCGTAACCCCGTCGCCGGGGCTGAGTTTGAGTTGAGGGATTTGCCGGCCTACGTCCAAGTTGTTGATGCTCAACTCACCTCCGCTAGCGATGGCCGAATTTGGGCCCAAGTTGAGTGGACCGATGGCCCGGAGACCATCCTGGGCAGATTTTGCGAAGTCAGTCCTCCGGCCAATTTTGAGTTTCCGGAGAGTCCTTGCCAGGTCGTAGTTTTTAGAGATAAGACCATGACGTTTCCGGCCAATCCGCCGGTTATCGTCAATTACCAACTCACCACGCCGCTTTGCCGCCTGGCCGAGAGCCTCGATTATCCCAGCGATGCTGAAATTGGCGCGCAGGGCGCGGAAATGAACATCGACATCCAAGGCACGGACTGCCAATTCTATCGGATCGTCAACCAGGACACGGGCGAGATTGTGGCCGGGCCGCAGTGTACCTGCCACTTCAACCAGGTATTAATTTTACCCCAGGTCTTGTACCAGGCCCAAGTTTCCGCGGACGGCCAGCAGTGGAGTTCGGACGGGTGTTACCTCCAATTTGCCCAAGCTCGTGAGGCAGAAGCTTGCACCATGAGTACTCACACCTTGGCCAATGGCCAGATCCAGGTCGACCTCGGTGCGGTCGATGCTCAGGGCCACTCCGTTGAAATTAATCGGTTTCGGGCCAAGAGCAATTTCTCCTTCGGCTACGGCCCCACCTCAAAGAGTGAACTGCCGGTCGTCTTCCAGTGGCCGGGCGCAGCCCAAGGCAGTTGGTACGTTCAGTTCGAAGTGACGGCTGATGAGGGCCGAACCTGGCAGGGCGGCGACAACTGCCGGCTGGCCTTCGAGCGCAACCCGGTGGCGGGCCAGTACCAGGGCTTTGCCGGCGCGGTGCCGTATGGCACCTTTACCCCTATGCTCGAGCCCGGTAAGGAATATTTTGCCAGCACCCAAGCCATTATGTACAACGTGGAATACTTGAGTGAGACCGGTCAAGGCGAACTGGTCTTTCGCTTCAACGGCCAGGAAGTGCCCGGTGTGACCACTAGTCTCTTCCATGACAATACCTTCCACCAATTCAAAGAAGCAGCCAATCGAGAATCGATCACCCTGAAAGAAGGAGCGACCAAACTGATTGCCTATCGCTACGGCGTGGAACAGGCCCGTCTCTATCAAAGCTGCTACCCGGCTCAGACCCGCTGGATCCACCCCCTTGATCAGCCCTTTGAATTCAAGTACGACTTTCCGTTAGAGCTCCATGGCCCGCCCGGGGTCACCGACCGGCTGGTCTATGGCGCCTTTCAAACTGAGGTCATCTACGCGAGCGATGGCCTGGCCACCGTCGGGCTGACCTTCGATCAACCCGGTCTGGTCTCGCTCTACCGGCTCGATCAGGCGGGTGGTGAGGTCAACTGGCTGACGGTTGAGGCCCTGAGTTATCCCACCACCAAACCGCTGTTGGTGACTTACACCTTTAGCGAAACGGGTCTGGATTACTACCGCATTCTGGACGCCGGCGGTAATGTCATCGCCGGTCCTGGCCGGCTGCCCTATCTCAGCTTCACCGCCCGGCCGGGGCAGAGTTATTACGCCCAACTGGTCTATCCCGAAACCTCTCTCTTTGTCGGCTTGTACGATGATATGCAGTTCCACCATCCCGATTTCTGGCTGATGCCGGTCGAGGCCCGGTTGGAGCACGAGGTTGAGTTTCACCTGGATTATCACCGCCTGGCTGACCCGGATTTAGGCAATGACCATCTCCGCGGCGATATCGTCATCGACAACTTGATCTTGACTCACGGCACTACCGCCGTGGCCCAACAGTTCCCCTACAGCCGCCACGACGGCGTCCGGCCCGGGGTCAATCTGATCGGTATTCCGGACGTCAGCATGGTCGCTTTTTGCCAGCGACCCGGCTACCACGAGGTAGTCTACTACGGTGGTTGGGAGAATGAGGGCTACTATCTGCCCGAAGAAGGGCTTGTGTTTGACGAGGAGATGGCTAAACGCTGGAGCGAAGACCAGCGCGGCGAGTGCATCGATGCGGCCCGGCGGGTCAATATGGCGCTGGCGCGTCAAGGTCTGCGCACCGATCATACTTTCCGCCATCATGGTGAACGCAGCCAGGGTTATCAAATGGTCCAACTAAATATCTGGTCGCCCTATAACCTGGTGGGCATGCGACCACCCCACGTCGGTCAATTTTTCAAACCCGGCGTCGTGTTGCCTTACTACGCCGCTCCGGAGGATGCTCTCTTCTGGGGCTGGGACTTGGCCAAAGGCAATCTGGCGGATGGCGTTGGAGCCTATGAACTGCAGCAGTATGTGGCCTCGTTGGGCCCGGCCCAGTATGTCGATATGACCGGCATTCACCCGCCTGAAGAAGTTTATGTACCGGCGCCGCTCATCCCGCCCGCGCCGTCCGCCGCACCCGCGCCGGCCCCGACCCCGATTCCGCCCTCGCTCGCTCCGCCGGTTGTCAGCCCTACTCCCCCGCCTACACCTGAGCCACCGCCACCGCCACTCCCGCCCGTACCTCCGCCCACCCCGACTCCGGCCCCACCGGCCCCCACCCCACCCGCGCCTACTCCGGAACCGACGCCGTTGACCTAGAGCTTGTAGGGGCGAATAATTATTCGCCCCTACAACCCTGGCTGATTTGACAGTCAGAATACTCTCTGGTTGTCTGGTGAAAACGTATCAGCCCTGTTTTATACTGTACTTAAATAGACAAGGAGTTTATTATGACTCGAATACCGCTTCTCTCTAAGATCTTCGGGGTTGGCATGACCGGTGCGGCTGCCTTCTTCGCCTATTTGTTGGTCTTGCGGCCCCGGATGGTACGCTGGGGGGCCACTCCGGATGACCTCCGCAAAATAGGCTCGAATGGTCGCCTCGGGTCCGACCCCCGCTCGTCGATGACGCTGGCAACCACGATTAAGGCGCCGGCCTGCCACGTCTGGCCCTGGTTGGTGCAAATGGGCCAGGGTCGGGGCGGTTTTTACAGTTACGACTGGCTGGAGAATGTGTTTGGCCGGGATGTCCACAGTGCGGCCCAGATTATGCCTGAACTTCAGGAGCTAAACGTAGGCGATACGATTCGTTTTACCCCCGATCCTTATCTGAACCGCATTCCCGGGGTCACCTTTAGTGTCACTGAAATGGAAGGCAATCGCACTCTGACCCTGCGTGAGGAAACGCCCGGCGCCATCCTGTGCTGGACCTTTACCTTGATCGCTTTGGATGAGCGCTCCACCCGGCTTGTGTTTCGCTCCAAGACCGAGTACAGACCTTCGTTCCAAGGGAAAGTGTGGCACTTGTTCGACCTGCTGCTTCAAGAACCGATCTCGTTCGTGATGGAACGCAAGATGCTGGGTGGCATCAAACAGCGGGCCGAGACAGTGGCCAGCCAAACGTAAGGCTGCCTACTGGTCCGTCAGAACCCCGGTTTTGGGTTGGGTCCGGGGCAAGGTGACCACAAAGGTCGCTCCCGCGCCGGGCGAGCTTTGGGCGGTGATACTCCCGCCATGCCGGTCCACAATTTTGCGGCAGGTCGCCAGGCCGATCCCGGTCCCTTCGTATTCACTACAACCATGTAACCGTTGAAAGATTTGGAAAATTCGGCTCGAGTGTTTTTCGTCAAAACCGATCCCATTGTCCGAGACCGTAATCTGGCAGAACTTGCCATTGGCCCCGTTTTCTTCGGGGAGCATGGTGGCGTGGCCCTGCACCCGGACGAGAGGCGTTGCCCCGATCCGGTGAAACTTAAGCGCGTTGCTCAGCAGGTTTTGAAAGAGTTGGCGCATCTGAATGGGGTCAGCTTCAACCGTTGGCAAGTCATTCAGGTCTACCCGCCCGCCTACCTCTTGCAAGCTTATTTCTAAATCGGTCAGTACCTCCCGCGCGATTTGGCCTAAATCCACTTCAACAAATGGCTGCGCTTTCGTGGTTACTCTGGAAAATTTAAGCAGATCGTGGATTAACCGTTGCATCCGAATAGCGGCTGCATGCATCCGGTTTAGGTAGTCGCGCCCTTGGTCATCTAAATACTGACCATATTTGGTCTGAAGCCGATCGCCAAAGGTCAGGACTTTGCGGAGTGGTTCCTGCAAATCATGGGAGGCAATATAGGCAAACTCTTGCAGTTCTTGGTTGCTCTGCTTAAGTTTGGCGGCATAGGCTTGTAGCTTCTGTTCGGCATGTTTCCGCTGGGTAATCTCCTGCTCCAGGAAGGTGTTTCGTTGTTGAAGTTCTCGCTGCAAATTGACGATGGTCAGATGGGTTTTTAATCGCATCAACAGCTCTTCATACTGGAAGGGTTTGGTCACAAAATCGACCGCTCCGACCTGAAAGCCTTTGACCTTGTGGGCCGTATCGGACAGAGCCGTCATAAAGATAACCGGAATGGATCGAGTCTCAGCATTTTCTTTCAACCGTTGGCAAGTCTCAAAACCATCGATGCCCGGCATTAGAACGTCCAGCAGGATAATGTCAGGCCGAGCCGGCTGGATGCGCCCCAGGCCGCTTTTCCCGTTTTCGGCCACAAAGACTTCATAACCGTGCTGATCAAGATATTGAAACAGGACGGCCAGGTTGGTAGGCTCGTCGTCGATAATCAGTATTCTGCCTTGTTTAGCCGGTGAATGATTCATCTCTTGAGTCCTCGACGTAGGTTTTTAGCAGGTGCTCAATTTGTTCGATCCGGAAGTGCTTGGCTAACCTTTGTAACTCCGCGACAAATGGTCCCAAATTTGGGTCCAACAGCTCAAGCTGAGCGGTTTGCTCTCGAATCGCCTTGATATCCCCCATAATGGCCAGCTCCAAGAGCTGTGAAGCTTGTTCCGGAGGCGGCCCAAGCAGATAAGCCCCGGTCTGCTGTTCATGCTGGCGTTGAAGAAGGTTTGCATGACTTTCTTCCTCATAAACCCAGGTTAAATTCAACTGAACTTGCAAGCATTGTAAAAGCGTTTTGAACTGAACCGGCTTGGAAAAGAACTCATTGCAGCCGGCTTCCAGACTTTTTTGCCGATCCTGACCAAAGGCGCCGGCTGAGATAGCCACGATCACCGTCTCTTGGTGAGTCGGCAGGCGACGTATCTGCCGCGTGGCTTCGATCCCATCCATCACCGGCATGACGATATCCATTAATATAACATCGGGTTGGAAGAGGCGAGCTTTCTCCAGGGCATCTTGACCGTTCACTGCTTCTTGCACCTGAAACCCCAACGGCAGCAGTAACTTAACCAGGACCGACCGGTTTTCCCACTGGTCATCCACAATCAATACTTTGCGGCTTGGCCCTCGGAAGCGAACGATGGTGGGTGTCTCTTGTTGCCCAATCTCGTGGCCGATATCAACTTCAGCGACATCTAAATGAAAAGAAAATTCGCTGCCACATTCAGGGACACTGTGTACCGCTAAGCGACCGCCCATCATCTCAACCAGGCGCCGGCTAATCGTTAACCCCAACCCGGTGCCTTCTGCTTTGCTCTTCGGAGAGCCCACTTGCCGAAAAGGCGAAAAAATTCGCTCTAAATGCTCCGGTTCAATCCCCGGTCCCGTATCTTTGACCCGAAATGTCAGGCGCTGATCATGGTAAGTGACCTTCAGCGTCACTTCACCCCGCTCGGTAAACTTGATGGCGTTACCGAGGAGATTTATCAGAACCTGGCGTAGACGTTTTTCGTCGCTGCGGATGCCCCGGGGCACATCTGCCACAGGTTCATAGGTAAACCGCAGCCCTTTTTGGCTGGCTCGTATTTTGAAAATATCAATGATGTTCTTGAGAAAAATATGGAGGTCCAACTCGGCCAGATCGAGTTCCATGCTACCGGCTTCAATCTTGGAAAGATCCAAAATGTCGTTGAGGAGGGTAAGCAGATGCTCGCCGCTCTGTTGGATCACGTCAACTGCCTCTTGTTGGGGTGGGGTTAGCGTCCGGTCTTGCTTGAAAATTTGGGCGTAACCCAAGATGCCATTGAGCGGTGTCCGCAGCTCGTGACTCATATTGGCCAGGAATTGGCTTTTGGCGCTGTTGGCCGTCTCGGCCGCCTCCTTGGCCTGAATTAACTCTTTTTCTGCCCGTTGTTTGGCCTCCAGACTGTCTAAAAAGGTGTTAAACCAGCGAACCAGTTCCCCAATTTCATCGGTTCTGTTCTCGGGTAAGCGAGTGGCTCCCTTTAGCGCGTCCGCCGGAATTTTCTTGAAGAGATCCGTAATTTGATTAATGGGCCTGACCACGCTGCTGGAGAGGGCGTAAGCGATGAGGGAGATGAAGACAAAGCAGATCACCATCACCGAGAGCGTGGTCCGCAGAATTGTGTCGGCTCCGGCCGTCAGGGTGGTGAACGGTACCAAGCTGACCAAAGTCCAATCGCCTAGACCGGCTTTGGTATAGGCCACAAACATCTTTTGGCCTTCAATCGGGGTAATGAAGGAGCCTCGATCGTTAGCCAACTGCTCCAAAAAAGTGGGCCGGATGCTCAAGCCGATGTTCTCTTTGTCTCGATGGTAGACCAGGCGGTTCTGGCCATCGATAACCATTAAATTTGTCCCTGGGGTCAGGTCCAACTGGCTGAAATGCTGGTATAGACTATCAACGTCATAGTTAACCACCAAAAAGCCAACCGGCTTTTCCTGCAAAGTCTCCACATCGACCACGCTAAACAGTTTGACCGCGGTTACCACCTTTTTGTGGGTGGAGTTGGCATTAACATTGTCTTCTACCCCGGTCCAGTAGATGAATCCCTTTGAAGCTAAGGCTGCTCTATAAAGTTGGCGCTTGACCGCCTGGTTGATATTTTGCGTGTTCAACGTATCACCCACGTGGTAATGGACCCCGCCGAGGGTAAAGATATCGATCGACACCAACCCTTTTAAATTGAGATACCCGTTGAGAATGTAACCGATTTTGGCATGGGTCGCCAGGCGAGTGTAGTCATCGTGGGTCCTGTCTTCGTCAACCAAAACTTGCTTAATATCATCGAGACCGGAGATATTGGCCATGAGGCTTTCGATGGCTTCCTGCGTTAGTTCCAAATAAGTTTTTTGATCGTCAATGATCGCCAGCGAATAGTGGTTTACCTCGTTGAGAATCACCGAGCGTGAGGTATTGTAGGAGATAAAACCCAGGGCAAACAGCGGAAAGACGCTGACCCCCAAAAGAAAGAGGACAAATTTAACCGTTAAGCTCAGATTGAGGACATGGGTAGCCAGCCGCCGCATGAAGTTCCGGTTTCCTAGTTCGCTTAAGACCTGCTCAAAAAACTTGCAGGTTCCAGTCCCGAGAGAGAAAAAAGTAGATGCGTCGTCTTGACCGTTACCGGCCAAACAGTTGATCAGGCGAAGTGGCGTTTAGGCGCCCCCCAAGGTTTTAAGAGTGACTAACTTAACTTCAATGATGGTCTCGGGCGGTAGCTGTTCGCCGGCTAGAGCCCGGATGGCATAGTTGACGCCGGTGTAGGCCTGGAGCGCCGCTTCCTGATCGATCGTGGCCTCCAGCTTGCCGGCCCGAATTGCTTCCTTGGCCTCAGCCAAGGCATCATAAGCCGCGACTAAAATATCGGTCCGCCCGGTTTCTTCCAAATAGCGGATTGCGCCCAGCGCCATCATATCATTGGCACAAAAGAGGATCCCGAGGTCCGGCTGCTGCTTAAGCAGCGCAGCGGTTACCTGGTGGGCTTCATCAATTTTCCAGTTGGCGGTTTCCCTCGCCACGACTTCGATATTGCTATTTTCGGCAAAAGCGCGCAGGGCTCCATTCTTGCGATCCTCGGCATTCTTGGCCGAGCGAATCCCTTCCAGAATGGCTGCCTTGGTGGGGCTGGTTACCTGATCCGCTAGGTGTTTGGCCGAAAGATAAGCCCCTTTTTCATTGTCCACGCTGATGTAAGGCACCTCAACCAGGCCGACGTTGTGAGCTACCTCGGGATCCAACTGATTGTCTATGTTGATGATAACAATCCCCGCTTCTTGAGCCTGTTTCAAGACCGGGATCAGTTCCCGAGAATCGGCCGGGGCAATGACAATCGCATCGACCCGCTCTTCAATCAGACTTTTGATAATAGCAATCTGCTGCTCAATGGAAGTCTCTTGCGCCCCGGTCTTAACCAGAAGGTTAATGCCCAACTCCGCTTCGGCCTGCCGGGCGCCTTTTTCCATCTCCACAAAGAAGGGATTGGTTAGCGTTTTCATGACCAGCGCTATCGTCGTGTCTGCCGCTTTGGTCGAACTGCCCCCGGCTACCGTTGAACTATCGGCCTTAAGAATCAGGGGGGCCGTGTCGGTTTTACTGGACTGGCTGCAACTAAGAATCCAGAAACTTACCATCAAAAGGATCAGGGTGAGAGAGGCACGGGTCTTCATGGGAAAGCTCCTTGCTGATTGCTTCCAGGCGCAATGGTTGGCCAACTTTTACATCCTTATCAGTTTATCAAGTTAGGGAGGGAGTGTCTGTAAGGGTTGAGTGAACGCGGCGTAAAATTTTCGTGAAAGTTAAGACTTTCAAGGATTTGGGGTGGGCTAGGCCGGGAGTTTTACTCTGGCCTGGCGGCAAAGGCTTTGGCCGCTTCGGCCAGCGACTTTAAGCGCTGCTCGACCAGGTAGCTGACCGTGCTTTCCGCAAAGGTCCCGTCCGGCTGCCGGTTGCCGGACGGCCTGCCGGTGAGAAGCTCGATGCCTTCATTCACCGTCTGAACCGGCCATAGGTGAAACGCTCCGGCCTTGACTGCTTCGACAACGTCCTCTTTCAGCATGAGGTTGGTGATGTTGCCGGCCGGGATGATCACGCCCTGGCTACCGGTCAAACCCTTGACCCGGCAGACCTCAAAAAAGCCTTCAACCTTTTCGTTGACCCCGCCGATGGCCTGCACCTGTCCCTTTTGATTGATCGAGCCGGTCACGGCGATACCCTGCTTGACCGGCAAGTCGGCCAGACTCGAGAGGAGGGCGTACAGTTCGGTGCTGGCCGCGCTGTCGCCTTCAACGCCGGCATAACTCTGCTCAAACACCAACCGGGCCGCGAGAGTCAGCGGCTGGGTTTGGGCGTATCGCTCGGTCAAATAGCCGGCCAGAATCAGGACCCCTTTGGTATGGATGGGACCGCTCAATTCGGCCTCGCGCTCAATATCGATCAGGCCTTCTTGCCCCAGCCCGATGGTGGCTGTAATCCGGCTGGGTTGGCCAAAGCTGATGTCGCCCAAACTGACCACCGACAGCCCGTTGACCTGACCGACCACCTCACCCGCTATGTCGATCAGCAAGATGTTGCGGGCGATCATCTCCCGGATCCGCTCCTGCAGGAGGCTGGACCGGTAGAACTTTTCCTCGATGGCCTGCCGAATCTCCCCGCCGGTGACATAGGGCGCCTGGCGCTGAGTGGCGTAGTAGCTGGCCTCGCGGATGACATCGGCCAGCTCGCTGAACTTGGTGGACAACTTTTCCTGATCACCGGCTAGCCGCGAGCCATACTCCACGATCTTAGCCAGGGCGGTCCGGTTCAGGTGGCGCAGCTTTTCTTCCCGGCAGAGCGAGGCCGCAAAAGCGGCATAGTTCCGGCTGTGCTCGTCGGTTCGCTCCATCCGGGTGTCGAAATCGGCTTTAACTTTGAACAGTTCGCTGAAATCTTTGTCGTAGGTATACAGCAGTTGGTAAAGCAGCGGCTGACCGAGCAGGAGAATCTTCAGGTTAAGCGGAATTGCCTCCGGTCTTAGACTCTGGGTCGTGATAAAGCCGAGCCGTTCGCCGGCCTCCTCAATGACGATCTCGCGATTCCTGAGTGCTCGCTTCAGACTGTCCCACGAAAAAAGGTTGCGCAGCACTTCCTCCACCGGCAGAACCAGGTAGCCCTCGTTGGCCCGGTGCAGGCAGCCCTGGCGAATCATGGTGAAGTCGGTCACCATGGTGCCAAACTGGGCTTCCTTGTCGATCCGACCAAAGAGGTTGTTGTAGGTTGGGTTCAGCTCGATGACCACCGGCGCGCCTGCCAGCGCGCTGTTATCGACCAGGACATTGACGCTGTACTTGCTGAAGATCTGCTTTTTGTCCAGCATCCCCACAAACGGCCCCGGCGAGTCGGCCGGCCCGTCGGAGCGAAAATCTGCCAGACTCGCCAGGATGTCGCGCTTAACCTCTTCCAAATAACTCACAATCTCCGGCAGATCGCGGTACTTGTCCTGCAAGTCTTCGACCAGGTGGTTCAGGGCAAAGAGGGCCACGTCCTGGTCCAGATTCTTTAAGCTTTTGGCCGCTTGGCGTTCCAACTCCTTGCCCTGGCGCAAAATCGATTGGAGCTCAATTTGGAGCTTTTCCCGCTTCTGGCTGATGGCCTGCTGTTCCTCCGGCGGGAGGACGGCAAACTCCTTATCGCTGAGCGGACTGCCGTCTTTGAGAGCAATGGCCATCAACCCGATGGGCGTCAGTTTGATCATAAAGCCATCTTGCTCGGCCCGGGCATTGAGCCGGTTGACCAGCGCTTCTTGCTGTTGCTGCAACGCTCGAGCGGCTTCTTCTCGCTTGGCCGCATACTCTTCGCTCTCAAAGGCGCTGCTAATGTCTCGCTGGGCGTTATTGATCAACTCCTGCATATCAAGCTGAAACAACCTGGCTCCCCCGGCGGGCAGACGCAGGGCGTTGGGCCGGTAGGGTTCTTTAAAGTTGTTCACGTAGCACCAGTCGCTGGGCACGGGTTGAGTTTTGGCCAACTCTTCCAAAAAGTGTTTGACCGCCGTCTCTTTACCCGTGCCGGGCGCGCCTGAGACGTAAGTATTGAAACCCAGGCCTTGAATCCCTAAGCCAAACTGCAAGGCGCGCACGGCTCGGGCTTGACCCACAATCATATCAAGCCCTTCCATCTCGGCGCTGGTCTCACAGTTGAACAGGTTGGGATCGCAACGGCGTCGGATTTCTTCAGCGGCTAGTTCGGTCACCATCTCGATGGTAGTAATTCAGCTAAGCGGCGGCTAACTGATCGGCGAGCTGTTTGCGCGTCCACTTGATGCGCTCAATCATCGCCTTGCCGGCGCAGCGAGCCAGAGCATAGGCCAGCACCTGGTCCGACTGTTCGGCTTCTTTAATCCGGGCTGCGTCAAAGGCAAAAACCCGGGTCGGTTTGGAGGCGCGGGTCCAGGCCATTTTGTATTCGTACGGGAAGAGGGAAGACCAGCCAAAGAACTGTCCTGGCTCTAAGCGATTGAGTATGACATAGCCGTGTTCTGGCGTTTTGGTCTCGATCACAACCTCGCCCGAGATAATCAGATACAGCCCCCGGCCCCGATCTCCCTGGCGATAGATCACCTCATCCACCTCGAATTCAACTTCGCGGGCGATGGTCGCCAGCATCCGCAATTGCTTCGTCTCCATATCGCGGGTTAGTTCGTTACTGCGCAGGAGTTTTAGAGCCCTGAGTTCCTCTCTTGTGTTTACCATCTCTCACCTCCAGATCTTACTTGTACTATAAAGCAAAACACCCGCTGATGCGCCGTTCACCTGTTGAGATTCTTGGCTAACTAACCGGTGAGTCTTAAACCTGGCCTATCGGCTAAGATTTGGCTGTCCGATTGATGTGGTTCTAACTGGTCGTAAAGCCAAACCAAGAACCGTTCCTCTTGCCAGCCGCAAAACCGCTCGTCTGCCTGGTGTGTTTACACCTGGTTTCCTCTAAACTAAAGAAAAGCGCGACAGTCCCTCACGGGACGACATCGATAATGAAAATGGAGGGCAGAGCTTGCGCTGCTGGCAATGAAAATGGAGGGCAGAGCTTGCTCTGCTGGCAAACTTTGGTTTGCCCTCCTGTTTACAAGGGAAATCAAACCATGCACACGATCGTGGCCATCAAGCAGGTTCCAGACACAACCAACGTGCGGATCAATCCCCAGACCGGCACCTTGATCCGCGAGGGGGTGCCGTCCATCATCAATCCGTACGATGTTCATGCCGTTGAACTGGCCGTCCGCCTTAAAGAGCAGTTCGGTGGGCAGGTCACGGTCCTCACGATGGGCCCGCCCAAAGCCGCCGAAGCGCTCAACGAGTGTATCGAGCAAGGCGCCGACCGGGGCATCCTCATCACCGATCGCAAATTTGCCGCGGCCGATACCCTGGCCACCTCCTATGTCTTGGCCCGGGCGATTGAAGCGCTGCTGCTCGAGCAGCCGGTCGATTTACTGCTGTTCGGCAAGCAGGCTATCGATGGGGATACGGCTCAGGTCGGACCGGGCGTCGCGACGCGCCTCAACCTGCCGCTGATTAGTTACGCCATCGGCCTCGATTCGTTTGATCCCGTGGCCCGGACTGCCGTCATCCGCCGCAAAATCGAGCAGGGCGTCGAGTGGGTCCAAACACCTTTGCCGGCTCTGCTCACGGTCGAGAAAGAGATTGCGCCGGTCAAGCGCGCCCCCCTCCCCCAACTGATCCGGGCGGCCCGTTATTGGCCGGAGATCTGGTCGGCCAGCGAGCCGGTTGCCTTCGATCCGGCTCGGATCGGGATCAAGGGCTCGCCGACCATCGTGGGTAAAGCTTTTACCGCGCCCAGCCGCGGCGCCGGCGAGATCCTCGACGTGGCCGAGCACGGCCTCACCGACTCGACCATCCGCGCCTGGGATAAAGTGCTGCGGAGCAATGTCTTGGGGATGTACTTGTAGTCTGAATGCGGAGAGAGCTAGACCATTCATTACGCCCGATAGTCCGGAGTGTGTAGGGTTATTAAATACTCCGGACTACGCACTAACGCCAAGAGCGGATGACCCAAGGAGAGTCAAGCATGCCTATAACCTCTAATCACCGTCCAATCTGGGTCCTGATCGAGCAGGAAGCCGGGCGCCCCCACCCGGTTTCCTGGGAATTGCTGGGTGCAGCCAGCCGTTTAGCCCAGCAGCTCGATGGCAGTCTGGTCGAAGCCGTGCTGCTGGGCCACGGGGTGAGTTATCTGGCCGACCAGGCTTTTGGCTACGGGGCTAAGCGAGTTTATCTGATCGATGACCCGGTTCTGGGGATCTACCGTAACTTGCCTTACAGCCTCGGTATTAGCCAGTTGGTGCAAAAGTTTAGACCCGAGATCTTTCTCATCGGGGCTACGCCGTTGGGCCGGGATCTAGCCAGCACTATCGCCACCCGCATCGGCACGGGCCTGACCGCCGACTGCACCGAACTGGCCATCGACCCCGAACAGAAAATTTTGGCCGCTACCCGCCCCACCTTTGGCGGCAACTTGATGGCCACCATTCTCTGCCGCCAACACCGGCCGCAGATGGCCACCGTCCGCCCCCGGGTCTTGCCCCTGCCTGATCCAAAGCCGGCCGCGACCGGCGACATCATTCGGGCGGAACTCAACCTGAGCGAGGCCGACATTCCGGTCAAGCGGCTCGACTTTATCCCGGCCCAGAAACAGCTTAACCTCGAATACGCCGAGGTGATCGTGGCCGGCGGTTGGGGGCTGGGCAGCCCGGAAGGCTTTGACCTGCTGCAAGCCCTGGCCGATGAGTTGGGCGGGGTGGTCGGCGCCTCGCGCAAAGTGGTCGACGCCGGCTGGATCGATGCTCGTCATCAGATCGGCCAAACCGGCCAGACCGTCCGCCCCAAGTTGTACATCGCGGCCGGTATTTCCGGGGCGGTGCAGCACTGCGTGGGTATGAGCGGCTCGGACTTTATTCTGGCCATCAACGCCGATCGCCACGCGCCCATTTTACAGATGGCCGATATCGGGTTGGTGGGCGACCTGTACGAGATCATCCCGGAGTTGATGCGCCAAATCAAGGCGTCGCGTCAGATAGGGCAAGGAGTCAACCATGTCGAACCAGCTTACGTATGACGCCATCGTCGTCGGCGCCGGACCGGCCGGCGTCTCGGCCGCGATCGCGATGGTGAAGGGCGGCTTGAACGTCATCCTGCTGGAGCGTGGTCGCTTCCCCGGGGCCAAGAACTTTTTTGGTGGCATCCTTTACACCAGCGCCCTGACCGACGTGTTGCCCGACTTCTGGCAGCGCAAACCACCCTTCGAGCGGCCTATCACCGAGCAGGGCTACTGGCTGCTCTCGCCCGACAGCGTGATGCGTCTGATGCACAAAAGCGAAGAGTACCAGCGGGAACCGGCCAATGCCTACAGCGTCTTGCGGGCCAACTTCGATGCCTGGTTCGCCGAGCAGGCCGTCGAACTGGGGGTTTTGCTCATCACCAAAACCACCGTGACCGATCTGCTGCGTGATGGGCCAGGCCGGGTCATCGGCGTCACTACCGACCGACCCGAAGGCAACGTCTACGCCCCGGTCGTCATCATTGCCGAAGGGGTCAACAACCTACTGACCCAACGCGCCGGCCTCATCGCCACCGATCTCCCGCCGGCCTACGTCGCCCTCTCGGTCAAGGAGTATATCGGCTTGCCGCCTAAGGAGGTAGAGGCGCGCTTTGGTCTGCCCGGAGCCAAGGATGGCGTGGCCATCGATGTCTTTGGCGATGCGACGTTGGGGCTACCCGGTACCGCTTTTATCTACACCGACAAGGCCGGTCTCTCGGTCGGTGTCGGTCTGTTGTTAGAGGAGTTTGTTCACCATAACCTGTGTCCCTACGACCTGCTGGCTCACTTCAAGCAGCATCCGGTGGTCCAACCGTTGCTTGCCGGCGGCGAGTCGCTGGAGTATGGGGCCCATCTTATTCCGGAGACCGGCTACGATCGTATGCCTCAGCTTATGGCCGATGGTCTGATGGTCGCCGGAGATGCGGCCGGCATGGTCGATGCTTTGCACCGGGAGGGGACCAACCTGGCCATGACCGCGGGCCGGCTGGCCGGTGAAACCGCCGTCGAAGCCCATCGCTGCGGAGACTTTTCCGCCTCGTTTCTCCGGGCCTATCGCCACCGTCTGGAAGATAGCTTTGTGCTTAAAGATCTCAAGCAGTATCGCCATCTAACCGACTTCTTGGGCACCACCCCGCACTTCATGGGGACCTATATCGATTTCATGAATCAGGCCGCGCTCCGCTACTTTACCGCCCACGATATGCCCAAGCGCGATATGGAGAAAGAGATTGTCGGGCTGCTGCGCCAGCGTCGCTCTTTCTTGGGGCTGGCCTGGGATATGTTAAAGCTGCTGCGAGCGCTGCGAGGTTAAGACGATGAGAGAACAACACCACTCTCCCCTCACTGGGGCTATCACCGCCACCTTGCCTCATGCCAACGTGGATACCTTACTGGCTTCGGTCAAATACTACGTCGATGAGGAAGTGGCCCACATTAAGATCAAAGATGAGGCGGTCTGTGCCGGCTGCGAGGCCCGTCCTTGCCTCTACTTTTGTCCGGCCGGTGTTTTCAGCCTGGATAATCGGCACCACATCCAGGTTAGCTACCAAGCCTGCGTGGAGTGTGGCAGTTGCCGCATTGGTTGTCCGCACCACAATGTCGACTGGCATCTCCCTCGCGGCGGCTATGGCGTGGCCTATAAGTTTGGTTGAACTTTTGAACGCCAACTTGGTTAAAGTGGGATTTGACAAAACCAAAGTTGGTGGTACACTTCTCTTTCGTCTAGCGGACTTGGGGCTGTAGCTCAGCTGGGAGAGCGCGACAATCGCACTGTCGAGGCCAGGGGTTCGAATCCCCTCAGCTCCACCAAAAGTCAATTAACAATTAACAATTAGCAATTGACAAAGTCTTCTTTCACCAATATTTATCTCGTCTCTTCAATCTTGTTCATTGTTCATTGCTAATTACTCATTGATCTGGGGCTGTAGCTCAGCTGGGAGAGCGCTTGAATGGCATTCAAGAGGTCAGGGGTTCGAATCCCCTCAGCTCCACAGTAACGATGGATAACCCTTGACGTTTTTGCGGCAAGGGTTTTTTCTTTCTTTAGTACTTTTGCTATTCGAGCATTATTCGGTACAATAGCCGATATTTTATCCACAGGAGTGGCGGCGATGGCTCTACCAAAATCTGAATTTATCTGGTTTGACGGCAAATTTGTGCCTTGGGATGAGGCTAAGATTCACGTCCTGTCTCACGTCTTGCACTACGGGACCAGTGTTTTTGAGGGCATTCGGGCCTATCAAACTCCATCGGGTCCCGCTATCTTGGGGCTGGAGCCGCACGTCAAGCGGCTGTTTAATAGCTGCAAAATCATTACTATGCCCGTGCCTTTTAGCCCGGCAGAGATCTCACAAGCCATCATCGCCACGGTCGCCCGCAACGGACATCAGGCTTGCTACATCCGGCCCTTGGTCTTCCGCGGTTACGAAGTCCTGGGCGTCGATCCCCGCGCCTGCCCGGTCCAGGTGGTGATCGCGACCTGGGAGTGGGGGGCCTACCTTGGCGCCGACGCCATCGAGAAAGGCGTCGATGTGGCGGTGAGTAGCTGGCGCCGCATGGCCCCGGACACGCACCCGGCCATGGCTAAAGTCGGCGGCAACTACATCAACTCGCAGCTCGTGGTGATGGAAGCCAAGCGCCACGGCTACGTCGAGGGGATTGTTCTCGATGTCCAGGGCTACGTTAGCGAAGGCAGCGGCGAAAATATTTTTGTTATTCTGGACGGAAAAATTTATACCCCACCGCGCGGTAACTCGATCTTAACCGGGATTACGCGTCAGTTTGCCATCACCCTGGCCGATGAAAAGGGCTATCCCGTGATCGAGCAGCAGATTCCGCGCGAGATGCTCTACATCGCCGACGAAATTTTCTTTACCGGCACCGCCGCCGAAATCACACCGGTCAAGAGTGTGGACGGGATCGAGATCGGCAGTGGGAGCCGCGGACCGGTGACCAAAGAGATCCAGCAGGAGTTCTTTGCCATCATCACCGGCGAAGTCCCTGACCGCCACGGTTGGTTAACCTTGGTGGCCTAGCGCGCTCAGGGTGAGCGGGGCGGACCGAATTCCAGCGGTGTCGCCGGCATGGTCATCCCCGGAGCTATGCTTAGCCGCCGGGGTTGAATCACCCCGACTAGGCCGATCGTCCGGGTGTAGTCATCGGTGGCATGGGCTTCATCCCCAATGGCGGCGTAAGCGTCGCCTCGGTTTTCGTAGACGTGGGGATGCTCCGGATTGAGCTCGATCACTTTGCTGTAGTCGGCGATGGCCTCCGGGTAGCGGCGCAGCTCCCGATAGAGATTGGCCCGATTGTAGTAGGCATAAACGTAATCCGGGTTGAGCGCGATGGCCTGGGAACAATCGGCCAGAGCCGGCTCGTAGCGTCTGAGCTCCGTATAGGCTACGCCCCGGTTGACATAGGCGGCTACAAACTCGGGATCGAGCTTGATCGCCTGGCTAAAAGCGCCCACCGCTTCGCTGTTTTGCTTATTCCACAGAAAAGCATTTCCCCGATTGAAAAAGGCATAGACGTTGTTCGGATCAAGCGCCACAGCCTTGGCAAAATCGGCTTGCGCCCGCTCAAAATCACGCAGACCGGTGTAGGCAATGCCGCGATTGACGTAGGCGGCCACAAACTCGGCCGCAAAATCGATGGCGGCAGTGCAGTCGGTCACCGCTTGGCCGTAGTTGCCCATCATCAGGTGGGCGGTGCTGCGATTGTTGTAGGCTTCGGCGTACTGCGGGTCGAGTTGGATGGCTTTCGTATAGTCTATAATGGCCTGCTCGTAGTTGCGGGTGCTGACGTGAGCCAGCCCGCGTTTGTTAAGGGCCATCGCTTCTTGCAGCGAGTGCTGTTCCATGGTTATGGACAGTGAGACGGTATTGCTGCTCAAGGTCCTCAGAGTCGCTGCGAATTCGGCGGCGTCCTTGTAGCGCTTCATTTTGTCTTTGGCCAGGGCATCCTCTACCACGCCGGCCAGCGCCCCTACTTCGCGCCACAATTTCTTGAGACCGGCTGGTACCTCTTCGCAAATGACCTGTTCCAGGAGGGTGTACAGCTTGGCCTGCATCCGGATCCGGTTGGTGCCGGCGTCGGTTTCGGCTTCTTGCTCGAGGCGGGCCAGATCGATGTAGTGCTCGCCCGCCAGCATATAGTAGAGCAGCTCGCCGATCTGGTAGACATCACTCCGAGTATCGAGCGCCTGGCCCAACACCTGTTCCGGCGAGCTGAAAACCAGCGTACTGGGTTGAAAGCCAACCTCGGTCAGGTTGAGGCCACCCATCGCTTCCGGCACATGGGCGATGCCAAAATCGATCACCTTGGGGCGACCGTCGGCGGTCAACATAATGTTGGTCGGTTTGATATCGCGGTGAATAACCCCCTGCTCGTGGAATTTGGCCAGGCCGTCGCAGATGCCGATGGTCAAATCGACGGCCCGCTCGACCGGCAGTTTACCGTGCGTCTCTAGCAGGGTCTGGAGGGTGCCGCCGGGCAGAAATTCCATAATCATATAGAACTGGTTTTGGTGGAGCCGTAGGCCGTGGATGGTGACGATGTTGGGGTGCTCCAGCGCGGCGTTGATCCGGGCCTCCTGCAAAAAGCGCTGGACGGCCTTGCGCTCCTCAACCCGTTTGAGGTGGAGTTGCTTAATCGCCACCCGCCGGTCCAGCAGCCGATCGTAGGCTTCGTAAACCGTGGCAAAGCCGCCCTCGCCGATACGCTGGGTGATCTCGTATTCAAAAAGCTTCTGCCCCGGTGACAGCAATTCCAGTTCCTTATAAAATTCACGGTCCTCAGGTGAGCGGTGTTTTGCCGACTTGAAAAACGCAGGCCTCGGCGCCGGTGGCGATACAGGCGGTCTCTTCAATTAAAAATGTTTTGCCGCCGCTAACCCAGCTACAGCCGTCGGCCAGAATGCCGATCCCGCTGTAGCAGATGGGCTTGTCGCTGCTGCGCCCCCAGCAGCGGGGACAGGTATGCACGATAAACTGGAAATGGTCGTCGGTTTCGGCCGTGGTGGTGCGCTGATCGCTGAAGCGACTGTAGGCCTCGGCCATCACCTTGAGCAAGACGCGGAGTTTGGCCTCGACAGGAATCATCTTGAAGGCGAGTTCGCGAGTACCGGTAATCGGCCCGTATTCGGCCAAGCCTTTGGCGAACGAGGCTCGCCCGGCGTGCAGAGTCAAGCCGCGCTCGCCGCGCGGGCCGTAGATCCGCTCCAGAGCGGCCCCGATGGCGGCAAAGTAGGCAAAATCGAACTCTTTGGCGAAGTTGTCGGGGGGCGGTCGAAGGTCGGAGGGGACGCCGGCCTCTTTCAGAATGGCCTGTATTGTCTCGGCGCCAACAGTCTCTTGAATAGAAGTAATGTAAATCCGCGCAATCTTGTTGGGATAATACAGCCCGCTAACTTGAGTTGTCATCCCCGGTCTCGTTGATTGGCCTCGATCAAATTTTGATCATTGTACCATCGCTTGCCGCAGTAATCAATTAAGCTAAACCGGCGATTTATGTTTACTTTTTGGCTTGGGGGGAATGAAGTTTGAGCAGACCCTAAAGGTTGATGAAACCTTTAGGGTCTGAGATTATTTAGGCCGCCATGGCCTTGGCTTCTTTAAAGAGCCCGTCGATCTCGTCCTGAGCCTCGCGATGAAACTGTTTGGTGTAGAGCGCATAGTAGTGGCCCCGCTGCCGGATCAGGGCTTCGTGGCTGCCCATCTCGGTGATGCGACCGTTCTCGATGACCAGGATTCGGTCGGCTCTCCGGATGGTCGACAGCCGGTGGGCGATGACAAAGCTGGTCCGGCCTTCCATCAGCGACTCCATCCCGCGTTGAATGAGGGCTTCGGTTAAGGTGTCCACCGAGCTGGTCGCCTCATCCATGATGAAGATGTC
Organism: uncultured Chloroflexota bacterium; assembly: GCA_937864185.1. Lineage (GTDB taxonomy): Bacteria > Chloroflexota > Anaerolineae > 4572-78 > J111 > JAGRBY01. The sequence goes on from CALMIS010000276.1 coordinate 118,664, forward strand.
CGGCTGAGCCAGCACGGCCCGGGCCAGGCTGATCAACTGCTTCTGGCCGGTCGAGAGCAGGTTGCCCCCCTCGCCGACCTCCTCATCATAGCCCTTCGGCATAGCCGCGATGAACTCGTGGGCGTGAGCCAGCCGAGCCGCGGCTTCAATCTCCTCATCGGTCGCGTCCAGCCGGCCGTAGCGAATGTTGTCGCGAATGGTGCCGGAGAAGAGATGCGGTGTTTGCAAGACAATACCGATGCGCGATTGCAGCGAGTGCATCGTAAACTCGGTATAGTCCCGCCCATCGATCTTGATCGCCCCGGCTGTCGGCTCGTAGAAGCGACAGATGAGATTGACAATCGTGGACTTGCCGCCACCGGTCGGCCCGACCAGGGCAATCGTTTCGCCCTGCCGGACGTGCAGGTTGAAATCGCTCAGGACCGGCTTCTTCGGGTCATAGTAGAAATCCAAGTGTTCGAATTCCAGATCGGCTTTGAGACTCGAAAAAGTCTCGGCTCCGGGCCGGTCCACAATCTCCGGCTCGGCATCGATCAAGGAGAAGACGCGCTCCGCTGAAGCCACCGAGTTTTGCATTTCGGCGTAGACCCGGGCCAACTCCTGGATGGGGAACAGCATGAAGGTCAGGTACGAGACAAAGGCTTGCAAGGCCCCGATCGTCATCGTCCCGGTCTGAATTTGCCAGCCTCCCCACCAAGCGACGACGCCCAGTCCAACCGCGCCGATGATCTGGACAATCGGTAAAAACAGGGCCGAGAGCCAGGCCGCTCGATACGAGGCCCGGTACAGGTTGGTCGCCATCCCATCAAACTCAGCCAGGTTCTTCTCCTCGCGGGTCAGGGCCTTCACCACCCGGACACCGGTGATGTTCTCATTGTAGACCCCGGTCAGCTTGGAGTTGATCTTGCGCGCTCGCCGGAATTGCACCAGGATGCGCCGCTGAAAAATCGAACCAATGACCAGCATGGTCGGCAAAACGAAGACCATCACCAGGCCTAACTGCCAGTTGATATAGAACATAAAGCCCAGGGCCGTCACCAAATTGAGCAGGCCCCAGGTGATATCGAGTAGGCCCCAGGTAATAAGCTCAGAGATACGGCTGGCATCGGAGGTGACGCGGGCCATAATCCAACCAACCGGGGTACGGCTGTAGTAGGATAGCGACAACTGTTGCAAGTGTCTAAACATCTGCTGGCGCAAGTCATACTGGATGCGTTGACCCAACAAGCCGGCCAGGGTAATAAAGCCGAAGACGGCCCCGGCCTGGACCAGCGTCAGGGCGCCGTAGACTATAAAAAGTTGGATCATGCGCTCCCGGTTGCCGGGGATGATGCCCTCGTCGATGATGAGCTTACTCAAGTAGGTAAAGAGCGCGTCCTGGAACGAGACAATCCCGACCATAACGACAAAGCCGATCACCCACAGGCGATAAGGGCGAGCCTGAGCCGCGATGCGCCGGATCGTTTGGCCGTTGAACTTTGTGGTAAACTCTTCTTCATCAAAATACTCTTCAGTCATGGATCACTCCTTAGCCGGTCTGCCCCGCCATCACTCCTGGAGTGACACGAACAGGGCCATTCGGCGATTTATCTTTGCCGTTCTGGTACCCGCTGACCGGGACCAGATCATCTTCAAGGCGGGCCTGCAACTCGTAAATCTTGCGGTAGATCCCCTCTTGAGCCATAAGTTCCCGGTGCGTGCCGTGCTGGATGATCCGGCCTTTGTCGAGCACCAAGATCTGGTCGGCCCGCATCACGGTCTGGATGCGGTGGGCAATGATGAAGGTCGTCCGGTCTTGGCGGAGCGCCTCCAACGCTGCCTGGATATGGGCTTCGGTCTCGGTATCCACCGCCGACACGGCATCGTCGAAGATCAGGATGTGCGGATCTTTCAACAGCGTCCGGGCGATCGCCACGCGCTGCTTCTGCCCGCCGGAGAGGGTCACCCCCTTTTCGCCGACAATGGTGTCGTAACCGTCAGGAAAGCTCAAGATTACATCGTGAATGGCGGCGGTTTTGGCCGCAGTTTCGATCTCCGCTGGCGTGACCTCACGGTCGACGCCGTAGGCAATGTTTTCCCGGATACTGCGCGAGAAAAGGAAGGGTTCCTGCTCGACCAGGCCGATTTGCTGCCGTAGCGTCCGTTTGGCGTAGTCGCTCAACTCCACCCCGTCGATCAGGATTGAACCTTCATAGTCGTAAAAGCGAGCCAGCAAGTTAACCAGGCTGCTCTTGCCGGACCCGGTCGGCCCCAAGAGGGCGACGGTCTGGCCCGGTTCGACCTTGAACGAGATATCCTGCAGAATCGGGGTCTCGGCGGCGTAGGCAAACGCGACATTGCGAAATTCGACCGCGCCCTTGATTGCTCCCTGAGGCTGATACGTGCCGGTATCAACCACCTCGCGCTCTTGCTCCAGAATTTCAGTGATGCGGTTGTAGGACACCATCCCCATAGAGGTCTGAACAATCAGCCGGCCCAAATTCTGCATTGGCCAGATAACCCAGATCACCACCCCGGCCACCGCCAGATAAGTACCAACAGTGATCTCGCCGCTGATGGCCATGGTCGCCCCCAGGAAGAAGATGAAGAGCATTTGTGCGGCCGAGATCGTCTCGACGATGGGCCAGTAGAGCGAGTGCATCCGCACCAGCTTTTGACCACGGTTGTACTGTTCCGAGTTGGAGGCCTCAAACTTGTCGATCTCGAAGGCCTGCCGGGCAAAGGCTTTGACCACCCGCACCCCGCTCAGATTCTCCTGCAACGTCGTCGAGAGCGCTCCCTCTTGCTCTTGGTGCGCTTCGTAGGCTTCGTGGATGCGCTTGAAAAAGAAGAGCGAGACCAGCAGCACGACCGGCATCGAGATCATCGAGAGCAAGCCGAGTTTGAGATTCAGGCTAACCAGGGCAGCCATATTGATCACGAACAGCAGTACAATCCGGCCGACGCCGATGAACTGCTCGGCGTACAGCCGGCGAATGGTATCGACGTCCGAGCTACAGCGCTGCACCAGTTCGCCGGTTTTGGTCTGGTCGTGGTAGCTAAAATTCAGCCGCTGGATGTGATCAAACAGGTAGTTGCGTAGCCGCAGAATCGCGCCCTCCGCCGAGTGGGCAGCCAGTTTGCCGCTGACAAAGGTAAAAGCACCTTGAATTAGGGCCAGCCCGACAAAGCCCAGTGCAATGACGTAGAACGGGATGGCCACCTGTTCCGCCAGCAAAACATCATCGACAAGGTACTGGAGCAGGTAGTAGCTCACGGTTTTAGCGGCGGTAGCCAGGCCCAGGGCCCCGATCGCGCCCAGGTAGAGCCAGTGAAACCCACCTAGAAAGCGCCACAACCCTACCAATCGGTTGGTTGATAGGGTCTGCTTCAGATCGAGTTCGGTATATATGTTTGATTCCTGCATTATGAACCTCTTGTGACTTGTAGTTTCAGTCGGTCCGATTATAAACTTTGTAACTTGGTGCCCCACCTAATCATCAAATTCCCGAGTTGGTGGACCACTTTTCGCTCTTTGACGGTTATGCTGGCGGTTTGCTGCTCCAGCTCTGCCACCCGGCGATTGTGCTTACTTTTGCGCAGTCGATCTTTGTGTTGCTCGTGAACGACCCGCTGATTAACTTCAGGCGATAGCATTTTTCTCTCCTCAACTGGCGTTGCTCTTGTCAGCATACGACGAAATAAAACAAGATGCTTCGATCTGGAGACCGGCTGCGACCTGTCCTTAGGTACAGGTGATGGGCGTCGAACGACGAGCCGGTCACGTTGCCTAGGGCCAAAGCCGCCTGGCAGCTTGGGCCTTCCCGATTAGGGTAGATCTGTCATTGATGGATAATCGTGTCATTTTAAAAACCTCCTCTGTGCTAATAAGGGCCTGAGACAAAGCAAAAGCCGCAGACTCGGGGTCCGCGGCTTTGATCAACAAGGTGATCTATTGCAAGAGACAATAAAAAAGCCGCAGACCCGTTAGTGGTCTGCGGCTCGGGTGACTTAGTGAGCTAGGTCAACACCTGGAGTCAGCAGACGCACTACGACAAAGCATAACAACATCGCTACCGATGCCGGTGCGATATTTAACAGCGAGAACCGGGATAAAGCAGATATTGTTCATTTGCACGTCTGCACTCCTTTCAATAAGGTGTAACATCGCCAGCATATCATAACTTCAAATCGGCGTCAACCCCCCAAAATCGCCTTTTAAGGTTGGGCTATCAAGATACCCTGTTTATTTCATCAATTGCCGCAGAACATCTTTTAAGACAGCAATGGCTCGTTGGTATTCGTTTAAATCAAGATGCTCATCAGGGGTGTGGTCGAGGCTGCTGTCGCCGGGACCATAAGCCACCAACGGGCTGTCCGGCCAATGAGGACCGACCACATTCATGTCGGCGGTACCGGTCTTGGTCACAAAGCGGGGAGTGCCGCCGTTGGTCCGGATGGCGGCCAAAAAAGCGCGGACCAAGGGGGTGGATTTTTCGCCTTTGTAGGCGTACTCGGCGCCGGAGAAGTGAAGCTTAGCCGTTGTCCCAGTTGGCACCGTCTCGACCACCAGTGGACGCAACTCGGTCTCTAAGTCTGCCGGGCTAATCCACAAGGGCAGCCGGAAGCCGAAGCTCAGCTCCACCAAGCCGTAGGTCCCTTCATCGCGGCTGGCAATCTGCCGCAGTGAGGGATCAAGCCGGGTGAAGGGCGAATTGGCCTCCTTCTGGTGGCTTTTATCGGCGCAAAATGACTCGATCTGCCGCCACAAGTCAACCGCCTGTTCGGCGGGTAGGCGACCTTCGCCGGCCGAGTGGCTGAACGGGACGGTCAGTTCGATATCCATAAGCAGCCGCCCCTTGTAGCCCAGGGTGACGCGGTCCCAGTGGCTGGGCTCGCCAATGACGCAGTAGGTTGGCGGTGACAGGAGGGTGTTGGCCGGCTGAGGCAGGCGCTGGCTCAGGATATGGCGGGCGCCGCGGCTGGTGGCATACTCTTCTTCAACGGCGCCGACGACGGTGAGACGCCAGGCGGGGGGGACATCAACTTGAGCGGCGGCGGCGGCAAAGGTGCAGAGCGGCCCCTTGGCATCGACGCTGCCCCGGCCGTAAAGCAGGTGCCCTTCTTGCCGAACCGGAATTTCACCGGGAAAGGTATCGATGTGGCCGAGGAGAAGAATCTCTTTGGGACCGGTGCCTTTTACCCCCACCGCATTACCGACCTCATCGACGTGGGCGGCCAAGCCGTGTCTATTCATCCAGGCCGCTAAAAAAGCAGAGGCTTTGGCTTCGTGTAACGAGGGAGAGGGGATGGAAACAAGTTTAGTAATCAGATCTACATAGGCCGGGTTAGTTTGGGTCATTTGAGCCGGTGCTTTCTGCCAGAGTGTCAGGCTCAATTATAAGGGGGAGACAGTCCGTGTCAAAAGCACCGGTTCGATGCGGCAGCCGGCTACTACTTGGGCTCGGGTAGGGCGGGACCGAAGGGATGTGTCTTGCGATATTGTCGTAAAACAGCTTGAGCTATTTCTATGACCGCGAATACAACTAAGGCTGCTAAAGGGGAAACCGTGGCTAACACGACTAAGAGAATAGTGCCTCCTGCTTCTAAACCGACCAGTATTTTTGAAAGCAGGTGTGTCAACCGGTTAGAGAAGAGCAGCGAGGCGGAAGGCAAGAGATCGGGTTGGATAACGGCGATAATCCAGGTAACAGTACAGATTATTAATGACCAGGCAAAGCCGACAGTAGAGTTGTAGCCAGAACCCAGCCTTAAATCGGCTAGATCTGAATTTACAATCAAGCCGCGGAGTGGCGCTGTCGAGACAGAGTCGATCAAGGCAAAAGTGATCAACAGAGCCATACCCGCCTTGAGCGGTGGACCACTTTCGTTCAACCAGGTCCGTAGATTTAGTTTTCTGAAGGGTAAGATCTCGACCAGAGCTAGAATACCCAAGGTAACCAGAATAAGCGGTTGAGAGAACCACAATGGTGCCAGGACTGAGCTGCTGAAATTGTCGTAGAGCGTTGGAAACTGAAGGAGGAGTTGAGGTAAGAGGGCGATGACAAACGCGGTCAAAAACGGACGCGAGGCCAAAGTGGGAACATAGGCCAACGTTTGCAAAAAAACGACGATCTCCATTTTTACCTCCTCCCACCTAAACTACCAGGTGCTTGGGTGACCGCTCTTCCCCAAAGCGATCCCTTCACTAACCACCAAATAGCTTCACGACGCGGATGTAGCAAAACCGTGCCTTATCTTTTGGTTGTTTAAACTGTTAATAGTATAGCCCTGGTCTGCATTTTTTGCCAGCCCAAATTGGCTGTAACCCCTATGTCTTTTGTCTAGAATTTTAGAGAAAGGTAAGCCAAATAGCTTAAGTTGAATATCGTAAAGCTTAAGGAAAAGCTTGTATATGGAACATAAGGTCTGCTTCTGAGGTAAGGTTAGAGTTAACTGAGGGTCTGGCTAATTTTGCGCACAGCTGTAACCAAATCCTGTTGCTTGATCACCAATGGCGGCAGCAAGCGGAGGACGTTGAGGCCGGCCGGCAGAGCCCAAATGCCATTTTCCATGAGTTGTTGCAAAACCGGGGTGACCTTACCCCGCAACTCAATGCCGACCATCAGGCCTAAGCTTCGCACTTCTCGGATTTGATTACTGTTTAGGCTTAGAAGTTCGCTTTTGAGCCAGTGGCCGAGCATATCCGCTCGCTGTGGTAGCTGTTCCTCGGCCATGACCTCGATCACGGCCCGGCTGGCGGCGCAGACAAGCGGGTTGCCGCCAAACGTACTGCCGTGCAGTCCGGCTTTAAACTGACCGAACTCACCCCGCCAGGCGGTCACCCCGAGCGGCAGCCCGCCGCCAATCGATTTGCCCAGGGTAACCACGTCCGGCGAGAGTTGGTGATGCTCGCAGGCCAGCCAGCGTCCGGTGCGACCCACCCCGGTCTGGATCTCATCGACGATGAGTAGGGCCCCGCGTTCGGTGCAGAGGCGACGCAGCGCCTGAAAATAGTCCGTCGAGCCAGGATAAACGCCGCCTTCACCCTGGACAATCTCGACGATGACCGCGGCGGTGTTATCATCGATCGCTTCATCTAAGGCTTCGACATTCTCATAAGGCACGTGTTTAAACTCGGGCACCAGCGGCTCATACGGCTCCCGATATTTCTTGTTCCAGGTAGCGCTTAGCGAGCCAAAGGTTCGGCCGTGAAACCCGCGCATCATGGCCACAATGCCGGTCCGGCCGGTGGTGTAGCGAGCAAATTTTAGAGCGGCTTCGTTGGCCTCCGTGCCGGAATTGGAGGGGTGCAGGTAGCAGGTTGACCAATCGAGACTACCCTCGAGCACGCTGGCCATCTCTTTCATCCACAGTGCCCGCTGATCGTTGTAGCTTGACTCCTGTCCGGCGACATAGGTTTCGGCCTGGCGCTTGATAGCCTCCGTAACGACCGGGTGGCTGTGACCAACATTGGCCCAGCCCTGGGCGGCAGCGCAGTCGATGTACTCATTGCCTTCGCTGTCCCACAGTCTGGCGCCTTGAGCCCGGACCAGCGCTACCGGCCGGCGGCCAACCCCGCCGGAGGTGTAAGTTGATTCGATTTCAGCGATTTGTGCGTAGTTCATGCCTTTAACCTCCAATGACCGTGCCCTCGCCGGCCAGAGCGCGTTGAACCGGCTGCTCTACCCGACCATCAGCAAAGACTATCCGGCCGATGCCTTCGGCCAGGGCTTCTTGAGCGCCCATCACTTTCTTCTTCATCCGATCCTCGGCCACGCTCATGAACTGGTCGATCTTGGCCTTGGGAATGTGCCGGATCAGGCTCGCCTCGTCGGGGAACTTTGCCAGCAGGCCAGGCACATTGCTGAGGATGATCAAGGCCTCGGCTTGAAAGGCGGCGGCGGTGGCAGCCGCGGCCCGATCGCCATCGACGTTGATCGCTTCGCCCGCGTAGCTGGCGGCCGGGGGCGTCAAGACCGGCAGATAACCCGCCGCGAGCAGAATTTCGAGCAGCGGTTTGTTGACCTTTTCCACCCGGCCGGTGTAGTCGTCGCGGATGACGCGGCGCCGGCCGTTTTCGATCACCTTAATCGCATCCTTGCGGGTGCCTTCCCAAATGCGGCCGTCCAGCCCGCTCAGCCCGATGGCGTTGACGCCCCGCGTTTGGAGCTGCTCGACCAGGCCTTTGTTGACCTGGCCACAGTAAACCATCTCAAAAATCTCCAGCGTGCGGCGATCGGTGCGGCGAGAGGTGAAGCCGCTGACCGAGGTCACAAACTGCGGCGGGTGGCCCAACTGCGCCGCGACTTTGTTAGTCAGGGCCGAGCCACCGTGAATGACAATGAGCGGCTGGCCGGCCTTAACCAGGGCGGCAATGTCGTCGGCAATGAAATCGTAGTTGAGACCTTCGCTGCCGCCAATCTTTAGGACAATCATAATTTGCTATTCCTTTCCCAAAAGACGCCGTCTTCATAGCCCTGAATGCGCGGATCTGTCTCAGCCAAAGCCAACCGCTTTTCGGCCAGACAGCAGTAGCCTTCGTCAAACTCAAGGCCGACGTAGCGCCGGCCCAGTTTTTTCGCCACGACCGAGGTCGTACCGGAGCCGAGAAATGGATCGAAGACCAGATCGCCGGGATTGGAACTGGCCAAGATCAACTTGGCCAGGAGCTTTTCCGGTTTCTGCGTCGGATGGTCGGTGTTCTCCGGCATCGACCAGAAGGGCACGGTTAAATCTGTCCACAAATTGGACGGGTGCGTCAGCCGGAAACGGCCCTGCTGCGACTCGGCCCAGTCCTTGGGCTGGCCGTTGTCGGTGTACGGCGCCATCACTTTTCGTTTAAGCTTGACCGCTTCAACATTGAAGGTATAGCGGGGCGAAACGGTGCAGAACCAGATATCTTCCGAGGCATTTTTCCAGTTGAGTTTGGCGCCTCGCCCTTTTTCCCGCTCCCAGGTAATCCGGTTATGCACGAGCAAATACTTTTCGGCCACGCGCTGCACCGCGCTAGAGGACTGCCAATCGGCGCAGAGGTAGACCGAAGCCGTCGACTTGAGCAGCCGGATCAACGGTTGCAGCCAGGACTCCAGCCATGCCTCGTAATCGTCCGTGGTCATGCGGCTGAAGGGACGTCCATTGAAAGATTTATTCAAGTTGTAAGGTGGATCGATGAAGAGCAGATCGACAAAGTTGGCCGGCAAATAAGGCAGCGCCTCAAACAGATCTTGGCAGATGGTTTTGTTGACAATCGTTCCCAGAGAGGCCGGTGAATTGAGCTGCAGCAAGTTGGGTTGGCAAGAGGCCACCTCCACGGCGGTTAAAGTGATTGTTCGGTTACGGGGCGCGCGTATTTTTGGGTTAGTCAACTCTCGTCCTAACGAGTACTTATTTGTAACCTTGCTTGACAATGAGTAATTTTTCAGTATATTTTACTCATAATCTGGAGGTGGAACTAGTGATAGACAAAACTAAGCAAAGAATCCAGCTTGATCTCGGCAGCGAACAGGTGGCTTTGATGGATGCCCTCACCCAACAACTTTCACTTCGGTCTCGAGCAGATCTGTTGCAGCAAGCATTTGCCCTTTTCTTATGGGCGGTTGATGAGACGTTGGCCGGGCACCGGGTTATCAGCGTTGACCGTGAACAACTCAAGACAATTGCTCGCTACACAGAGGTGAATTTACCGGCCTTACAGCCACTTACCTTTCAAAATTACCAGTACCTTACCTCACGCCCACACCCCTGGAAAAAACAGCTTTTCCTCAAAGGCCGTAATATGACCGTGGGACAGTTGATGTCAACCATGCAGGCGAATAACCTTGACGATGAAGAGGCCGCAGAAGATTTGGATTTACCGGTCGAACAGATTCGCGAAGCTCGAGCGTATTATCACACTCACCAGACCTTGGTAGACTTAGAAACCCAAGAAGAAATCACTCGATTGGCCGGCAAGGAACATCTTCAGCGTGATCCCACTAAACCTGTATCTGGATGATTGTGTTTACAGCAAGAGATTACAACGTTTGCTAGTCGAGGCCGGTCACCTTGTTGCTACTCCGTTTGAGGCCGGCCTATCTGGCGCTGATGACGGGATTCATCTTGATTATGCTTACCGGCGGCAACTGATTTTAGTTACAAAAGATGCCGGCGATTTTGCCGCCATCCACGAGCAAGGCCAGCCCCATTTCGGAATTCTGGCCATTTGCGAGGAGGCAGACCGGGCCAAGAACATGAGTTATGCCGATATTGTTAAAGCCATCAATAATTTTGCCTCGGCTGATGTCCCACTTCACGGGGAAATGTACGTGTTGAACCACTGGCGCTGGTAAGTTATTGTTCTAGCGTCTCGGGTCCTGTATTTACACCGGGTGCAACCCTGGAAACTCCAGGGCTGTCGTCTCCGGCCAACCGAGCATCACATTCATGGCCTGGACCGCGCTACCGGCGGCCCCTTTCATCATATTGTCGATGGCGGCGATGATTACCACTCGATGGCTATCTTCTTCGACTTCAAAACCAACATCGCAGTAGTTGGTGCCGGCCAGTAGCTTGGGTTCCGGATAGCGAAAGATGCCGGTCTTTTGCTTGACCAGCCGGACAAACGGTTCGGCCTTGTACGCCTGGCGATAGATTTTCCACAGGTCTTTGTCGGCCAACTTGTCGTTGAGCAGGCAGTGAGCCGTCACCAGGGCGCCCCGGATCAGCTCGACCGACGTGATCGACATAAACAGCTCGAAGGTTTCCCCCAACATTTGTTTGACCTCGGCCTGGTGCCGATGCCCGGTCGGTTTAAACGAGCGCACCGCCCCGCTCCGCTCCGGGTGATGCGAGCCTTCGCTGGGCCGGGCGCCCCCCTCCGAGGAGCCGACCTTGACATCGGCGATGACCCGCCCGCCGTCGAGTAAGCCGGCTTGGGCCAGCGGCAGCAGGGCCAGGTTGGTCACGGTGGCGTTGCAGCCTACCCCGCTGACATATTTGGCTACGCTCAACTCGGCTCGGTAGCGCTCCGGCAGGCCGTAGACAAATTTGTCCAGCCAGGCCGGGGCGGGATGCGGCTCGCCGTACCAGTGCCGGTAAGTTTCAGGGTCGCGCAGGCGAAAATCGGCCGAAGTGTCGATCAGGCGCTCGGCCAGGCCGGCAAAGTGTTCGATGGTCTGGGCCGAGTAGCCGTGCGGCTGAGCCAGGAAGAGCAGGTCACAGGCTTCCAGCGTATCGGGGTGAGAGAACTGGAGTTCGGTCACCCCGCGCAGGTTGGGGTGAGCGTTATGCACATACTTCCCCGTTTGGCTAGTGCTGGTGATCTGCTTAACAGAGACGTAGGGGTGGAACAAGAGCAGGCGCAGCAACTCCCCTCCGACGTAACCGCTGCCGCCAACAATACTTACGGATAGTTTTTCTGTCATAATCAAGATGGAGATAAAGAGATGGCGAGCTAAGGAGGTGAGTTAAACCGCTCTCGCCTCCTTAGCTCCTCATCTTCTAAATTACCTTAACCTCTCCCTGTGCGACTTTGACCACATAATCCACCACCCGATCCGGAATGTTGACGCCGGTGGTGTGAATGCTGTTGCGAAATTCCATGGTGTAGTTGACTTCGTTGACCAAGAATTGGCCATCCTTAGTTTCTAAAATGTCCACGGCGACCACACCCCCACCGACCGCCTTGGCCGCAGCCAGCGACAGTTCATTGATGATGGGCGTGACCGGACAATTTTCAGCCCGCGCGCCGCGAGCGGTATTGGTGATCCAGTGCTCGCTGTAGCGATAGATGGCCCCAATGGTTTCATCACCGACCACAAAGCTGCGAATGTCGCGGGCCGGCTTGTCGATATACTCCTGAATGTAAAAAATGGAGTGGTTGTAGGTGCCCAAAGTCTGCTTGTGTTCCAGAATCGTTTCGGCCGCGTCGCGATCATTGACTTTGGAGAGCAGCCGGCCCCAAGAGCCAACGGCCGGCTTCAGGACCGCCGGATAGCCCATCTCTTCGATCGCGGCCAGGGCCGACTCCGGAGTAAAAGCGATTTTGCAGCGCGGCGAGGGCACGCCGTCTCGGATCAGGGCGGACGTGGTTTCGAGTTTATTGCCACAGATCAGCGCCACCGGATAGGTATTGACGGTTGGAATGCCCCAGTCATTCAAAATTCGCAAGGCGTACAACGCCCGTGAGTGATTGACGCAGCGCTCCAACACGACATCATACTTTTTCCAACCGTTCTGGTGCAGATCAAAAATGACTTCCCGGTCATCAATAATATCGACATCCAGCCGGCGCTTTTCAAAGGCTTCGATAAGCAGCTTTTCTTCCACCCGGACCCGGGATAACAGTATGGCGATTTTCATCGTAGATTATTTCGAGAGCAAACCAGGTTAAGCGCGTCGCTATTCCCCCCAGTCTTCCTCTTCCTCCGGGGCGAGATCTAATTCAGGGGGATCGAGCGAAACAACTTCTAACTCCATGCCACACTCGGCGCACTGCACGATTTCGCCTTCCATAACATCATCGGGCAAGCTAACCTCGGCGCCGCATTCCGGGCATTCGGCTTTTTTGCTCATTTTCATTCACTCCTTTATGGTAGAAATAACAAAGCTAATGACGCATTATCCTACCATAGTTTACAGGGAAAGAAAAACAGAATAGCTAACAGATTAAGATTAGGCGAGGGTAATTATGCTCAACATTGCGCATCGTGGGGCGCGGAGTTTAGCCCCGGAGAATACGTTAGCCGCCGCCCAAAAGGGTCTGGAAACGGGGGCCGATATGTGGGAGTTGGATGTGGCTCTGACCGCCGACAGTGTGCCAATTTTGCTCCACGATGATACGCTCGAGCGGACCTCCAACGCGCGGCAGATTTTTCCCGATCGGCGGCCCTGGCGCGTCCATGAATTCAGCTTGGCTGATCTCCGGCAACTGGATTTTGGGAGCTGGTTTGTTGAGCAAGATCCGTTCGGGCAGATCGCTGCCGACCAGGTCTCGACTGAGGATTTGGCACGCTACCAGGGGGAACCGGCCCCCACTCTACTGGAAGCGTTGGAATTTTCCCGGCACCATCACTGGCCGGTTAATGTCGATCTTAAGGATGTGAGCGGCACCCCCGGTGCGGCGTCGATTGTCGAGCAGGTGGTGGCTCTGATTGAAGCCTTGGACATGGTTGAGCAGGTCATTATTTCCTCGTTTAACCACACTTATTTGCAGCGGGTGAAAGCGCTCAACACCGGCCTGACCACCGGCGCGCTGGTCTATACCCCGGTCGCCGATCCGGCCAGGCTCTTAAGCCGGTTAAAAGCGCAGGCCTTTCATCCGCACCACGCTCTGGTCACGCCAAAGTTGGTTCGCTACCTGCGGGTCCAAGGGTTTGGGGTGAACGTTTACACGGTCAACAAAGAGTCTACGATGAAGCGTCTCATCGAGGCCGGCGTCAGCGGTATTTTTACCGACTTTCCTCAAGTGCTCCACTCATTGTGGGAAGCTGGTGATGCCTAACTAAGCTCAGAGGAAAACAACTGAACCGAGAGGGCGTAGTGCGTAGTACGTAAACGACATTTGTAATACGCACTACGCACTACGTCCTCCGTTATTTCTGGAATTATGCGTAACCGGCTAGCAATCGTTGACGCTAGCCGTTGCTTCTGCCCGGATGCAGGGGTAGGCGCCGGTTAGCGCGGAGCGCGTCGGACAGGGGAACAGCTCGTCCGCGGCGATAAAGGTTGATGATTTCCGCCATGACGGCGACGGCGATTTCGGTCGGGGTTTCGGCGCCGATATCCAGGCCGATAGGCGAATAGACCCGATCCAGCTTGGCCGGGGCGAGGCCCTGCTCGCGTTCCAACAGCTCGAACACCCCCTTGACCCGGCGCTTGCTGCCGATCATGCCGATATAGCGGGCGGGCGAGTCGATCACTTCCATTAAGCACTCGACATCGTGGCTGTGGCCGCGGGTCACCAAGACAATGTAGGTATCGTAGTCAATGGGCCACTCGCGCAGGGTTTTCCGAAAAGGTTGGGCCAGGACCCGGTCGGCCATGGGAAAGCGCTCGGGGTTGGCATAGCGCGGCCGGTCGTCAAGCACGACCACGTTAAACTCCAGGAGTTTGCCTAATTGAGCCAGCGGCAGGGCCACGTGCCCGGCCCCGACGATGAGCAGGGTCGGAGGCCGCCGTTGGACTTCGATAAAGAGCTCGACCTGGCTGCCGGCCTGCTGATAGGTGAGCAGTTCGGTTTGGCGGTTGGCCAGACTTTGCCGGGCGTCGGCCAAGGCCCGCGGGTCGAGGCGATCCAGGTCAAGGTCGCCCACGGGGGGCCGGTCGAGCCAAATCAAGGCCCGCCGGCCCAAGCTTTCGCTAAAAACGCCGCTGGCCTTGACCACGGTGACGAGAGCCACCGCCTCGCCGGCCTCAACGGTCTCGAGCAGTTGATCGAGGAGCGAGTCAGTCGGCATCGGTGATGGCCGGCCAGCGCTCCACATAGACGTTCATAATCCCGCCACACACGCCGGAACTTTCCATGACCAAATCTTCGGTTAAATCCACTTCAACCAGTTGGGGCCGGCCAGTCTGGATCACCTCCAGCCCGGCCTGAATGATCTCGCCTTCGCCACAACCGCCGCCGACCGTGCCGAAATGCCGGCCCTCGGGGTGGATGATCATTTTCGTTCCCACTTCTCGCGGCACCGAGCCCCGCACCCGGACGATGGTGGCCACGGCGACCGGGCTTTCGCCGGTTAGCTCTTTGACTCGATGATAAAAACTCTTTGGATTGTCCATTTGCGCTCTCTATCTGGTCTTTTGCCACATCCGTTCGGCGTTAGCTTGCACCCGAGCCCGCATCGCCCCCAAGTCAGCCTCGAGGACCACGCCCTTCAGCACCCGCCACTGCCCGGCGACCATCACATCGCGGACGTGGGTGTGATTGCGCCACAGGACCAGTTGATCGTACAAGTTGTGCTCGGCGACGGGCGTGGGCAACGTGGCGTCGATCAGTTGCAGATCGGCGGCCCAGCCCGGCTCCAGCCGGCCGACTTTGTCCAGGCCAATGGCCCGGGCCCCGCCCTCGGTGGCCAGGTACCAGACTTCGTGGGCCGGCATTACCTGCGGATTCTGGTGGCTGGCTTTGTGGATTAAAAAGGCGCCGCGCATCACCTCAAAGAAGTCGTTGATGTAGCCGTCCGAGCCGAGGCCCAAGGTCACGCCGGCGGCGATCTGCTCCGGGATCGGGGCGATCCCGCCACCGACTTCGCAGTTGCTCAGGGGCATATGGGTCACCTTCAGGCCGCGCTCGGCGATGATGGCCCGCTCGCGTTCGGAAAGCTGCACGCACTGCGAGGCCAGCATGCCCGGCCCGGTCACGCCCAACTGGTCGTAGTACTCCAAGGTGCGCATACCGAAGTGCTCCAGGGCATAGTTCGGCTCGTGGACGCCCTCGTTGCAGTGCATATGGGTCAGGACCTTGCGCTCGGCGGCGAGGGCGAAAGCCTGTTTGATAAACTCAGCCGAGCAGGTGAAGGTGGTGTGGAAGCAGAGCAAGCCCTGGACCAGGCCGCCCTCCTTTTGGCAGAGATCGACAAAACTGGCGTTCTCGCGCAGACCAAGCTGGCCATTCTCCCGGCTGACTCGCTCGGTGGCCTCAAAGGAGAGAATACCGCGCATGCCCCGCCGCTCGACGACTTCTTTCTGGGCCAACAGCGCATCGGGGATGGCAAAAGGCGCCTCTAAACAGTCGTAGAAGCTGGTGGTGCCGCCGCGCAGCATCTCGGCGCAGACCCAATCGGTAGCGGCGCAGACCATCTCGTGGTCCAGGGCATCCTCGACCAGCGGCCACCAGAAATCGGCCAGAAAAGCCCAAAAGTCGGACGGCGCTTTATCGAGCGGGATGCCGTGGGCCAGGGTGCCGTACAGATGGGTGTGGGCATTGACAAAGCCGGGGGCGATGACGTAGCCGGCCGCGTCGTGAATCTCGTCGTCCGGATAAGCCTGGCGCAGCTCGGCCTGCGGGCCGATTGCCGTAATCGTCCTGTCCACCACCCGGACGCCCCAGCCCGCTTTGGGCGGCTCGGTGGGGGTGGTGATGAGCCAATCCCCTAAAATTAACTTTGCAGACATAAATAACCTCCCCGTTATACCAAAGCCCGACCGCCGTCCATAAAGTAGACGGCGCCGGTGGCGAATTCCATTTCAATCAAAAAAATAACCGTTTTGGCCACGTCTTCCGGCCGGCCGACTCGTTTAAGCAGAGAGTTCTGCTCGGCCCACTGGACTTTGGCCGCCGAAGCGTTATCCGACAGCAGGACCGTGCCGGGCGCGATGGCGTTGACCCGGACATGGGGGGCCAGCTCGGCGGCCATGACCCGGGTTAAGGCGACCAAACCGGCTTTGCTGGCCGAGTGCGGCGCGTAGCCCGGCCAGGTCTGAAAGGCCGACAGATCGGTCAGGTTGATAATGACGCCGGCCTGCTGTTGGAGCATATGCGGCGCGGCGGCTTGAGCACAGAGAAACGGGCCGGTCAAATTCACGGTCAGGGCGGTCTGCCACTGTTCGGGGCTGACCTCGAGAAAGGGCGCCGACAGCCAGACGGAAGCGTTATTGACTAATATATCGATCCGGCCGAGTTGGTCAACTACCCGCTCTACGCAGGCCCGGGGTTGCTCGATCTGGCGCACGTCGAGCGGCAGGGCCAGGCCGACCACCCCACGGGCTTCGATCTCAGCCAGAGTGGCCGGCCAGGGTTCGTCGTCGCTCAAATAGGTAAAGGCTACGTTGGCGCCTCGCTCGGCTAGGGCCAGGGCGATCACTCGGCCAACGCGCTGAGCCGCGCCGGTAACCAAGGCTACTTTGCCTTCAATTTCCACCGTCACCTCCTAACATTATGCTACGCCGGCGCGGGCCAGAAGTTTTTTGGCCGCGGTCCGGCACTCAGCGAACAGGGCTTCTTCGTCAACGACTGTTACCCGGCCGGCGTCCAACAGCACCTGGCCGGCGACAATGACGGTATGGACATCGGGGCCGGTGGCGTTGTAAACCAAGGCACTGGCGGGCTGATGGACGGGCTGCGAGCGGGCGGTATTCAGGTTGACCAGGGTCAGGTCGGCTTTGGCCCCCGGCTTGAGTTGGCCGAGATCCGGCTGGCCTAAGAGCCGGGCCCCGTTGGTCGTCACCATCCGCAAAACATCGGTAGGCAGGACCGCAGTCGCATCACCGCTGCTGACTTTGGCCAGCAACGCGGCGATCTTCATTGTCTCGAGCAGATCCTGCGAATTATGGGAGGCCGAGCCATCGGTGCCCAGGGCGACCGGGATGCCGCGGGCCAGCATGGCCCGGACCGGAGCCGCGCCGGAGGCCAGGTACATATTACTGACCGGGCAGTGAATGATCGTCGCCCCCCTGGCCGCAATCAGATCGAGTTCGGGCTCGGTGACGTGGACGCAGTGCACCAGTTGAAGATCGGGGCCGAGCAGCCCCAACGACTCGAGCCACTCGATGTGGCGCAGGCCGTTGCGTTGCTGCATCAGCTCGATCTCGTCCTTGGCTTCGGCCACGTGCAGATGAGTGGCCAGCCCCCAGTCACGGGCCAGAGCCACCGTGCGGCGCATCATCTCATCCGAGCAGCGCCAGGGCACCATCGGCCCAAAGGCGACCGTCAAGCGGCCTTCCGCCGCGCCGTGCCACCGTTCGCGCAGGCCGGCCATTTCAGCGATAATCGTCTCCGGCGGTTCGCTGCCCTGGCCCAGATCGACCCAGCCTCGGGCCAACTGCAGGCGCAACCCCACGGTTTGAGCGGCCTCGAGGGTGGCCTCGACGTGGGCCGGCGAGGGGGTGATCTTGTGGTGCTGCACCAGGCCGGTGACGCCGCAGCGCAGATTCTCGACCAGACCCAGCAGGCTGGCCAGGCGCACATCCTCCGGCGTCATCGCGGCTTGCAAGGGCCACATAATTTGCTTCAGCCAGTCGAGCAAAGGTTTATCATCGCCCAGGCCGCGCATAAAGGACTGCGAGAGATGCGTGTGGCCGTTGATCAGCCCCGGCAGGACGGCCAACTGCATGGCGTCAAGGGTGCGGTCAGCTTGAGTCACCAGCTCAGGCGGCGGCTCCCCCGGCCCAACCGCGCCGATGCGGTCGTCCTCGAGCCAGACCCAGCCGGGTGTGTAAACCGTCTGGGCGGCGTCCATCGTCAGCACGCTGCCGTTGATGATCAGCAAGGTAGTCATAGTTTGATTGGCAGCATAAGCACGAAGGGCCGCTCAACCAACTGTTTGACCCGCTGCAAAAATCGCGCCGCCGGCCCGCCATCGATCAGGCGGTGATCGAAGCTGAGGCTCAAGGCCAGCATCTGCCGCACCTTGATCTCGTTTTGGAAGACGACCGGCTTGGCCACAATCCGGCCGAGGCCGAGAATGGCTGCCTGGGGTTGGTTGATGATCGGGGTAAAGCCATCGATTTCAAAGCTGCCCAAATTGGTCAGGGTGAAGGTGCCGCCGGTCGTGTCGTCCGGGGTGATCTGGCCGCTTAAAGCCCGCTCGATCAGGGCCTCGGCTTGCTGCTGAATTTCGACCAGGTTGAGTTGATCCGCCCGGCGAATGACCGGCGCGATCAGGCCGCGTTCGGTGTCGACGGCCAGGGCGAGGTTGATCTCCTGGTAGAGGTGGATCGTGTCATCGACCAGGCAGGCGTTGAGATAGGGTTGCTCGGCCAGCAAACGGGCAACGATGGCTACGAAGAGGGCGTTGTAGGAGATCTTGATCGAGGCGGCGGCCAGCTCAGCGTTCAGTTGGGCCCGGGCGGTGACCAGGTCGGTGGCGTCGGCTTCGGTGAAGAGGGTGACGTGGGGCGCGGTGAAGGCGCTCTGGCTCATGCGCTGAGCGATGACCCGGCGCAGGCCGGTCAGCGGCTGGGTGGTGAGGCCGGTTGGTAATTCTGCAGGCGTCGGCACGATTGGCGCGGCCGCTTGCAAGACATCAGCTTTGACCACCCGTCCGCCGGAGCCACTGCCGCTGAGTTGGGACAAATCCACGGCCAGATCGGCGGCCGCTCTTTTGGCCACCGGGGTGGCATGCACGGTCGAGATCTGGGCCTGCTCTTGACGGCCCGCCTCCTCCACATCGATCCACTGGATTCGCCCCGCCGGACCTCGGCCGGTAACTTGGGATAAATCGAGGCCAAGCTCGCGAGCGCGACGTTTGGCGGCGGGGGTGGCGGGGGGGATGGAAGGCTGGAAGGCTGGAAGGGTGGAAGGGGGAGGGATGGAGGGATGGAGGGATGGAGGGATGGAGGGATGGAGGGTTGGAGGATTGGAGGGTTGGAGGGTTGGGGAGGGGGAACTGGGCTCGTTGTTAATTGCTAATTGTTCATTGTTAATTGCTAATTGTTCATTGTTCATTGTCTCCAGGTGGGCGACGGGAGTGCCGCAGGGGACGGTTTGGCCGGGTTGGATGAGGTGTTGGGTTAGAATGCCGGCGGCAGGGGACTCGAACTCCAGCACGGACTTGTCACTCTCAAACTCAAAGATCGCCTCACCCGGCTTGACCGGGGAGCCGGCGGGTTTGAGCCACTTGGTCAGGGTGGCTTCGGTCATGGTTAGGCCCAGTTTGGGCATAGTGATGATCATAAGTTGTTTTATTAGGGAGTAAGAAGTAAGGAGTAGGCAGTAGGAGAAAGTGGATGCTTACTCCCTGCTTCCCTACTCCCTACTCCCTGCTCCTACTCCTTGCTTAGATACCGGCTTAAATCTACCATCGGATAAGTGACTCGCTCGCCGTACTCGCGCCGCTCGCGCTTATAGGTGGCATCGATCCCGATTTTGGTGTGGACGCCGCGCTGGTCGGCGGTGGGGTCCATCTCGTGGCCCTGGGAGGAGGGGACAATAAAAATATCTTTGCCCCAGTCGACCCGGTTGGTTAAGGCCCAGACCACCTCGGCCGGATCGTAGATGTTGATATCCTGGTCCACGACGATGACCTGCTTGATGTTGATGTGAGCGGTCATGGCCGCCATCGCTATATTCTTGGGCTGGCCGGGATTATCCCGCTCAATCTGGACAATAGCCGAAAAGCCGTTGGCGTAAGGCGGGATATGGACGACCGCCGTTTTGTTGAGATGGCGCACAAACTTTTGCAGCAGCGGCTCGCGGGGCAAGACGTTGCCGATGTAGACGTGCTCGTACCAGCCGGGGATGATCGTCTGGAAGATCGGGTTGTCACGGTGGCAGACGGCCGTCACCTCGAATGTAGGGCTCTGCCAGACTTCGCCGTGGTAGCCGTGGAATTCCGCCAGCGGACCTTCGCCGCCTTTTTTGTTGGGATGAACCAAGCCTTCAATGACGATCTCGGCCTCGGCCGGGATATCGACGTCGACGGTCACCCCGCGGCAGACCGGCACGCCCTCGCCCCGGATCGCTCCGGCAATGGTCAACTCATCCACCTCGGTGCGGACGCCGGCCGCGATCATAATCGCCGGATCGAGCCCAATCGCCACCGCAATCGGGAAGGGGGCGGTCGGGTCGGGCCGGCTTTCCATAAAGGTGCGCACATGCCGCCACTCGTTGACGTTGAAGCCGAAGTTGCGCGGTCCGGTCCGCAGCATGCGGTTGTAGGAGAGATTGCCCCGGCCCGACAGCGGGTCCCGGCTGACGATCACCCCGCCGGTGATGAAGGCGCCGCCGTCGCCGCGCGAGTGAGTCGGAATCGGCAGCTCGCGGACGTCGAGGCTATCGCCGGTTTGGACATTGGCCTGCCAGGCGGCGGTCTCGACGCGCACCGGCGGGAGGCCGTGACTCGGCTCCAGGACGCGGCCCATGACCTCGGTTACTTCAGCCTCCTGACAGCCTAGAGCCAAGGCCGCCCGTTTCTGGTTGGCCACACCGCCGGCAAAAATCGGCCACTGGCAGCCCTCTTTGATGGTCTCAAACAGCGTGGCCCCGCCGCCGGTACGCACCGAGGTTGAGGCCACATCGGCCAGCTCGTGATTGAGGCTAACCGGCTTGGTGATACGGACGAGTTGGCCGGCTGCTTCCAAGACTTGAATAAATGAACGGAGATCATGTATTTTCAAAATAAACTCCAATTTGTTTCTGTTGGCGTGCGGATTGAAATCCGCACGCCAAGTTGATGATTACTTTTAGCTTAGCCTTCGCTCCACAAACTTACCCTGCCCTGCCTCCCCGAAAAACTGCCCATGGTCCACCAGCACCTGCCCCCGGCTCAGCGTGGCGACCGGCCAGCCGGTCACCTCCAGGCCAGCGTAAGGCGTCCAGTCGACCTGCTCGTGCAGGGTCTCGGTGGAGAGGCTGACCTTCTTTTCCGGATCAAAGATCACCAGATCGGCGTCGTAGCCCACGGCGATCTGACCCTTGCGCTTTAAGCCAAACATGCGGGCCGGCCGGGTGCAGCAGAGCTCGACCCAGCGATTCGCCGAGAAGCGGCCGGGCCGTACCCCGTAGCTGTAAAGCAGCGAGAAGCGGCTCTCGATCGAGGGTACGCCGCCGGGAATCTGGCTGAAGTCGTTGGCCTCGATCCCCCGGCTTTTATCGGCCTTGACAAAAGGACAATGGTCGGTGGTGACGATCTGCAGATGATCGTTGGCCAGGGCTTGCCACATCTTTTCTTGTTCGCCTTGAGGCCGGATGGGCGGGGCGCAGACCGGCAGCGCCCCTTCGACGCCGGGCCGGTCATAGACCGAGTCGTCCAGCAGCAGATACTGCGGGCAGGTTTCGCCGGTGATGGGCAGGCCCCGGGCCCGGGCCGCGACGATGCGCTCGACGACGGCCTGGCAGCCGACGTGAAAAATGTGCAGCGGCACACCCACAAAGGCCGCGAGGTCGATGGCCCGGCCGGCGGCCTCGGCTTCGAGCGCCTCCGGCCGGCTGCGCGGATGCCAGGGCGGGCCGGTCCGCCCGGCGGTCAGGTTCTGCCGGATCAAGGTGCAGATGACGTCCCAGTTCTCGGCGTGGATGACGGGCAGGCCGGCCACGTCTCTCACCGCGGTCAGAGCTTGGAGGATCTCGCCGTCCGTCAGGCGAAAGCCGTAGGCCATGTAGAGCTTAAAGGTGGGGCAGCCGGCGGCCACCACGTCGGGAAGCTGGTCCAGCTTGTCGATATCGGGCGGCGCGAGAGTCATATGCAGGCCATAGTCGATCGTCACCCGCCCGTCCGCTTCGGCCTGGCGGGCCGCCAGAGCCTCGAGCAGCGGCTGCCGTGGCTCGGGCTCGACAAAGTCGATGATCGTCGTCGTCCCGCCAAAGGCTGCCGCCCGCGTGCCGCTGAAGAAGTCATCGGCGGAGACGACGCCTCCGCCTAACGGCATTTGCATATGGACGTGGATGTCAATTGCGCCAGGCGTCACCCACTTGCCGGTCGCGTCGATTTCCCTCGCACCGGACAAGCTCCGGCCAATCGCCGCAATCGCCTCGCCGGTGAGGCCGAGGTCGGCCTGATAGGTCGTCTCGGCGGTGACAATGGTTCCATTTTTTATGACTAAGTCAAACGTCATGGTTTCAACCCCAGCAATAAGGCTACAAGGCCTTGAACACCCGTTCCGGCGTCAGCGGAATCGAGCGGATCCGCGCGCCGGTCGCATTATAGACCGCATTGGCCAGGGCCGGGGCGACGCCATCCTTGGGAATTTCGGCCACGGCTTTAGCTCCGAACGGGCCACTCGGTTCGACGGTTTGAACCAGAATGACTTCTAGCTCTGGCATCTCGTCGGCCCGGTAGATCTTATAGGGGCCAATGACCGGATTGACCATGCGTCCGTCGGCATCGTAAGCCATCTCCTCGCAGTGACCGTAGCCCAAAGCCTGGGTCATGCCGCCTTCGACCTGCCCGCTGGCGGTAATCGGATTGATCGCCACCCCACAATCGACGGCCATGACCAGCTTCTTGACCGTGACCTGGCCGGTTTCAATATCGACCTCGACCTCGGCGAACTGGCCAGCAAAGGGCGGGGGCGACTCCGGCGAGACGTAGGAAGCGGTGGCCATGATTTGACGCTGCTGATCCTGGTGCAAGGAGTGGAGGGCGATCGCATCCAGGCCGACAAACCGGCCGTCCGGGGCGTAAGCCCGCCGGTCGCGCAGAGTGACGCCGCTCCAATCGTCCAGGTCTAGCATCAGCCCGGCCCGCTCCTTGATCTGCTCCCGCACTTGCTCCGCCGCGCGCTTGACCGCCATCCCCGAAATGTAGGTGGTGCTGGAGGCGTAAGCGCCGGTATCGAACGGAGTCATATCGGTATCGCTGGAGTAGATGATGATGTCTTCCAGGGGCACGCCCAAGACCTCGGCCGCAATCTGCGACAAAACGGTATCGGAGCCGGTGCCTAAATCGGTGGCGCCGACCAAAACATTGAAGGAGCCGTCGTCGTTGATTTTAATGCTGGCCCCGCCCATATCCAGGCCGGGAATGGCCGAGCCGTGCATACAGACCGCCATGCCAAGGCCTCGTCGCAAGTGCGGTTTGCCCGGCACCAGCTTCCAGTTAGGGTCACTGCGCCGCTGCCAGCCGATGGCCTGCATGCCCTGGGCAATGCACTCGCTCAGGCCGCTGGTCCGCACAACCGGCATAGAGGCGATGTCGGCTTCACCCTCACCCAGTTGCGGGGCGATGTCCAAGGGATCACCCACCTTGACCCAGTTCTTTTGCTTAAACTCGATGACGTCCAGGCCTAAGGCCTCGGCGATCTCTTCCATATGGATTTCCAGAGCAAAGAGGGCCTGGGGAGCACCGTAACCGCGATAAGCGCCCGGCACGGGAATGTTGGTGTAAGCCACGTAGCACTCAAAGCGTTTGTTGGGACAGTTATAGGTACTCAGCCCGCGCATGCCGGTCACGGTCTGGACGGTCAACCCGTGGGTAGCGTAGGGGCCGGTGTTGCCGATGACGCTCATCTGTTGCGAGACGAGGGTGCCGTCCTTGCTGACCCCGGTTTTGTAGGTGATGGTTTGAGGGTGACGGGTGCGGCTCGATATAAACTCTTCGGCCCGGGTCAATTCCAGGCGCACCGGCTTGCCCGTGGCGATGGTCAAATGGCCGACGATGTCCTCAATCAACATCTCCTGCTTGACTCCAAAGCCACCGCCAATCCGGGGCTTGATCACCCGGATGCGTTTGACCGGCAGGCCAAGCAGCGGGGCGACCATCCGCCGCACGTGGAACGGCACCTGAGTCGAGGTGCGGATCACCAGCCGCTCATCCGGGTCAAAATAGCTGATGGCGACGTGCGGCTCGATGGGGCATTGCTGTACCTGGTGAACCTGGTAGCTCTGCTCAAAGATGTAGTCGGCCTGGGCAAAACCGGCCTCGACATTGCCCACCTGAGCCTCGATGAAGTGGCTGATGTTGCGGCTGGCGTCGTAAGCGCCCTCCATATCTGGCTCGTCGTGGATGACCGGCGCGCCTTCTTTAAGAGCCTCGTTCTCATCGAAGATGGCCGGCAAAATTTCATACTCGACCTTGATCAACTTCAGGGCCTGCTCGGCAATCTCAATCGACTCGGCGGCGACGGCCGCCACCCGGTCGCCGACGTGGCGGACCTTGTTGTCAAAGCTAACCTGATCGTAGGGAGGCGGGTTGGGGTAAGATTGGCCGCCGGAGGCGTAGCGCACGCGCTTGACATTTTTGTAATGCAGCACGGCGTGGACGCCCGGCAGCCGGCGGGCCTCGCTATCGTCGATGTCCAGGATGCGGGCGTGGGCGTGGGGGCTGGTCAAGAGCTTGGCGTAGAGCATGCCCCGCAGCTCGATGTCGTCCACAAAGGCCGGGTTGCCCTTGACCAACTTCAGCGCATCCACCTTCGGCTCGGATTTGCCCACGACCTGCATCTCCGGCGCTTCCGGGGCGACGATGAACTTGGGCAAGATAATCCGCTTGGTTTGAACCCCGCCCTCCGGCAGTTCCGGGGTAAGGTCATCCTGGCCCTCTCCTGCCTCGTCAATGGGAAGAGAGGAAGGGGGTAACAGATCGCCAAAGTCCTGGCCGGGCAAGGTGATCGGCGTCAGCACATTCGGTTCGATCGTGGTCGGCTCCTCGCCGCGCATGACAGCCGCCGCTTCCAGGACAGCCTGCACCGGCTTGACGTAGCCGGTCTCGCGGCAGAGCACGCCGGAGAGAGCGTCCCGCACCTCGGCCTCAGTGGGGTTGAGATTTTTATCAAGCAGGGCTTTGGCCGCCAGGATCATGGCCGGGGTCGAGTAGCCGGACTGAATTGCCCCGGTCCGGACAAAGGCCTCCTGGATGGGGTGGAGCGATAACCCCCGCGATAGTCCTTCGACGGTCTCGATGGTGTGACCATCAGCCTGGGCCGCCAGCAAAATATCGCTGCTGACCAGCTTTCCGTCGAGTAAAACGGCCGCCGCGCCGGTCTCGCCGCTATCGCTGCCAAAGCGGACGCTGAAGTAGCCCTCTCGCCGCAGCAGGCGCAGCAGCGTCTCGCCGGGCCGGGCCTCAAAGGCTTTGTTTTCACCGTTAATGGTTAGGTTGATTTGCATACAGTACGGTTCCTCTCAGTTGGTTATTAATAGCTGCCGGTCGTCTACGCGGTCACGGGCGTGGTTTTGTTAAAGATTAAGCTGGTCAGCGGTAAAGCCGAGACCTCTAAACTCGACAAATTGACCACTTTGCTGGCATCTTCGATTTCGATGCCAAGCACTTGATTGTTTTCATCGAAGTCGAGCACGATACCAGGGGCGACCTCTTGGGACTCGGCGCTTATGCCGTGCACTAACTCGATGTAGAGCATGTCTGTTTCTGGGTAGTATTGAAATACCATC
This sequence comes from uncultured Chloroflexota bacterium, assembly GCA_937864185.1. Classification (GTDB taxonomy): domain Bacteria; phylum Chloroflexota; class Anaerolineae; order 4572-78; family J111; genus JAGRBY01. The sequence continues at coordinate 144,393 of CALMIS010000276.1, forward strand.
GCTTTTTTCTCCTTGTTAAGGCTTAAACCCCCGGTCTGGAAAAGCATTATGGACGGTTTCTCCATCTGCCTCGGTTACCACTCTCACATACTTGCCGAGTTCTGGCACAAACGCCCACCAACGGATACGGCCGTTGGCTTGGATTTCGGTGCGAATGGAATTGCTGAGAACAAATTCAAGCCATTCTGGTTTCAAATAGGGGCGGCGTATCATCACACTGGTCTCAAAGTAGTGGGTCGTTTTCAACGGTCGCCTCTATTAATTGTTATCAGCCTGATTTTGTCAGAAAACTGGAATTTTCTATCTGGCCGAATAGAAAGAATTATACCTCAAACCAACGCCGACCCAAGTCTAACTCAACTCCCCCAACACCCGGCGACTCAGCGTCACGGCCATCTGGCGGCGATAGTCGCTGGAGCCGCGAAAATCGGCGGGTGGGGTGAGAGTGGGGGCTAACTGGTCCGGGTCAGGCGTGACCAAGATGGGCGTGGTGGCCACACCGCACAAGGCCAGGTGGGGCTGGCCGGCCGCATCCAGGCGAGCGACGGCGGCCACAATCGGCCGATCGGCCGGGGTGCGGGCCACCCGCGCGCTGGCCCCGAGGCCGGTCATCGCCACCGACACGGCGGTGACCAGCCCGCCCTGGAGCGCCGCCGGCACATCGGCCAGAAAATCGGCCAGAGGTAGTGATTTGGCTCCGGCCGCGCTCTGAACCGTGACCTCGGTCTCGTGGACCAGCAGGCCAGCCAAGAGCTCGCTCTCGGCCTCGGCGCCGACGACGATGCCGCCGACGGTGGCCTGGTGGCGGAAGGTGTTCGGACCTTCGCGGTGGGCCAGCTCCCGCAGCAGCGGGGGCACCCGCTCGTCGTCCACCAGGGTGTGGAGGCGGACCATCGCGCCCAGGCTCAGCCGGTTGCCGGCCACGGTTAGCTCATCCAACCCGACCGCTTGCAGGTCGATCACTTCGTCAATCGATTCATCGAGATGGGCATTCGCATAGGTCCCCCCGGCAATGACGGCGCTGCTCACGCCGCTGCGAGCCAGCAGGCTGAGCGCTTCGTCGACGCTGGTGGGACGGTGGTAAGTTTTTAGTATTGGCATAGTTTCTCCTTAAAAAAGTAGGCTGAGTTCGGTGAGTTGGATGAGTTTGTAGAGTTTTTAGGGATCGTGGAGTTTGTGGAGTGCATCAGGTCAGGCGGCTGGAGAGGTGGTCACCTATGTGATCCCTCAATCTCCAATTTCCTTATTTTCCTTATCTCCAATCTCCTTATCTCCAATCTCCTAATCACCAATCTCCTTATTTAAAAGCTCCAATGCTTCCTCAACGGAAGCCTGCCGGTGCAGCATTGCCGCGACCGCCGCCGTCATCGCGGCCGGATGATCGGCCTGAAAGATGTTGCGGCCAATCGCTACGCCCTGCGCGCCGGCGGTCAGGGCCGCTTGAATCGTTTCCAGCATGGTGGCCTCGCTGCCTTTTTTGGCCCCGCCCAGAATCACGGCCGGGACGTAGCAGCCGGCGGTGACCTGCTCGAAGTCGGCGGCATAGGGGATCTTAACCCAATCGGCGCCCAGTTCGGCCGCTACCCGGGCGGCGACGGCGATACTTTCGGCGGTGCGAAATTCCGGACCGCTGTCAAAGCCGCCGGGCACCAGCTCGCCCATAACCGGCAGACCCCAGGCGTGGGCCTGATCGATCACGCGGGCTAGAGTCTCGAGCGTGGCCTCCTCCTTGGGCGAGCCGGGAAAGGCGGAGACGGCTACGGCATCGGCGCCGAGGCGCAAAGCGGCCTCGATCGAGTAAAACTGAGCCCCAGGCCCATCCATCGCGCCGAGTTTGGTGCCGCCACCATCGAGGCGCAAAATCAGGCCCAGGGGGGCGATCTCGCGCGCAAAGCGGCTGGCTATGCCGTAAGTGGTCAAAATGGCATCGGCGCCGCCGGTCACGATCTGGCGCAGGGTTGCGGCGGGCTGCTCCATGCCTTTGGCCGGGCCGTCGATCATGCCGTGATCAAAGGCCACGATCAAGGCGCGGCCATCGGGCCGGAAGATACGATTGAAACGACGAAGTAGGGTCACGTTTAATCTCCTCGGTGATCCCGAATCGAGACACGCCCATCGCGTTTGGCGCCTCCCTCTTCGGTTACACCCCCATTTTCTCGGATGTAAGTTACTAATTCATTGCGTAGAAACAAATTTGTATCTAGACGAGGCCAGGCGGCATGATTAACCAATTTCAGATGGGCGGCGGCCCGAGCGACATAGTTTTCCCAAGGTAGGGCCGCCTGGCGGACAAAGCTACTACACGCCACCAGAAAGGTGCGCTCCAACTGCTGATCAAGAGGAATGCTGTCGATGGTCGGCGCCACAGCCCGAGCTTGATTGGACTGGGTGCCTAGCTCGATAGTATAACGAACTTGAGAACTAAAGTGCAAGAAACCCCGCTCGGTGTGCGGTTCGGTCAGCCGGTCGGCGCGTTGGGCGTTGTCGTTCAGCAGAGCCTTGAGTTGATGGCCGCTTAACCACCACAGTCGAATTGTATCGGCAAACGGCATCAGGTTAAACCAATCACCGAACGTCAATTCCCCACCGATGGGTATCCCGCAGCGCACGTCAGGCGCATCGATAACGGCCAAATCGGCGTTATAGCCGTTGGCCCGGCAGCGGGTGACCAGGGCATCGGTGATGAAGTTGGCCATGGCAGACTCGCCGGCGGCAAAGCTGTTGCGCACAACCTCCGTACTGAGGTCTGGATGGTTATTGACGACCCCTAGCGACCGGGCAAAGAGGGGCCGGGCCAACTCCACTAAGGGCTGGACCTCGTGCGCTTCAAAATCTTCATCGATCGGCAGGTCGGCCGTTGGAGTGAGGCGCACATTGGTCACGGTGGCCTGGTGCCGCAGGGTGATGTCGACTTCGCCGAGATAGCGACCGAGGGTGCCGGCCTGGACAAGGGCGATCCCATTGATGATATTGTAAGGACTCAAGCCCTGCTCGTTGAGAGTCAGGTGAGTGTGCCCGCCCACGATCAGGTGAACCGAACCGTAGGGCAAACTGCGGGCCAGTTCAACATCGCCGGCCTCGCGAACGGCGGCAGCGGCGCTGTCCAAACTATAGCCGAGATGGCTGACGATGATCAACACATCGCACAAAGGGCGGATGACCGGCAGTAGGTTATGGGCGGCTTGCACCGGGTTGGTGATATGCAAGCCGCTGTCGGCATTGGCTCGGACACCGGCGGGCGTCATTAGACCGATAAAGCCCAGGCGAACGCCCTTGGTAACCAACAAGGCCGCCGGGTAGTAAAGACCGTCCAGCCAGTGAGAGCCAACAAGATTGGCGGCGAGTACCGGAAAATGGGCGTCTCGCCGGATCGCCTGGGCCAGCAGGGCTGTGCCCAGATCCAAATCGTGATTGCCCAAAGCCACCAGGTCGAGGCCCGCTGCTGAATAGAGCCGGTACCCGGCGTGGGTTAGATAGGTCGCCGGATCGTCCCCCACTAGCTCGTCGAAGACAGAGCCGACTAAATCATCGCCGGCAGAGAGCAAGACCACCGCGCTGTCCGGGTCGCTCTCGCGTTCAGCGCGAAGCTGGCGCAGCCGCCAGACGATTTTTGAGAAGACCGGCCGGTCGCCATAGGGCGTAAAGCGGGTGAGATGGCCGTGTAGATCATTGAGGTGCAGAACCTTCAAGCGAAAGGGGTGCTGAGCGCTCAGGTCTGGCCGCCGGGTCGGGAGGGCCACCTCGGGCGCAACGACTAAATCACGGATCGGTTCAGAAGTAGCGTCTCCCTCAAACAAAAACAACTGCGCCTCGGCCGCGCCATTGGGATTAGGCCTAGCGCTGATCACCCGCAGCCCGCCGGGTCGGACCGATGTTTGCCTGTTCATCATAGTTATTTATCAAGCAATCCGCCCCATCATGTCGGGTTTAACTTGATAGAGGGGCGGCTCCCCGGCAAAGAAGCGACGCAGTTCTTCGACCGCCATCTCGCCCAGATGGCTGCAATCCTCGATACAGCCGGCCAGATGGGGCACAATTACGACATTATCCAGGCGGCGTAGCGGACTGTCGATCGCCGGTGGTTCAGGCTCGGTCACATCCAGGAATGCAAAGAAGCGACCCCGACTCAATTCGGCGATCAGCGCCGCTTCATCGATTAAGGTGCCGCGGGCGGTGTTGATCAGCAGAGCCTCGTCTTTCATCAGGGCCAGGCGCCCGGCATCGAGCAGGTGATGGGTCTCCGGCTTGGCGGGAGCGTGCAGGGTGACAATGTCGGCCCGGGGCAGCATCTCCTCGAGGGGGACGCTGTCGACGCCTAACGCGGCGGCTTGCTCGGCGCTGACATACGGATCAACCAACAGAATCTGGACCTCAAAGGGTTTCAGCAGCCGGATCAGGTGCCGGCCCACGTGGCTCGCGCCGACCAGACCGACGACCTTGTGCCGGAGCTCGCGCGAAGGCCAAGCCGGACTCTCCCGCCAACCACCCTGGTGGACGTGTTGGCCTAGCGGCCAAATTCGTTTCATGCCGACGATCATCAGCCCCAGGGTGGTGATGGCCACGTCTTCGGCCAGAGCCGGGGCAGCGGTGGTGACGTGGACCGGCCGCGTCCAAACCGCCTCGCTGACGAAGCGGCTGACGCTGCTGCCCATATGGGCCATTGCTTTTAGCTTGGGCGCGGCGGCCATGACCTCGCTATCAAGCCGGGCTACATCCCAACTGGTCAGGCAAGCCTCGGCTTCCGGCAGAAGGGTCAGCAAATCGGACTTGGTCGCCGGTTCGTCGCCGGGATGCTCGATGACGTGGGCAAAGCGGTGCAGCGCCTCCCAGGCCGCCGGGCTTAACATACGCTGGTAATGACGCCGACCAATCAGAACCGCGACCGTGGGTTTTTGTGGATTTTGACTAAGACTCATTTATGTTTCACCTGATCTGGAGTGCGGAACTTAATCCGCACTCCAGTTTTTTACGCTCTCCCGCCCATCGTCAGTGCCATCAGGGCCTTCTGAATGTGCAGCCGGTTTTCGGCTTGCTTGTAGATGACCGACTGCGGCCCGTCGATAACCTCGTCATCCACTTCATGGCCGCGGTCGACCGGCATGCAGTGCATGTAAACCGCGTGCTTCTTGGCTAGATCCATTTTGGCCTGGGTCACTCGCCAGCTCTCATTCTTGGCCGCCATCGCTTCGACTTCGGCTTCGTCTTCGGTGACCATAATTGGTCCCCAGGATTTGGGGTAGAGAAAGTCGGCATTCTCGAATGCTTCTTCCATATTATGGGTCTCGGTCAGGGTCACGCCGGCCTCTTCGGCATTCTGGCGAGCCGCGGCCATCACCTCGGGCATCAAGTGGTAGCCTTCGGGGTAGGCCAGGGTTACGTCCATACCGAAGCGCGGCATCAACCAGACCAGCGACTGCGGCACGCTGAGCGGGCGGACATACTTAGGGGCGAAGGTCCAGGAGATGACAAATTTGCGTCCGCGCAGATCGCGACCGAAAAGCTCCATCAGGGTCATCAGGTCGGCCATCGCCTGGCAAGGGTGATCAACATCGTCCTGCATGCTAAAGATCGGAGCATCGGCGTGCTGAGCCATTTCGTACAAGTATTTCTGGCCGATGCCGGTCCGGCAGTCGCGGATGGCAATGCCGTGACCGTAACTGCTGAGCACAATGCCCGTGTCCTTGGCATTTTCACCGTGCCCAATTTGGGTCGCTTTGGGCGTTAGAAAAACACCATGGCCCCCGAGTTGGGTTATCCCGGTCTCGAACGAGTTGCGAGTGCGGGTGCTCTCCTCGAAAAAGAGCATATAGAGGGTTTTCGCCCGCAGGATATGGTCGTGCGGCACGCCCATCCCGAACTCGCCTTTCAAGCGAAAAGCGATGTCCAGCATCGTGTTGAGATCTTCCACAGTCCAATCTTGGGTGGTGATGAAATCTTTTTGAAATAGTTTGGTGTTCATTGACAATCATTTCCTTTTGAATTTTTCAAAGAGTTTGAAAATGTTCGTAGCAACCGCTTTAGCGGTCCGGGGTGCGGCTGAAGCCGCTACTACGAACCCAAAGCAGGAGCTTAGCCTTCTTCAAGTTTGCGATGTCCGAATCGTTCCCCGCCATCGACCGCGATGACCTCACCGGTGACATAATCGGCTTTGACAAAGTAGAGGACCGCCTCGGCTACATCTTCGGCCGTACCCCAGCGATCTAACAAGGTACGATGGGCGGTTTGGGCAATCACCTCCTTACTATAATCAGGTGGCGGCAGAACGGGGCCAGGAGCCACGGCGTTGACTCGAACCGCCGGGGCCAATTCCAGGGCCAGTTGCCGGCCGAGCGCCAGCAGTGCCGCCTTGCCCACGCTGTGGGCCATAAAGTTGGGCCACGGCTCCCAGGCTGACAGATCGATGATATTGACAATCGCCCCGGCGCCTTGAGCCAACATCAGCGGGGCGACCGCATTGGCGCAGTAGAATGAGCCGTCGATCAAAATTCGGGTCACCAAGTGCCAGTCTTCAAAACTATCCATAGGAAACGGCGTGGCCCGCCAGAGCGAGGCGCTGTTGATCAAAATATCGATGCCGCCGAAGCGCTCTTTGGCTGCGGCGACCATAGCTTTGACCTGGTCGGGGTCGGCAATATTGGCCTGAACCGGCAGCGCCTCCACCCCCAGGCTCCTGACTTCGGCGGCGGTGGCCTGGGCTGCCTCGGCGGAGGAATGGTAATTGATAACTACGTTGGCCCCGGCCCGGGCCAAGGCTATGGTAATCGCTTTGCCCACGCGGTGGGCGCCGCCGGTGACTAAGGCTGTTTTGCCTTGAGGATTCATAGATTAACTCCTGTGAAAATAACGCCGCAGGCCGGGGGGCTTGGGGGGTAGTACCCCCAAAAACTCATTTTCATTCC
>CALMIS010000277.1 GCA_937864185.1 uncultured Chloroflexota bacterium
CATCGACCGTCACCGGCACCGCATCCCGTTCCCGGCTAAGCAGGGAGCCGAGGTGAGCGGAACCGATATCGCCCGGCTTTTTGGTGCTAAGCACCGACTTTAGCTCCTCAACACCGGCCAGGTAGACCGGCCGGCCGGTCCGGGGCGGGAGACGGGGGTTGATAAAGTCTTGCAAAACCGGGTCATAGTAGCCCAGAATCGTGGCCGTTATTTGAAAAAGTTCGTGGTCTCCGCTTTCCCGGTCGTAGCCAATCATCTGGGCGATGAAGTCGGGGCCAATGGCGGGACTGGCCATAAACGAATCCGGAAACAGGCGTAGCGGATACCGTTCGGTGACTCGGGCCAAAATCCGGCGCTTTTGCCCATCGACTTGGGCTTCATAAGCCACATACTGGCCGGTCCGCAAAGTTTGGGCCGAGTCCGGACTGACAAAGGTAAAATCGTGGGGCGCCTGGCCCGGCCCTTTGGTGGTGCCTACAGGCTGACTATCGCTCATGGCCGCCCTCCAAAGGGAGCCACCTGGCTTTGCCAGACCAGCTCCCGCTGCAAAACGGCGAGCGAGCCGGCTTGCTCCGGAAACAACTGCCGCAAGTGGTCGATAAGGTCGCGAAGCAGATATAGCGTCAGAGGCGAGCCTTGGCTCATCAAAAGCGGCATATAAGCCAGCCTGACGGAGGGATTGCCCTGGTGAAAGATTTTTATTTGAGCCTCGGCCAGCTTTTCAACCGGAGCGTCGGTCAGCGCGGCCAGGGCCGGCACGCCCTGGGACACCGGCCCGCTCTCCGGCAGCGTGCCAACAGCCGTTATCCCAAGCAAGGTCGCTTTCTCCTGCAGGTAGTCCGGTGAAAAGACGGCTAGCTCCGTCTGCGGCGACAGGCGGGGGCCCAGGCTGCCAAAGTCGGGGTTAAGGAGAATAGTGTCATAGACCAGACCGACCAGCCAGCTTTGCGGCCGGGTCTGTAGCGCAATACGCACAAACGTGCCAAAGCTGTAATCGGCCGGCGCCGGTGGCTGCTCCACTTCGCCCGGTGAGTAAACTTGGCAAACGTAATCCGTATGGCTGTTGGATCGAACAATTTTTCCAAGGATCATCCTTAACCTCTGCTTACCTGCGCCCGCGCTTGCTGACCGACTTGCGTGAAAAGCGCAGTTTTAGCCCTTCCCCTTCGGCAAAACGCTGAAAGAGACGGTAGAAGCGCTCCCGGTCCTGCATGGTTAGCACCGCCACGGCATCGGCGGTTTCTAGGGCGTAAGGGTAGCCCAGGCCCACAACGCACTCTGCCCGGACCAGGTCTATTACGCGCTCATGCTCCCCGGACTCATAGACCCAGCATGGAAAATCAAGCCGAGCCGGTGGGCTTGAGGCGGTCGTCTTAAGGTAGGTAAAATAGACCTGGTTATAAAAGGGGTCTTCCAGCTTGTCATCGCGATCACAAACGAAAACGGGGCTGCGCTCCCCCCACTGCACGGTTTTACCGCTTAGCATCATTCCATCACTTACCCGGCCGGTCAGACTTAGACCGGTTATGTGCCGAATCATCTCGACAATGTCAGTGGCGTAAGAGGTATCGATATAGCCCACGACCGGCACCCCGGTTCGCTCTGAGGCCTCAAGCAGCGCCCGCACCGCCTCGCTGTACAGCTTTTGCCGGTTAGGTTGCATGTGCTGGGCAAAAGAAATGATGAACGAACCGTCAAAAAAGGCGAGCGGGCTAGGCCGGCGCCGCGCTTTAGCCTCCATAAATTCAATCAGGCGCTTGATTTCCAGGGTGAAGCGCCGCATATTGATCCGCCAATCAGGAAAAGCCGAGGCCTGGTCATCTTCCGGGTCAGAGCCAACCAACTCGGCGGGAGTCAAGATCTCCACTTGAACGTCTTTGATATAGCGGGCCTGGGTTGAATGCGGGTTTTCAAACCAGCCAACCTGAACAACACCGACCGGAACGGACAACTCCTTGCTGGGCGTAATTTGAGAACCATCGGCGGCAATCGTGGTCACATCGCTTAAAACATCATTAGCCCACTCGCGCGCCTGACGGTGGTTTTGCCAGCGGTGGGCAAAGGGCACAACCAAAGTGGGATAGGCGTCATACTCCGCCGTTGGTCGCGCTCCGGCCCGCTTCCCGGGCAGTCTGGCTTCCAGTTCAGCCCGGCCTAAATTTCCCATTTCTGCCAGCGCTCTACCGAGTGCCTCCAAATCCGCCCGTGAGACGGCCTCGGCTCCACTAAAGCCGGCCCGCCTGGCTTCCAGAGCGGCTAAGGTCTTACCCGCATCAAACATCTTAGGCTACCACCTGGCTGCAACCTTGCTCATCTTTGGCAATGTGGATCACGTGGCCAATATCTTGCTCAAAGGTGTCATCGTGGCTGATAACCACCAATTGAGAGATCCCCTTAATCTGGGCGATGCGCTCGGCCAGGCTGGCCCGGCGTTCAGGATCAAGGTTAGCTGTTGGTTCGTCAAAGAAAGCGACATCCACCGTCGACATACTTTGCAGCAAGGCGAGCCGAACCGCCAGCGCGGCCGTCATAGCTTCACCGCCGGAAAGTTGCTGAAAGTCGCGCTCGTACCCATCCCGCCTGACCGTAACGGCATAGGATTCATCCCAGTTGAGCTCTTGCCGGTGATCGTTCATAATGTCGGCGAAAATAGCAGCCGCGTTAAGCGAGATGGCTTTGACCAGGCGCTTGGTGACTTCGGGGCCGGCCTCCCGGATCGTGCGGCGGATAAATTCGACCACGGTCTGAAGGTCCGCCAATCGTTCGCCCTCTTGCTTCAGGCTCGCCAATTCCGCGGCCACTGTTTCCAGAACCTCGATTTTTTCTTCAAGCTCCGCCAGTTGTTTCCGGTGCCCTTGGAGCTGGGTTTCAAGTTGCGTCTGCCGGGTGCGAGTCTCAGCTTCTTGGTGCTGGACGGATTGATGCCGGACACAGTCGTATAACCCCCTGGCCTCACTCAGCCTGGTCTGAGTATCCTCCTGCGTCTGGGCCACCTCCGCTATTTTCTGTTTGGCTTGTTCGGCCTGGCTCTCCCGTTGCGGCAAAGTTTTCGCCGTAGCCCGCTGCTCTAAGTAGAGCTGGTGGGCGTCCCGGGTTTTTTCTAAAGTGGCGTTAACCTGCCTGAGAGCCTGATCGAGATCGCCGAAAGGCTCTAACTGGGCTACAGTCGCACCCTTTTCTTGCAGTTTAGCCTTAAGTTCCGCCTGTTTCTTCGCTTGCTCGGCTTCAAGCCGCGGACGCTTGCTTGCTTCACTCAGGGCGACCCGCTGCCTGCCTCGCGGGTCGTCAAGGTCCGCCAGGGCTTTGGCTGCGGCTGCAAGTTCAGCCGGGGCGGGTGCGAGAGTCGTCACTTTTTCTTGCCATTCAAGCAGGATTTGTTCTTGCCGTTCAAGCGCCGCTTCCAAATCAGCCACTCGCCCCGGTGCCGCCAAGTGACTCATTTCGGTCTGAAGCGTACCGATTTCCTCAGTCAAGTCGTCGCGCTCGTTGGTCACCTGCTGGCGCCGGCGCTGCTGCTGGGTCTTTTGCTCGGCCAAGGCGCCGCTGCCGGTTTCAAGATCCTCAACCTGTGCCGGCGCGTCCCTTAGTTCCTGAAGATCCTGGCTCAACCGGGTCAAATCTACCTGCAGCTGTTCAAGATCGCCCTCGAGCCGTTCTCGGTCCACCTGACGGGCTAAGGGACTGAGCTCGCCTTGGAGTTTGGCCTGCTTCTTCTCGTCGGTCTCATCGGCTTGGCGCAGCTGAGCGCGTTGGGCCTTCAGGCCGGTCAGTCTATCCTGCACCTGATCAAGTTGGGTCCTAAAATATTCGACCTGCTCGGGGACCGGCCTTAACCCCGCGACTTGCTCGTGGAGGCTGGTCGCATCGGAAAGATAGGTGGCAATCAGCCCCTGCTGCTTAACCAGGTGGGCCTCGGTCGCCAGCGGCTCCTGCTCCTGCCTGGCCCGTTTGATCTGCTGTCCGAGTTTCTTGAGCGATTTATTCGTCTGGCTCAGTTGCGCTTGAGCCGCATCGAGAGCGGCCTGAATGTTCTTGTGCTCAGCCTCGTAGTGGGTTTTTAGCGAGGCCAGGTCGTGTTCAGACAGGGGTTTTTGACAAACGGGGCAGGGAGTCTCGGCCTCGACAGCGACAGCCGCCAGCGTTTCAGTCAGAGCCGCCAGCCGGGTTTCATGCCGGCTGATATCGTCCTTAAGGTCGTCGCGCCGCTCGTTTTGCCGCCCTTGCTCAGTTTCCCAAGCCTGGATCTGTTCAGCTAGCTTATTTCGCCGCTCGAGTGCTTCCTTAAGCTTGGCCAGTTCGGTCTCGGCTTCAGCCAAGCGTGCTTGTGCGGTTACCAAGTTGCCCTGCAAATTAGTTAACGTTTGGGCTTGGGACTGCCACTCATTCAGGGTGGCTTGGGTCCGCTCTCGGACGGAGTCCTGCGCGTTAATCTGGTCTTCGAGCGACGCCAGTTCAGCCTTGCGCCGCTGCCTGACCGTGCTTACCGCCTCCAAGGCCTGTTCCAGTTCGCTCCGCTGCGCCAGCTCAGTGACCATCTCGGACAGCCGGCTCCGGCGCTCAGTCAAAGCTTCCTGGATCTTGGCGATCTGGTCTTGCAAGGTTTCATATTTGTTCAAGCGGCCCTGGGCTACCTGTAGGGCCTGGCGTACCGCTTCAAGTTGATCTTCCAGGTCACCCAGTCCCTGATCCAGTGCCTCTAGTTCCGTCGCCAACGCATCAGTACGAAGTTGGTGCGCTTTGATCTTTTGCGCTGCTTTATCTCTTTGTTCGACCTGCTGCCGGGCGCCGGCCAGTTCAGCCTGAAGCTCGCTAAGCCGCCTCGCTTCCTCATCAGCGCGCTCTTGAGCGGTCTTTAAATTTGCTACCGCCGTTTCTAGACTTCTATGTTTGTGTTCTAAAGCTGCTTGTTGTTTCACAAGCGGTGTCAAGGCAGTGACCTCTGCCTCGGCTTGAGTGACTTGGGCCAGCTGTCTTTGGAACTCAGCGACAGCCTGCTCTATCAGAGCCAGGGCCTGTTCGCATTCGTCCAGTCGCTTCTTTATCTCGTCACGGACGCTTCGTTCGTCCTCTAAACCCTCACGCTCTTGGTGAGCCCGCTCATAGGCGTGATAATCGGCTTCACTTTGCTCGACCTGCTCCTGGGCGTGCCTGGCCTCGGCCAAGGTAACCTCCACCACCTGCAGCTGAGCCTCCAGATCTTCACGCCGTTCGTTTAAGGCTTGAAGCTGCCCCTCGAGTCTTTGGATATTTTCTTTTTGCTTCTCCAGCAGAGTCAGTTGTTCGGTCAGTTCAGTGAGCTTGTCAGTGGCCTGCCGGTACTGTGAGACGGCGTCTGAAATGGTGTCTTGCAAACTTTGCGCCTCAGCTCTTAGGCCGGGAAGGACTTCCAGTTTGCCAAGCCGGCGTTCCTGAGCCTTGTCATTTTGACTGCGCTGATCTTTGATAGTGTTGACCACAGCCAACATACTGTCCCAAACCCGTTTGTACTCTTCCACTCCAAGCAGCGGGTCAAACACTTTTCGGCGATTAGCCTCGGTTAGCAAAAAAGCGGTGGTTAGCAAGCCTTGGGGGACGCCAATGGCGTTTTCAAACAGCGCCTGTAAATCGGTCGTCGGTTCTACCCCCATACAATCTCGCAGCCAGCGTTGAACATCACTTACCCCGCTTGCTAACTGGCGCTTGGTCTGCGGATCGTAGACATAGGGGCTGCCGCCCTTTAGCGGGCGAACGACCTGATAGGCCCGGTCGTCGCGGCTGTCAACCACTGTAATCGCTATTTCACCTCTCTTGGCCTGAAGATTAACCAACTGATCCTGATTCTTGTAGGATGATTGGCCAAACAGAGCTAACCCAATCGCCTCTACGATGGTCGTTTTGCCGGCTCCGTTTTGGCCGCAAATGGCGTTAACCCCCGGCGCCAGCTCAATGGTTGTTTTTTGAGCGTAGCTCTTGATGTTATCCAACTCAACCCGGTTAATCCACATCTTTCCCCTCCATTTCAGCCTTGAGTTGAGCCAGTTTGGATTTTAGACCAGCAAGATTCTCAGCAGCCTCCTTCGAGCCGGATAGCAAGATCATTCGTTTGGAAATGGCCTTGGCAATATCCTCCGGGTCGTTTCCGGCAAGCACCATCGTCTTGGTTTCAAGCATCAAGTTGGCCCATTCCTCGGCCTGCTCGCTGAAGCGACGATCACGAATGATGAGATCTGCAAAAACACTCCGCTCCAAATCGGCCCGATCCAGCCGTTCGTCCGCGGCGACTTCATATTCCGTTGAGCGGGTGTTGTTGCGAACTAAGGCTTTAAGCGGATGGGTGATTTCGATAATCATCTCTTCGATATAGCGAGTGTTCAAATCGTGGCGGTCAAAAGCCAACACGCCCTCCAACCAAACCTGCACAATCGGCTGCACCGGACCCAGTCCGATGGCCTCACCATGCTCGTTAAGATGTTCCCGGACAGCCTCGTAAAGCGCCACTGGACTACCGTATTCATCGACCGCCACTCGAATCCGGTGCATAGGCCGGCGTTTGCATCTGAGGTGCTGAGCCTGGTGGGTCTTGGCGTCAACCGTAACATGATACCAGCCGCCGTGCCAGTGCCGTTCATCGAGACCGCACGCTTCAAGCGAACCGGGATTGTATATCCAGTTGTCGCGGGCCAGCGGTTTATGAATATGACCCAGGGCCATGTAATTGATCGCTGTTTTTAGCGGGGCAAGGGTATTATAGCTAATGGCGCCACTGAGATTGGGCACTTCTCCTTCCAAACCAAAGTGGGCCATCAGAACGGTGAAGTGATCGTTGTGGGGTAACTGCTCAATGGCGCGCGGCAGATCTTGAAGGACTGACGGCGTTGAGGCGCCCAGATAATTTAGGCCAATAATTCGAACGCCCTTGATGTCAATGTATCCGCCGCTGCGCCCATTAGAGGGCGAGAGTATGAGTTGGCCTTCTTTGGAAAACGTTGGTCTTAGCACCGTCAGGCAGTCATCGGCCTGAAGATAATCAAGCCAAGAAAACTGGTAACCGTATCGGGTGCCGTCATGGTTGCCGGTAATGGCAACTGCGGGGATTTGGGCTTCGCGAAGTTTTTCTAAAGGACGTTTGGCTTGCAGCAAAGTTTGAGGGTTAATAGCTGCTTTGTGGAAAAGATCGCCGGCAATCAACACGAAATCAACTTTTTTGTCGACGGCGTCATCTACTGCCTGCTGGAACGCTCGGCTAAAATCTTTGAGCCGCTCCTCGGACTGGTACTGCAAGTAGCCAAGATGAACATCAGCCAAATGCATAAAAGTGGTAGGCATAGCTCCTCTCCCGGTATCTTCTTGGATGACAACTCGGGCTGGCGATCTCCCAGCTCGACTAAGTCAAGGTGTCTGAGTCACAGGCTACGCTGCTGATTGAAATTAAGGATTTCAAAGTGCAATAAACAAAAACCGTGGTTTCTTAACCAGGATCCGCGGTCGTGATACGCTAACGCCATATCTGGGTGAGGGGGCGCGTCACCTGATCAGGGCAAAAGTCGTCCCGGGCCCAAGCGGGGCTTTCTTTGTTCTTCGTCTGCACCCTCGATGAGAGTGAACTAAAAAGCGCTACCTCGATGAGGTAGCGCTTAAACGGCAAACCTTCCCAACAAACACCAAGCAAATGATCGCGTTACCAAATCCAAGTTACAAAGGAATCGTCAGCTTTTTGACGTACCATTATGTTATCACATCTTAACAGGGGTGGCAATGGGCTATTTTGGAGGGCTTGTTGCAAGAGCGATCAATAGTGGCTAATTGTTTCAGCCAAAGCGCCAATTAGTACCAATGGCTCATAGCCGCCAAGCCGAAACAGCTTTCAAACCGGACCAGAATTTTCGACTACTCCGCCTTTTTTGGCAAAAGATATTCGGGCGAAACAACAGATGAGGCCGCCGAGTGCTTAAGGCGCATCTGGGCTGGCAAGGCGAAACCCACTAACAGCTGACATGGCCAGCCAGAGAGAGGTAACTATGGCGGCAAGCTGCAGGCCGCCGATAACGAACTGACAGATGGTTGTTACGGACTGAAACCGGGCAAGCGGATAACTAATGCTGCTATCCCCTTGCCTTTTCCCCACCAGACCACTTTCCCACTTTTTCAACGCAATTAATACGGAACCCTAACACAACCTTCATAGACTTCAATAGTTATTGGGTGTATTCTTACAGTAGAAACGTATTTGGAACATTTTTATTTCCTCCTCTCCTTCTCTCCGAAACAGCCGGGGCCGGTCACCTCCGGCTGCTTCATTTTTAAAGCCCTACCAGCAGGGGACACGATAAGGCTCGCCTCAAGGACCTGGTATAACCTCAATCGACCCAAGGCCGAGCGCCTTTTGGCTAGCAGGCAGGGTAGTGGTGCGGTAGCCTAGAGCCGGCCTTAGTCTTTAATCCACCGCTCTTTCACAGACGCCCTGGCAGTGGCTACCCGGGAGGTTTTCTTAGGCTAGTAGAATCTATACCCGACTACGCCGGCCGGTCGGCCACCGAGCTGCTTACCCTGGCCGATGAGCTCGACGCCACCGTGGCCGATATCCGCTTCAGCCCCGTAGCCGCATCCCGGAGTGGAATGCCGGCCGGTTGCGGAAACTCCTGGGCGAACGCCGGCTGCCTCTTCCGGCACTTGGCAACCGCCACTACAAAGGCGGACCGATTGAGTTCGCCAATCTGCAAGCCGGTGTCGC
>CALMIS010000278.1 GCA_937864185.1 uncultured Chloroflexota bacterium
CCAGCCAATAAATGGCGTCCGTGACCCGTTCCAGCGAATAACGGGTCAGATACAACGCTTCTTCATATTGCCGGCGCTCGGTGATGTCGCGGACCGTGGTCAGCAGGCACGGTTCGCTGTTGAGTTCAATCATTTCGCTCGACAGGCTGACCTGGCGCACCTCCCTCGTTTTGCGCCGGATCGCCACTTCAACATCCCGCACCGAGCCTTCTCGTTGGAGGTGGGCCACTGCCTTATCGCGCTCGGCCGGGTTTACAAATATGTTGAGCCTCTCGGCACTGTGCCCGATGGTTTCTTCCCGGCTGTAGCCAAAAAGGTCTTGCCAACGGTCATTGACCTCAATAATCCGGCCATCGGCCAGGTGGCTAATAATCAGAGCATAGGGACTGGCCCGGAAGGCTTTGGCAAAACGCTCTTCGGATTGCTGTAGGGCCTCTTCCATCTGTTGGCGCTTGGTGATATCCAAGCCAATCCCGGCTACATACCGCTGCCCAGCGGCATCCTGGAACGGAAACTTAAAGGTCCACCAGATGCACCGGCTGCCATCAGGGTTCACAGTTTCCTCCGTGAACTCCAGCCGCTGGTCGGCTGCCAGAACTCTCTGGTCGTTCTGCCAGATTTGCTCAGCCACTTCTGAAGGCCATAGTTCAAAAGGCGTCTGGTTAAGCCAAGCTTCCAACGGTATCCTATAGTATTTTTCGTGGGTTCGGTTCACATACACACAGCGGCCCTGGTCATCCTTAACCCAGACGAGGGTGGGACTGTTGTCCATAAACAGCCGGAAGCGTTCTTCACTCTCCCGCAATGCCGCCTCGGCCAGTTTGCGCTCGGTGATGTCGGTGAACATCGCAAAGGACCCATTAAACTCTCCCTGGCTATCCTTGATCACCCTGGCCGAAACCAACGTCCACAGCACCGAGCCGTCCCGCCGTTTAAACCGCCGCTCATACACTTCATCCTGCCCGGCATGACGCCGCCTCATCCGCTCACTATGAAAGGCCATATCTTCGGCAAAGAAGAAATCCTCCACTTTTTTCCCCAGCATTTCTGCCGGAGCGTACCCCAGCATCTCGGCCATCGCCTGATTGACATAGGTGGTCCGATGGGTGCGATTCATCGCCCAAATGCCCTCATTGGCGGTTTCCACCAATAAGCGATACTTTGCCTCGCTTTCATTTAAGGCGAGTTCGGCTTGCTTGCGCTCGGTGATGTCACGCACCACGCCCAACCGATAAAGCGGCTGCCCATCCTCCCCGGCCAGCACCGTCAGGTCATCGCCTAACCAGCAGTACTCCCCCGCTTTGGTCCGAAACCGGTATTCCAAGCTCCCCGTCGCCCGGCCAACCTCCCGGCAGAGTCTGCTCGTTCGCTCGATTTCCTGCCGCACCCGCGGTAAATCCTCCGGGTGGATCCAGCTCAGAACCGTTTCTCCATCGGCCTGGGTCAACTCCTCGACCGACCAGCCGGTCAACGTCTCAATCACCGGGCTGAGATAATCGTAACTGTCGGTCCGCAGATTGCGCCGGTAAGGGGCAGCCCTCAGCTTGTTCAGCACGGCCTGCAGCCGCTCTTCATTTTCTTGCCAGGCTAAGACGGTTTGGGCTTGCCGGGCGAGTTGGCTTTCCAGGTCGGCCACTCGCTCGCGCAGAGCGTCAACTTCTTCTTGAGGTGTCGCTGTGGTGATCATCGGTTTATCCTGACCCTAGCCTAACGGGCTGGAGGTGGCGCAAGCTCGGGAGACATATGAACCTTATTCAGGATCGAATTCAGGCTTTACCAACGGGTGGGGTTCACAGGACAAAAATAAACCAAAACGCCGCCCGTAAACAGGCGGCGCGGATACACTACGATTGGAGTTATAACCGGGTTAGGGGGTGGCTCACCTGAGCCAGGCCGGATCCCGTTGAGGCCGGGGCTTTTTTATTTGTGAATAGTATAACATACTTTAGGACGCCGAACAACAGGCACCCTTACCCCGTCTTCGGGATAAACGGCAGGTAGACCGAGGTCCCCGACCCGCTGAGCATAAGATCGCTGCTGATACCTAATTCCCCGCCGGTAAGGGTGATGGTTTGCCCGGCCAGAGCCGGATCAAAGCTGATGATGTCGGCCCCGCTGCCGGGGGCGCAATCTCCGCCGGTGGTGTCGCTGTCGGCGTTGGCATTGGCCAGCGCTTCGCGCAGGGTGCAGACTCCGTCGGTACTTACGGTGTCGGCACTACTGTCAACCGTGATACCGCTGGCGGCCAGGGTCGTTAACCAAACCGCCAGACTAAAGGTAATCGCAATTGATATTCGGGTCAGTCAAAAAATCGCGGTATCGCCCAACCAAGCTCGCCGCACAGCCAACGGCTTCCTCGCCGGCCACGTGGCGATGATGGTTGGCGGCGGCCAACCTTGCCAAACGTTTTGGTGACGAGGCCCTGAATACGCTTCCCTTCCGCGACGTGGAGGCGGCACTGGCCGGACGATTCATGACCCCGCCGCGGCCGACAGTCACGCCATCGCCAAAGGGCTGCGCCAGTCTTAAGAAAGCAAGACCCCCTGCCGATAATTAGTACAGGTTGCCTTGGCAGCCTCGCCGTCTACTTTCTCTTAGGAGCACACGAATGGAATCTGACTACTTTTTGCTGCTCACAGTCTTGGGCGTAACAGCCTGTTGTTCTAGCCTGTTCGTTACCTTCATCTACCGACTTGGTCAAGCTGTGCGAATCAATCTGTTTATGACCGGGGTGGCCGTGGCGGCCGTCATCGCCGGATTTGTGCTGGGCAAAATTGGTTTCTCAGCGATCGGGGTCAGCCTGGCCGTGGTAATTGGGCTGGGCTGTGGCCTGGGCCCGACAATGCTCCTGCTCAAGTGGGTCCTTAACCCCATGCGACAACTATCGGACGCGGCGGCTCGCCTGGCTCAAGGTGATCCTCGTCCACCCTTAGATATCCACGTCAACAGTGAACTCGGAGAATTGGCCGCCGCGCTCGGCGCTACGGCGGCTCACTGGCAAACATCCACGGACGTGATCAGCCAGTTGGCCGCCGGTAATCTGGCCGTCGACATCTCACCTCGGTCCGACCAGGATGAATTTGGTCGGGCGCTCAACCAATTGGTCGCCACCCTGCGGGAACGCATTGGTCAGATGGCCCAAAGTACCGCGGCGATGCGCCAGGTTACGGGCGCCGGCAGGACGTTTGACGGCGGGCTAGCAGATCAAATCACGGACCCGGCTCGTTCTAAAGATGAATTGGGGGAGTTAGCCGTCACCTTCACTGATTTAGCAACCTACTGGCAAAACGCCACCAGCGTAGTCAGCCAGTTGGCCGCCGGTAATCTGGCCGTCGACGTTTCACCTCGGTCGGACCAGGATGAGTTTGGCCGGGCGCTCAACCAACTGGTTGCCACCTTGCGGGACCGCATTGGTCAAATCGGGGAAAGCGCCGATAAGATGAGTAAAACTGCCCACGTCATTGCCCTCACCACCGAGCAGGCGAATCAGGCCACGGCTCAGATTTCCAGTACGGTCCAGCAAATTGCCCAAGGTATCGCTCAGGAAGCGGAAAGCCTGGCCAAAACTGTGGCTGCCGTTGATCAGATGTCTGAGACAATTGTTGGGGTGGCTGACGGCGCACAGGCCCAGGCGGCTGCGGTCGCTCAAGCCACCACCGTGACCGGCCAAATTAGCGCGATTATGGTCCGAGTGGCGGAGAATGCTCAGGCCGGAGCAATAGGGTCAGCCGAAGCGGCGCGGACCGCTCACACCGGCGCGGCAACGATTGAAGCCAGCGTACAAAGCATGCAGCGGATCAAAGCTTCGGGGCGCAAAGTCAATGAAAAAGTAAAGCTCATGGGGCAGGGGTCTGAACAAATTAGCTCGATTGTGGAAACGATTGAAGAAATCGCTTCACAAACCAATCTATTGGCCCTAAACGCTGCCATTGAAGCGGCCCGGGCCGGAGAACATGGCCGAGGCTTTGCCATAGTTGCCGATGAAGTTCGCAAATTGGCCGAGAAGTCGGCGCAGGCCACGCAAGAGATTACTCAATTGATCAAGCGTATCCAACAAACCGTAACCGAATCTATCGCCGCCATTGAGGAAGAGACCAGCGAAGTGGAAGTAGGGGTCACCTTGAGCCACCAGGCCGCCCAGGCTCTGGCCGATATTTTATCGGCGGTGGAAGCGATTAATGACCAGATCGGCGATGTAGCCTCGGCGGCTCAAGAGATGAACACCGCGTCTGGCCGGTTGGTTGAGAGCATGGAGACCGTCGGGACGGTTGCCGAGCGAAATACGGCGGCTACCACGGTCATAGCGGCAAATTCGATGGAGGTATCGCAAGCTATTGAAAATATTGCCAGTCTCAGCCAAGAAAACAGCGCCGCTATTCAGGAAGTCAATGCCTCGGTTCAAGAAACAAGCGCCCGAGCTGCTGAAATCAGCCAGGCCACCCAATCTATGAGCGATGCGGCGGTTCAACTTCAGCAGCAGGTGCTGCGGCTCACGACCACCAAGATTACGGGCAAAGTATCACGGGGCACCGCCCTGATCGGCCGGTTGGATTTTGTGAAGGAACGCTACGGTCAAAACGCACTCAAACGCGTTTTGCATCGCCTCGATCCTGGGATGCAGCAGCTCTTGAAGGGTAAAGTCGAGCCGGAGGGCGAGTACCCCTCCGAGGTTTTGAGCTTGCTGACCAACGCTATTCGCCAGGAGTTAGCCGGCGGAAGTGATGAGATTCTGCGGGAGATGACCGCGTTTCGGGCTAAATTTGATGTATTGCCTGGCGGCGCCCTGGCCCAACACTTTCGCTCCGGTGATCCGGGCTTTACCATTCGGCGGATGGACCTGTGCCTGCGACACAACTGGGGCGAGGGCGTGATTGTGCGCAACTTTGAAGTGGGACCCAATCATATCCGCCAGGAAGTGGATATGGGCAAGAAGCAACCCCGTGAACGCTGCACCTACAATCACGTCGGTTGGATGGAAGGGGTTATCCAAACAGCCGGCGGTACTCCCCACATCAAAAAGACCAAATGTATGCATGATGGGGATCCTTACTGCGAGTATGACATCCACTGGGAAAATCCAAAATCCACCAAAGTGGTAGAAATAAAGCGGGGCTATGTAGTTTAAACCCTCCTCATCGGTTTTAGGACCCGGTGAGCTCTAGCTTCTCGGTTTAGAGCCTTTTATAGAATTCCGGATAGAGTTTTTCCATGTCCGCGGTCAAAGCCGCCATCACCCTTGTTCCGTCATCCGGGTGCATTAACCGCTGCCAGGTGCTGGCCGTGGGTTCAAGTTCAGCCAGGCTGTAGCCCAGCATCTCCGCCCAGCGCTCGTTGAAAATAGCCCGGTCGGTGACAATGTCCCAATCCCAGGTACCCAGGTCGGCGCCTTTGAGGACCAAATCCAGGCGTTCTTCACTTTCCCGCACCGCTGCCTCCCGGTTTGAGCGCATAGTCTGTGATAAGTTTGACAAGACCCGGCAGTTCCCGCTTAAACAACTGGCCCG
>CALMIS010000279.1 GCA_937864185.1 uncultured Chloroflexota bacterium
GGCCAAAGGCGACAAGAGTTGTCTCTTCCGCATTGATAAGGAACCTCTAGGCTAGGCAGACCGGTTTCATCATCAACCGACTCGTTGATTAATCTATAAATCCAAGAACAGTGGTTCAAGGCCAGTCCATGTGAACCACTGTTTTTTTGAGCAGTGATGCAACTTTTAGGAATTAATCAATATTTGCCTAATGGAGGGTGTTGTGGTAACTTTAATGATTGTTGCTTTCAGGAAAACCTACATAGAACGAGGAAGAATATTATGGCTCGTAAATGTCAACTGACCGGAAAACGGCCGATGGTTGGCAACAACGTACCCTTCTCTATGAAGAAGAGTCGTCGCCGCTGGTTGCCTAACGTCCACAAGCATAAAATTTATGTGCCGGAGTTAGAGCGAACGATAACGCTCAAGATCTCAACCCGAGCGTTGCGCACTCTCAACAAAAAAGGGTTGATGGCCTTCTTGAAAGATGAAGGTTTAACCTTAAAGGATATCACTTAATAGCTGGAGTCTACCATGGCCAACGAAGAACGTAGAAGTTTCAACCAAGACGACGATGACCGCTTTGACGATCGGCCCCGGCGCGGGCCGGCAAGGGGAGGCGGACCAGGTGCCCGGGGCCAAAACCGGGGTGGTCCTCGGCGCCTCCAACGAAGACGGCGTGTTCCCCCTGTCAAGATTAATGAGATTGATTGGAAAAATCTCAGGGCGCTGCGCTATTTTCTAGAAGATGATGGCAGTTTGCGGCCGCGGCGAAAAACCGGGGCCAGCGCCAAGTATCAGCGCAAGGTAGCCCTGGCCGTGAAGCGGGCCCGGCATATGGCCCTGCTGCCCTTTACTCACGCTCACAGTGTCGAGCGGACTGGACAGTCCCTGGAACGAGATCAGCCTGATCTGCGCGGTTTTGGAAAACGGGTGAAGACGGAAGAAACGCAGTAAAGTCGCTTAACTGCGGTCTGCCAGGTGCAGCCGACTCATCCATACGTCTAGAATCAAAAAGAGCCCGGTTTAAGGGCTCTTTTTTGTTGGCCTAAAATATAACAGTAAGATCAGGAGGATTCGGTCGGCAACCAGACCAATTCATTCCGGGCTCTATTCCGAGGACGAGGCAGGGGAAGGTGTCTCTTTTTTCTCTGGCTTGGTCTCAGTCTTGGTCTCAGAAGCGGTGGTAGTTTTATTCTCGGTTTTAGCGCCTGAACTCGCCGTCTTGCCGTTACCGTTGCTATTGCCACTGCGGGTATCAGTGACATAAAAGCCGCTACCCTTAAAAACAATGGCCGGTGGCGAAATAAGGCGTTGCAAGCTGCAGGCCGTCTTGCCGTTTGGACAGCCATCATACTCGGTGATGGGGGCATCATTGAACCCTTGTCGTTTTTCAAAAGTGATCCCGCAGGTGGTGCAGGTGTATTCGTAGGTGGGCATTTAAAAATCCTCCGCGCTTACAGTGCCGTTTTGTGAGTTTATGGAAAAAATATAACTTAGTTGTGTTAGAGTTGTGTTAGAATGAACTACAAAAAATTTGAACTTTATACTGTACTGAATGTGAGTTGATTATAAGCTACGCACGCGGTTTTGACAACACCTCGTTATTCACCGTTTGGTGGGCTGGATGTGAACGAATTGGAATGATATTGAGCTAGATGAGTCCCCGGTCTTGCAGCGAACGCCATAACAAGGGTTCAATCTGGGCCCGAATCTCGGGATTGGCATAGCCAAGCCAGCTTACCTCGGCTTCGACGGTGAGAGGAGAAGTGAGAGGCCGGCCATGTTCGTCGGTGATGATGACGCCCAGTTCGCGGGCGATCAGTTCGGTGCAAACATCGTAAGGATGACAACAGATGCCGAGCGCCAGACCACGCCCGGCAAGGAGTGAGTCAAGTAACGGGCGTAGATCGGCGTTGAAGCGGTCCTTGCCCGACATCAACTCGTAAAGCTGGCCGCCGGTACAGATATACTGGTCTTCAAAACAGTGGGCTTTGCCCGGCTGCACCGGTCCGAGTGCGGCCCGAACTACCTCCTCATCGATGGCGGCTAACTCATCCCTGGCGCCAGGAAAGAAGCGCGAGATCATGGCAAAGCCGTGGGCGATAGTCGTGGCCCGGGACGGGCGCAGGCTGAGGGGCTGGCGCTCCCCGGTGAGGCGATTGTAGCGCTCGGCGGTGGTTCCCTGACCGGCAATCGCCCAGACCGAGTCCGACAGGTGCTGCTTGAGCAGTGGAATCTCGGTTTGGATGGCTAACTCGATGTCTTGCAGGTTGGTCGCCGGCCCTTTATTTGGCGCGACCCCGGTCAGAATCCAGCCACTTCGTTTTTGGTACATTAGGCCTCGAGTCCCATCAATGGGATCCACGATGATGCGCCAGCGGGCTTCAGACTCGGTAGTACCGGCCGGCAAGACCACTTGACCGTGCTCTAAACCCTCGGCGATCAAGACGATCGGAGTATGCATCGCCACTTCCCGCTCAAAATAATCGATCAGCAGGTCCTCGCTAACGCGATCGATGGCGTAAATGGTATCGCCCGCTGCCTCGCTGGCGATGGCCGCCAACTCTTCTACGGAGGCGGCCTCGCAGGCGGTCACCACTTCGGCCCGAATCCTCTCGTGAAGGAGGCGAAGTGGTTCTAACAAATCTTGGATATTTGCAGTAGCTTTAGACATCGTTGTAGGTATCTGTGGGAATAGAAATGGTTTGTGCGCAGGCACTTCTGCCCGGCTGTCAGCTTCGACCCGCCGCGCCGTAGCGAGCCAACCGCATCCCGTTGAGGGTCACCAGCAGCGAGGTGCCCATATCGGCGGCGACGGCCATCCACATCGTGCTGAGCCCCAGTAAGACCAGCACCATAAAGCCGACCTTGATGGCGATGCTGAGCAAGACATTCCAGCCGATAGTGCGCATCGTGGCCCGGCTGAGGCGATAGACGAACGGCAGTCGGCGCAGATCATCGCCCAGCAGGGTAATGTCGGCGGTTTCCACGGCCTGGCTGGTCGCCCCGCCGACGGCAATACCCACCTCGGCGGTGGCCAGGGCGGGGGCGTCGTTGATGCCGTCGCCGACCATCGCCACCGGCCCGTACTGCTTTTGCAGGGCCTGGACGGCCTGGACTTTATGCTCCGGCAGCAGCTCGGCCCGGATGTCCGTGACCCCGACTTTGGCAGCGATGGTCTGAGCGGCGGTCCGGTGATCACCACTGAGCATAATCAAGTGCTGGATGCCGGCCTGTTTCAAGTCAGCCAGGGCCTCGCGGCTGCTTTCGCGGGCGGTATCGGCCACGGTGATCGTACCCAGATAGCGCCCCCCGGCTTCCACCATTAACGAGGTGTAGCCGTTTTGAGCGTCGGCCAGGGCGGCCTGGCAGGCTTGCTCGGAATGAGGCACGGCCTGGTCAAAGTAGGTGTGGCTGCCGATCAAGACCTGTTGGCCATTCACCTGCCCGGTTATGCCTTTACCAATGAGGGCCTGGACCTGCTCGCCCGCCGCATAACGCTCCTGCACGCCCCACTTCTTGGCCTCAGCCACAATTGCGTGAGCCAGCGGGTGTTCGCTGCGCCGCTCCAGGGCGAAGGCCAGGGCCAGCACATCGCCACAAGGCGAACAAAGCTCGCTCGAGTCTGAGGTCGTCTGGCAGTTGAGCGAGCGCAGAGCCACCACACTGGGACGACCGGCCGTCAGGGTTCCGGTCTTGTCAAAGGCGATGGCCTTGATCCGGCTGAGGGCTTCGAGGTAGGCGCCGCCTTTGATCAACACCCCCTGCCGGGCGGCGCTGCTGATCGCGCTGATGATACTGACCGGGGTGCTGATCACCAACGCGCAGGGGCAAGCCACCACCAGCAAGGCCAAGCCTCGATACAACCAGCCGAAGGTGTTTTCGTCCGGGTTCCAAAAAGGTTGCCCTAAGAGTAGAGGGGGAATTGTAGCGACCAAAGCCGCCAGGAGGACCACGGCCGGGGTGTAATACCTGGCAAACTGATCGATGAAGCGCTGGCTGGGCGCGCGTCGCTCTTGGGCCTCTTCCACCATCTTGATCAGGCGGCTGATGGTGTTGTCGGCGGCCCGGTGCGTGACTTCAATTTCCAGCACGCCCTCGCCGTTGACGGTGCTGGCAAAAACCGGCGCGCCGGCCGTTTTTTCGACCAGTTGGCTCTCCCCCGTAATCGGCGCCTGGTTGACCGATGACAGCCCCGCCTGGACCAGGCCGTCCATCGGAATCCGCTCGCCGGGTTTAACTAGGATCAGATCGCCGGGCTGCAAATCAGTTACCTTGACCCGCTCTTCTTGCGCCTGGCCGTTTTGGCGCTGTAGCCGGGTGGCCTGGTTGGGGACTACCTCCATCAAACCACGGATCGAGTCTCGAGCCCGGTTAGAGGTGTAGCCCTCGAGCGCCTCGCCCAGGGCAAAGAGAACCATGACCATTCCAGCTTCAGTATAGGCGCCGATGATCACCGCGCCGACCGCAGCAATCGTCATCAGGCCGTTGATCGTCACTTCTCGGCTCAACCGGAGCGAGCGCCAGGCACTGGCGGCGACCGGTCCACCGGCGGTGACCAGCGCGCCAAGGGAGGTTAAATCGATCAGCCAGTGTTCAAGCTGGGCCAGCTCGGAAAAAATAAGGCCGGGCAAAATCAGCAGGACACCAAGCAGAGCCAGGCGACCCTCGCTCCGCTGCCAGAGGTAATGGAAAAAGTTGACCGGCGATGACCCGACCGACCTGCTCTCCGCCCCCAAGGCATCAGCCGCCACATCATGGCCCAACGCCCGGACCCGGTCGATGACGGCGTCGCGGCTGACCTCACCCTTCACCCGCAGGTTGGTGGTGGTGAAGTTTAATTCGCAACTCTGGACCCCTTCAAGCTGAGCGATCCCTTTTTCAACCGATTTGGCACAGTTGGGACAGTCCAGACCGGTGACTTTTAACTCGATGGTGTTAGCCATGATAAGTCTTAACTCCGATAATATATAAACGATCTTTTATATATCTGTCTGAAGTATACCTCAGGTCTCAAACGGTGTCAATCCTCCGCTGTGACCGGCAGGGTGAACCAGAAGCGGCTGCCCCGCGCCTCTTCACTCTCGACGCCGATGCTGCCGCCTTGGGCTTCCACCAGTTGCTTGGCAATGGCCAGCCCCAGACCAGAGCCGCCCTGCTGCCGGGTACGGGCCTTGTCGCCGCGCCAAAAGCGATCAAAGACGTGCGGTATCTCCTCGGCGCTCAGGCCGGGGCCGGTGTCGCTGACGCTGATCTCAACGGTAGCCTGGCGGCGGCCCGCCGTTACCTCAACTTTTCCATCAGCCGGAGTATGGCGCAAAGCATTCGAAATGAGGTTGTTGAGCACCTGCCGGACCCGGTCGGGATCGCTCTGGACGGTCGGCAGGTCGGGCGAGAGATCGAGCCGCAGCTCCAGCCGCTTCTCCCGGGCCGGTTCGGCGAAGAGATCAACGGTGTTCGACAGCAGCGGGCGTAGGTCGGTGGGCTGGAGGTTAAGGCCCAGTTGGCCGGCTTCGGCCTGGGCTAACTCGCGCAGATCGTGGATGAGCCGGTTGAGGGTCAGCGTTTCATCATAGAGGGTGGCAATCTCGGCTTTGTCGAGCGGATAGACACCATCGAGAATAGCCTGCAGATTCCCTTGAATGACGCTGACCGGCGTGCGCAGTTCGTGGGCGACATCGGCGACCAGGTTGCGGCGTAGCTGCTCGGCTTGTTGAAGATGAGCGGCCATCTCGTTAAAGGTGACGGCCAAATTGCGGAGTTCATCCGCGCCTTGCGGCTCGACCCGCTGGCTCAGATCGCCGTGCGCAATCCTTTGGGCTGCGCCGGACAGCCGGCCCAACGGCACGGCCAGACCCCGGGCGACAACGAGACTGAGCAAGAGGGCTACGCCGCCGGCAATCAGGCCCGCCTGCAGCAGCGAGCGGTTGGTTTCCTGGAGAAAGGTCCGGGCCGGTCCGACCAGATGGGCGCTCGAGCCCGGCGGGGTATCGACCAGCAGGTAGCCGACCGTTTGATCGTCGAGGCTTAAAGGCAGGGCTGCCCGGCGTTCTTCGGCCGTCAAGGGCGGCGTGTCGGCGGTACCCCGCTCGTTGTAAACGACGTTGCCGGAGGCGTCGCCCAGGATAAAGGCCGGCGGTCCCTGGCCCATTTGCATGCCCCACATGTTGCCCCGTCCCCGCCCGCGTGGGAAAACTTCCTCAACTCCTTCCCAACCGCCATTAGCAGCGTAATAGTCGATGAGGGTGGGAGCCAGCATCGTCCCGGCCTGGCTGCGGACCACAAAATTGCTGAACTGTCGCCCTACTTGCCGGTTGGCCCACCAGGCGGTGATGAAGATTGTTACCCCGATGACCAGCCCAAAGGCCAGGGCCAGCCGCAGCCACAGTTTGTTCATGGCGAGCCTCGCAGCCGATAGCCGACGCCGTACACCGTCTCGATGTAGAGGGGGCTATCCTGGCCAACGTCCAACTTCTTGCGCAAATTTTTGATGTGGGTGTCGATCGTCCGCTCCATGCCCTCATAGCCATAACCCAGGGCATTTTCGATCAACTGCAACCGGGTGAAGACCTGGCCGGGATGTTCGGCCAGATTCACGAGGAGGTCAAACTCCGTCGGGGTCAGGTCCATGGGCTGGCCGGCCAGACTAACCTGGTGGCGATCAAGATCCAGCCGCAGCGCGTTGAGTTGCAGCACGTGGGCCGGCGTAAGGGGACCACTCGCCCGGCGCAGGACGGCTTTGACCCGGGCCACGACCTCGCGCGGGTTGAAAGGTTTGGTGATGTAATCATCGGCGCCCAGCTCAAAGCCGACCATTTTGTCGCTATCCTCGACTCGAGCGGTCAGCATGATAATCGGCGTGCCGGCCAAGCTTTCATCACCGCGGACAAGGCGGGTAATTTCCCAGCCGTCTCGATCGGGCAGCATCAAATCCAGGACCAGTAGATCGGGCCGCTCGCGGCGGAGGGTGTGCAACGCGGTTTCGCCGTCATAAGCGGTCAGCACCTGAAACCCTTCTTGCTCTAGGTAGCTGCGCACCAGGCGCACGATTTGTTTGTCGTCATCGACCACGAGAATTTGGGTCATGGCTCTATCCTACCGGCTGACGGTTTCTAAAAGCGAATGTCTAGATTTTATACCTTTATGGCCGCTCACCAAAATCATGAAAAAAGGGAGCAAGCACCCTTGCTCCCTACTTCTTGCTGGTTACTGCCCACTTTCCAGCTTAATACACGTTGGCCCAGCGACCCATCATTCCGTTGCCTTGCCGGCCCATCCGGCCCTGACCTTGACCGGCCCCTTGCCCCCGGCCTTGACCGGCGCGGTCACAGACGCCGTCGCCATCTTCATCAATAAACCCTAGACCGTTGCCTTGGCCCCGGGCGGACCAAGCGCTGTTAAGGCGCTCGGTGACGTTGGCGCGCATCACTGCGAGCATCGCGTCGGCCTGTTCGCGGGTGATCCGGCCGTTTTCGACCATTGTCTCCAGGCGCTCCTGGCGGGAAGCCATGAAGACGTCGATAATGGCTTCGATATCGCCGCCCTGCTCAGTGATGACCTCGGCCATGGTTTTGCCGGCTTGCAGTTCGGTGATCAGGTCGGCTTGCTCCATGCCCAGTTGTTCAGCCACCACCGCCACCAGCGAGGAGCCTGGCCCACCCATCCCCCGGGGGCCACCTTGACCGGCCATCGGCCCGAAAGCCGCGCTCTGATTCATCGCCATCCGGCTATAGCCGGCGCCGGCCGGCGACTCCTGCCGCATCATTGGGCCGGACTGCATCCGGTTAAAGCCGGGCGTACCATCGAAGAGCGGACCTTGGGCGAAGGCCACGGGCACCAGTAACACCGCGGCGACCACCAGCGTGACCAAAGCGAGCCCGGTGACACTGCCAATAATTAAGAGATTTCTGAGTTTCATTGTTCTTACTCCTTCACACAATCGTATGATGTTTTTGTTTTGTAGCTATAGCTTAAACAATGAATGTGAAGAAGTTATGGAGAGTGGCTAAGCCTCCTGGCGAACCGGACTATAGGCCGCCACCCTGGTCGTCTGGTTCTGGCCCGCGTCGTTATACGTAATCAACCAGTGCGGCAGCCAGCCGAGCGCGGCCAGGTTGACTTTGACATCACCCCGCCGGGGCGCGACTTCGTAAGTCGTAACTGCTTCAAGCAGGTCGGCCCATTTGGCCGTGAGCTCGTCGATGCCCTGCTGGAGTTCTGCTTTGATCTCGTCGATGTCCTTCTTGAGATCGTCAATCTCGGCTTGGGTTTCGGCGATGTCTTGCTTGGCCTGGCCGGTTAGACGGCGCTTGCTCATCGCGCCGCTGATGGAGCGGCTACTGCGACGCCCAAAAAAGAAGTTGAGTACGGTTTCACCCAGGCCGACCAGCTCCTGTTGTTTGCGGGCTTCGTAATCGGCTTCATCATCGGCCAGCTCCCGCTCTTTTTTGCGCAGTTTCTCCTGCAGCCGCTCGATCTGCCGCTCGAACTTCTCTTCCAATTTGTCAACTTCGGCATCGCGCTGCTCGCGAGCGGCTTGTTGCAAGCGGATCTTGAAGGCGCGTTCGGTTTCGTCCGGCGTCTGGTACAACTTGAGCGTCTCGTGGGCGGCCAGGGTGAAACGGCTGTTGTAGTATAGCCAGTCGGCCAGACTTTTGCTCAGCCGGCCAATCTCTTGTTCGGTATTGACTGCCGTGGGGATGGGCGCGAAGAACGGCCCTTGTCCGGCGCCGACCGGCTCCGGACTCTGCGGTAGCGCCCCCCCCGCGAGGGCGACTCGATCTGCCCGGCCCCAATCGACCCCGCTAAAGCGATCCGTTACCCGGGCCACGAGGGTTTCATCCCGTTGTTTGTTGACGTTGCGCTTACTATCCACAAAACTGACGGTGGCGCTGCCGACAAAGGCGGGTTCATAGGTCAATTCCACCTTGTCCACCGCCACTGACCGGCCGGATTCTTGCCCTAACTGGCGGACGGCGGCTTGCTCGCTGATTTCAATCGGCAGGTAAAGCTGCGGCACCGCGCTTGGCAAGACCGGCGGTTGGGAGGCGTATCCTTGAGGGCCTCCCGGCGGCGAAGCGGCAGCCTCAACCGTAGCGGGCCGAGGTGCGGTGGCCTGGGCCGTGGCCGGCAGCGGTGTCGCCGTCGAAGCTTTGCCACTCATCAGTTGGCGGACCTGCGGTTTGGTCAAGGGACCCCGCAGATAGCTCATGGCCCAGCGGGTGTGGAAGACGACCGGTCCGTCGGCGTGGACGTTGTGCAGTAAAAAGATCCGGTTGCCCAATTGGGTGATCAGCGTGCCGTAATCCACGCCGGCCCCCCGGCCCCCGGCTTCGGCGATAGCGCCCTGCAAGCCTTGTAAAACTCGCTCTTTATCCCGCTCGGCCTGCAGCTTGCCGATAAACCAGGTCCCGGCGTTGGTCAAGGCCTTGTAGTCCAGATCGACCGGGTTTTGAGTCACCAGCACGCAGCCCAGGCCAAAGGCACGGGCCTGTTTGAGCAGCGTCATCAGCGGCCGCTTCGAGGGTGGCTCGGCGGTGGGCGGCAGGAAGCCGAAAAGCTCGTCGAAGTAGAGCAGGGCCCGCAGGCTGGTGGTGCCGGGTTGGCGGCGCATCCAGGTGACGATGTTTTCCAGCAGCAGCGTCACAAAAAACATCCGCTCGCTGTCCGAGAGGTGAGCGATGTAGAAGATCGAGTGGCGCGGCTGGCCATCCGCGGTATACATCAGGCTGTCTACATCGAGGGGATCGCCTGCCAGCCAGGCCTGAAATGTGGGCGACGCGACCAGGGTGTTGAAGGCCATCGCCAGCTCAAAGCGATCTTTCTCGGGAAAGAAGGTGTCCACGTCAAAGACCCCCAACTGCCGCACTGGCGGCTTCTGGATCGAGGTGATCAGCTTGGCCAGATCGAGGTCTTCATCTTGCTTCCAAAAGTGCTCAAAGATGTTGGAGAGAAGAATACCTTCCCGGCCGCGGACCGGGTCGGCCTTGATCCCGGCCAGGCTCAGCAGCGCGGCGACCGTGCCGCTGATGCGCTCGCGGATCGCTTCGGCATTCGCCTCGAAGTCAAGGCCCGGCGCGGCCAGACTGCCCAAAATGTTGACCGGCACGCCGGCGTCGGAGCCGGGAGTGTAGATGGTGTAGTCGCTGGAGGCTTGGAGCAGACGGATGCGCTCCGGCCCTTCCCCCCAGTCGGCCAGGCCGGTGCGCCACAGTTCGGCCACCCCGGCGGCAAATTCGCTGACCGACTGCCCCTTGCGCCGGGCATCATCGACATTGACCCACGGCTCAAAATCCTCCGGTTTGAGCTCGGGGAATTGGAGCAGCAGGTTGGTGATATCGCCCTTGGGATCGATCATCAAGGTGGGGACTTTGTCGATGGCCGCTTCTTCCAGCAGGCCAATGCACAACCCGGTCTTGCCGCTGCCGGTCATCCCGACGCAGACGGCGTGGGTGGTCAGATCGCGGGCATCGTAGTTGACCGGTGTGTCCAGCCGTTGTTTAGCCTGTAAATCGTACT
>CALMIS010000280.1 GCA_937864185.1 uncultured Chloroflexota bacterium
GGCTGAAGAGGCTGATTAAATAGACCTCATCGATTTCAAAAATCGATGAGGTCTATTTAATCTTAAGGGGAGTGGTACAAAATGAGAATAGAATCAGGCCCTGGACGGCTTTAACCGTTACTACAACCGTTGGGCCCCGTACAACCAGGCTCGATAGGTTTGGAACCGGTTGAAGGTAAAAACGCCGTTAACCGTCATTAAGCCGCCGATAATCAAGGCACAACCTAGATAGACATTCCAGGTGAGCTGTTCATGTAGAACCAGGACGCCCACGACTGTGGCGACCACAGGCACCAGATAGGCCGCCATCGACAAGATTGTGGCGCTGGTGGTTTCCATGGCCCGGTAGTAGATGTAAAAGGCGAGAGCCGTGCTAAAGACCGCCAGCCCCAGCAGGGCGCCCAGGGCGGACCAGGAGGGCAGCGGCAGGGTATAGGGCCGGTCAAATACGAGAGCCAGGGGGGCCAGGCCGATCGCCGCGACCGTGAGCTGAAGGGTGGGGCCAACCAGCGGCGGTAAGCCCTGGGCTTTCTGCTTGCCATAGACAATCGCCCCGGCATAGCTGATGGCGGCCACCAGGGCCGCCAACAGGCCGTAGGTCGTGGCCTGCACCCCATCGAGGAAAGCCGGCGCCAGCAGGGCCCCCAACCCGGCAAAGCCGATCAGCACCCCAACGCCTTTGGTGGGCGTAAAGTGATCATCCTGAGTAAACAGATGGGCCAGGACCATCGTGAACAGCGGCGTGGTCCCGATGAACATCGCCGCCAGCGCGCTGTCGATGTACTGCTGGCCCCAAGCCAAGAGGGCATAGGGAATGGCATTGTACAACAAACCCATCACGCCACAGTGGAACCAGACCACCCTCGAGACGTTTAGCCGCCGGCCCTGAGCCCGCAGGATCGCGTACAGAATAGCAGCCCCGGCGCCAACCCGAGTCGTCACCAGGGTGAGCGGCGGAATATCCCGCACCGCCACGTCAACAAAAAGAAAAGCTATCCCCCATAGCCAGGCCAGGGTCACGAGCCATAAAACCGTTTTTAGTTTCATCAGTATCTCCAGTTTCGTTTGTCTTTATAGGTGGGCAAACCTTGGATTGCCGGCAGAGCAAGCTCTGCACTCCATTTTTGTTACTCAAGCGAGTGTTCTAAATTACAAAAGGCCTTTAGTTCAGAGCAAGTACGCCCTGAACTTGTCGAAGGCTGTTGGTTTCGACCGGCGCCGGCTGGCTCGGCGCGCGTAGGCCGGCGAAGAGATCGCGCTCGACTGCCCGCCCGCCGTTGACCAGACTGAGGGCCCGGTAGTAGGTTTGGGTGCTCCACAGGTTAGCGTGATGCTCCTCCGGCAAGGCCTGTAAGGCTTGATAGTTGGTCAGTTGGCTGCGGTGACAGGTGACCGCCTCCCAGACTTGCGCCCAGTAAGCCGAGGTGTCGATCCAGGTGGTTAAAGCCCAATCGGGCCAGGCGGTGAAGCGGCGCGCCACTCCGTCGATGGTCATCGCCAGCTCGCCAAAAGCGGCCTCGTAAGCCGCGACCTCAGCGACGCGAAAACCCCGGTAGTAGAGTTTGGCCACACGATGCGGCCGGCCGGAGCCGGTGCCTGGGTCGGCGGCGGCCACCACCGCCGCGGTGGTGAATTGCGCAATGGCAATGTGGTCGGGGTGACCGTAAGCGCCGTTGGGATCAAAGGTGACCACCACCTGGGGCCGCACCCGGCGCAGGTAGGCTACGAGCCGGTTAATGACCTCGGTCGGGTCCGCTTCATCTAAGTAGCCGTCGATATAGTCTAAGAACGTGACTTCACGGATCCCCAGCCCTTTGGCTGCGCGCCGGAGTTCGCCCTCACGAGTTTGGCCCAATTGAGTTGGGCCCGGATAGTCGGCCGGCTTGCCGGTCCAGCCGTGCTCGCCTCGGGTAGCGGTCACCAGATAGGTTTCAACCCCTTCGGCGGCATATTTGGCCAAGATCCCGCCCATCCCCAGGGATTCGTCATCCGGATGGGCCAGGATACACATCAGTTTCAAGGTGTCGCTCATCGTAAGCCTTCTTTCTCCCATTAATCTAGGGGGTGAGACCTGGCTCGTAAGTTTCTCTGTGCTCAAGATGATCCCGGTAGACGGCGATTTGGGCACTGTGTTCGCGTTTGTGGCCGTAATAGGTGTAAACGATGAAGTCGTCCAGATCGTAAGCCGGTCCATACCAGGGCAGCGTTCCATTTTGTCGGCGCACCGCTACCGGAATTTCCCCAATGAGGGCCAGAGTCTTGGCATGAGCGGCGGCATACTCGGCCCACACTTCCCGCCCCGAGAGCGCCTGGCGTTTCTCCACCTCAGTGTCGTTAAACGTGGCAAAGGCTTGTCGAAAGTCATTTAGGGTGGGAGTCGGTCCCTGGCCGCCGGTGAGTTCGAGCAGGACCTCCACCAGCACCTGCTCGTAAGAGGCCAGGTGGGCGATAATATCCTTCACCGACCAAATACCACAGACCCCAGGCGCCTGCCACGCTTCGAGCGGCAAACCCTCGATCGTTTGCGTCAAGGTTTGGTGACCATACTTCAAAATATCGTGAGTGTTCATCGTTTACAGCTCCTTTATAAATAGGAGTACAAACCTTGGTTTGCTAGCAGAGCAAGCTCTGCACTCCCCTTTCATTGCTCGGTGTTGTCCCGGGGCTGTCGCAATTCTCATTTAAAAGCCTAGCGGTTGAACAGCGCTTTGGTCAGGTAACCGCGTCGGAAGAAGTGTCCTTGATTGACAGCCTTCAACCTCTGAGTAAACCGCTGCCACCGGCTCGGCGCACTGCTTGCGGCGACAAGCTGGTTGTGCTCGGCTCGCTTGATCAGATCTGCCTGCTGCTGCTTGGCAATTTCCAGCAAAATCGTGGGATGAGTAAACATCGGGGACTCCTTTCCCTTTTTCAGGGTTGAGACTGTCGTCGAAATATCGTTAGTCTCACTTTAGCAGGTTGCCGTTCCTCAATCGTAGCCAGGCAGCGATCCAAGCTCCGTTCCAGACCCTCTTGCATCGACCGATCAGCTTTCGATCCCAAACAATTTGTGGATCGCTTTTTGGATCGCTTTTTGAGTACGTTTGAGGTGTGCTTATCAGGTAAAGTAGGAGCAGCTTGGCTCAAATTCCAGCATCACTTCAGAAAATATGAAACTAGACGGGACGGGCGCAGGAGGATTAGCTATGACAAAACAACAGACACCCAGTTTTAACCGAGCGGTCGTCATCGGCGGAGGTTTCGCCGGCCTGATCACGGCTCGCGTGCTGATCGATTATTTTGACCAGGTCAGCGTCATCGAGCGCGACGAGCTGCCAGCTAAGCCTGCTCTTCGCCGGGGCCTGCCTCAGGCCCATCACGCCCATTTGCTGCTGCCAGAGGGTTGGAACCTGATGGAGCAGTGGTTCCCGGCCATCACCGCCGAACTGGAGGCCCAAGGCGCTACGCTCATTGATAGCGAGCGGGAAATGCGCCGGAGTTCTGATGGCGCCTTATTCGATGATGTTACGGCCCTGGCTTGCAGCCGGCCGCTGCTCGACCACACCTTGCACCGACGACTGGCGGACTCGCCGCGGATCACCGTTGTGTCAGGCTACGAGGTTGCTCGCCTGGCGGTTGATTCGCGGGGCCGGCGGGTGACGGGCGTGCATGTGCGGCCGCCTCGAGGCACGGGCCGCCGGACCACCATTCTGCCCGCCGAGGTGGTGGTGGATACCAGTGGCCGCGGCTCCCGCGCGCCTCAGTGGCTGGCCGATCTGGGCTATACCCCGCCCGCCGAAACGACGGTCGATGCCCTGGCCGGCTACGCCAGCCGCCTTTATCGCCGCCCGGCCGACTTTGATGGCAGTTGGAAAACG
Organism: uncultured Chloroflexota bacterium; assembly: GCA_937864185.1. Lineage (GTDB taxonomy): Bacteria > Chloroflexota > Anaerolineae > 4572-78 > J111 > JAGRBY01. Next base: position 3,858 of record CALMIS010000280.1, read on the forward strand.
ATGCGGGTGCCACGCCGCCAACCCGATCAGCCGGCCAGCGGCATCATTATGCCGCTTGAGGATGAGCGCTGGCATGTGACCCTCACCGGGATCAGTGGCAGCTACCCGCCCGGCGATCCCGCCGGCTTTCTGGCCTATGCTCAAGGCCTCGCCTGTCCTAGCTTCTTTGAGATCCTTCAGGCCGCCGAGCCTCTGAGCGAGGTCCATACTTTCCGCGGCACCCAAAACCGGCTGCTTCATTATGATCAGCTGCCTCGCTACCTGGAAGGCTTCTTGGTCTCCGGCGATGCGGTCTGCGCCGGCAATCCGATCTACACTATGGGGATGACGGCCGCTACCCGGAGTGCCCCGGCCCTGGCCGGCGCCCTGGCCGAGACCCGGCAGCGGGGTCAGCTCGAGGGGCTGGCCCAATCGTTTCAAAAGCAACTGCGGCGAGAGATCAACAAGATCTGGCTCAAGATCACCCGCAGCGATCGGCTCTGGCCCGGCAGTGAAGTGGTCGAGACCGGCCAGCCGGCCAAGGTCCGACTCAACCGGCCGCGCAGCCGGACGGTGATCTTAGCGGACTATGGCCTGGCTGCCTCGTAACTTAGCGGGCTAAGGCGAAGTTTTTCGGCGAAGTTTTTCGACGAATTTTTCAAAAGGAAAGGACGACATGGCAAACGAGATCATTCAGGCTGATTATGAACAACTCGACCAGATTGCGCTTCGCTTTGCCCGGCAAAGTGAAGCCACGGCCGAGCTGGGCCAACGCCTCGCCCAGGCGTTCCAGCCGCTTGAAAGCGGTGGTTGGCTGGGCCGGGGCGCAGAGGCATTTTTTAAAGAAATGACCGGCGAGCTGTTGCCGGCTCTGGAGCGCATGCAAGCAGCCTTTAACCAGGCCAATCAGACCACCCAAGAGATTAGCCAACTCGTCCGCCAGGCTGAAGAGGAAGCGGCCTCAGTCTTTCAAGGCGAGGGGACGGCGGTCGCCCCCAACCCAGGGGCAAATGTTCCGGGGGTAGGGCCGGGCGCGCCAGGACAAGCGCCGGTTAATGGCGCCGGTCCGGGTTCGCAGTCGTCAGGTACGGCTGGCAGCCGCCCCGACAACGATCATTGGCTGCTTAAAAAATTCAACGAAGGCTTTGGCAACTTGAACGCGCTCCTCGATTGGGCTTTTGACCAGGGACCCCGGTTCAAGGGCTTGAGAGGCATGCTCCAGACTGCCTTAAAGACACCGCTTAGCCAGGCCTTCTTCGGTGAGTTATCCACGATGGGGAAAATTGGGGGGGTGCTGAGCGTAGTGACCGGCGCTGCGGGCGCCTACTTCGAGATCCAGGATGAGATGGCCAAAGGCATGAACTTTGAAAACGCCTTAAGCCAGGAGGCCGCGGAAGCCACCATCGAAGTGGAAGCCCGCCTGGCGCTCTACGCCATTCCAGGTGTCAATTTGGTCACCCTGGGCCACGATGTGCTGCACCTCTTTGGCGTAAGCGACACCGACTACATCGAGGAGTACGTCGCCGAACCGGTGGGCCGGGCAGCCGACAAAGCCTCCACCGCGATAGCGGACGGCCTCTACGCTCTACAGGACCACGATCAGTACTTCCAGACGCATTATCCCAAGACCACGATTAAAGATTACGAACGCGCCGGTCAGGTGATGCCCGAGTCGGTCGCTAAGAACGTGTTCCGGGGTTTAATGGTCCAAGACTTTGACGAAGCCAAGACCTTCTGGCGTAACTATGCCGAGCAGACCGGCCGGTCACCGGTGCCGCCCATTTTTGGTTTTTAGCCAGGCTAGAGCTGACAGCTTCTCAAAAGCGGTCAGCTCTTGAGACCCAAAGGTTAGACCTGACAGGTTTTCAAAACCTGTCAGGTCTGGATAACCGTAGCAGTGTATAGAAAAGGAGATCAGTGCGCATCATGACGGTTGAAACTTTATCCGCGATTTCAGTCCACTTCACACCCGAGGAGCTGTTTGTCATCCTCGATCAATTGGGTGGGCCGGCTTTGTTAGGCTTGAGCCGGGAGACGTTTGAGCAACTGCCCGAAGCCCACCAAACCGTGGCCCTCGATGTGGCCCGGCGTGGCTTGATCGCCCGCCAACTGCTGGCCTTAGCTGAGCAGGGCCAGGTCAAGATCCAGGCAATGGTGGCCGGCGTGATTGTGCCCTGCGTTAGCCCGGAGCAGTCGGTCATCATTGTTGATAGCCAGGGGGTGAGACCGGCCCGCACTTTTTACTTTCATCAAGCCGAGGCGGTTCACGTGCTCTACCAGATCACCGCCGACAACCTGTACCGCTTTAACTTGCTGAGAAACGGCGATACCTTCAAGCTGGCTATTTCCAACGCCCTCGGTCTGACGGACCTGCACGGCAGCGATGGGCCGGCCGAGCGCCTCACCCGAGCTAGCTTTGAGCAGGCGCAAACCGCGGCCGAACAGGACGGTCCTGAGCTTGCCCAGGCCGGGCTCACCGAGGCCGGCCTAAACCCGACCTTGGCTGCCCATTTAGCCAGCACGCTGGCCGGTCAAGCCGAATTTAAGACCCTGACCGTCATCGACCACGAGGCGCAGCGCAGCCAGACTCTAACTTTGCTACCAGGGCGTGCTGGTTCATGGATGCTGGAGGAAGAGGCGGGCCAGATCCGGATCCAACCGGTGACAAGCGCCACCATCTATGACCGGGTTCAAGCTCTGTTAAGCCGATATAGTCAGACTGTAGTTCCTGCCGGCCAAATTAGTAGGTAGGTTAGTTCAATTAAGGAGAAAACTGATGATCACTAAACTAACAACCGTAAGTAACGATGTTGTAATCCGAGCCAACAGCTTGCCCCTCATCTCTAACCAGTCCACCGCCACATCCTGGCTAAAACTGCTTAGCGGCGATACCTCGATCAACGGCGTAAGTCGGGCCGGGGCTGTAAACGGCCGGCCGTCGAACGAAGTGACACCTCAAAACGGTCTTCCGGTTAGCCGGTGGCTGCGCCTGCTCGGTGGGGAAGGTTGGCAGCTCAACCTTAACGGCCGAGCCAATGGCAAGACGGCGTCTCAGTTTGCAACCCAGCCGGTTGCGCTTGCTGCTGAGGGGTGGATTCGTTTGCTAAGCCGCTCGGGTTGAGCGGACTCTAATCCAGGCTACGCTGGATCACTTCCAGGCCGGCTGCGACCTGGCGCATGCTGTCGATCCGCAGCGACCGGTCCTTGACCAGCATATGCTTGATCAATTCAACCAGGGCCGGCGGCGTGTCCGGTCGAAACGTCCGTAAATCAGGTGGGGGTTCATTGAGGATGGCCGTCATAATCGCAATCACCGACTCGGCGGCAAAAGGCGGCCGTCCGGCCAACATCTCGTACAGGACCGACCCAAACGACCAGACATCACTGCCCATATTCAGCTCTTCACCGCGCCAGGCCTCCGGGCTAAGATAGACGGTGGTGCCCAAAATCGCGCCGGTTTGGGTTAGACGGGTTTCACGCCAGGCCAGGTAAGCGACCCCGAAGTCGGTCAAACGGGGTGTCCCATCTTCCGCCAGCAGGATGTTGGCCGGCTTTAAGTCACGATGCAAGATGCCCAGGTGGTGAACCCGGACTAACGCATCGGCCAGTTCCAGGCTGAGGTTGAGCACCTGGTTGAGGGCTAACTGGCCCTCGCGTTTAAGCAGATCGCTCAGCGTTCCACCCGAAATATATTCCATGACGATGACCGGCTGCTGATCTTGCTCATAGCTGGCCAAAATTTTGACGATGTTCGGATGGTTGAGCTGGCCCAGGATCTCGCCTTCCCGGATTAAGCGTTGGATGGCTTCCGGGTTTTGGGCCGCCAACTCCGGCTTGAGCCGCTTGATAGCAACCGGTCGGTTCGATTGTAGGTCCCGGCCCCGGTAGACCTCGCCCATGCCGCCGGTGGCGATGAGCTGTTCCGGGATAAAGCGTTGGATGACCGGGCGCGCGGCGGTGACCGGCGGCACGTCAACGCCGAGCGCCTCGAGTAACGCGGCCGCCTCTTGCAAATCGATCGTCTCAAACCCTTCGCTGAACCAGTCGTAGGTCTCGGCCAACAAGGCGCGGGCCTCGTTGACTTTGCCCTGCTGCTGCCACAAGCGGCTCAGGCTAACCACCGCCCGCAACTCCAGCGACCGGGCTTGCTGCTCTCGGGCCACGGCCAGCGCGCGCTGGAAGTCGGCTTCCGCCTCGATGGCGTTGCTCCCGGGGTTGGCTTGCCACAGCAGTTCACCGTGCAGGCGATGCAGTTCGGCCTGGTAGAAAAAGTTTCGGCTGCGGCGAGCCAACTGCAAGGCTTCGGCCAGCGCGGTCAGGCCGGCCTCATATTTGCCGGCATGGCCACAGGCCTCGGCCAGGATCGATAGAAAATAGGGGTGGTCGATCGTGGCCCCGGTGGCCTGGCAAATCTCTAGCCCCTGGTTGATCATAGCCAGGCCCGGCTCTGGCTGGTGCTGGTGCGTTATCGCCCAGCCGCGCAGAATTTTACCCACCCCAACCCAGTAGGCAAAGCCGCCCTTGACCGCGGCCTCGATGGTGTTCTCCGCCCGCTCTTCCACCGCTTGCGCCTCGCGGCGGAGGTGATGGATCATGGCCGCTTGCTGTTGAGCGTGGGCCAAGCTGAAGGTGTAGACTAGATCCTTGGTTTGGTTGAGCGCTTTTTGGCTGCGGGCCACGGCCTGATCCGGATACCCCAAAAACCAGAGCGACAGCCCGGCCCAGTGATAACTGGAGACGGCCGGATCTTCGCCCAGGAGCGGGGTTAAAGATTCCGCGGCGCCTGGTTGGCACAGGGTCAGCGCCTGGTCGGCGTGATTGAGAGCTTGGACAAAAGCGCCTTGATGAAACATAGAGCAAGCTAACAGCTCATAAGACTCCACCCGCGAGCGCTGATCCTGCAGATCATCCGGCAGCCGGAGCCGTTCTTCCAGCAGAACCTGAGATTTGGCGTACTCCCCTCGTAGCTCGCGCAGCGTGGCCAAGCCGTATAAGGCCAGTGACAGTTGGCGGTTCTCCTTCAAGCGCTGTCCCAGCACTCTGGCCCGAATGTAAGCTTGCTCCGCCTCAACGGAAGCCCAACCCCGCGTCAAGATCAAAGCCGGTCCCAGCAGCAATTGCAGCGCCAGTTCGTGATGATCCCGTTCCGGCAGGTCAGGGTAGCGTTGCAGCAGCTCGAGCGCCTGGCTAAGCTGCTCAATCGCCTCCCGATAGGCGTTGCGCCGCATCGACTGCTCGGCCGCCAACCGGAGATACTTCACCGCCCGGCTCGGATCGCGGCCCTGGACAAAATGGTGTGCCAGGGCGGTGGCCTTCTCCGCGGCTTGAGAGCCATAGCCCGCTTCCAGCCGTTCCCCGATTTGCCGGTGCAGTCGCGCCCGGCGAGCGGTGGATATTTGTTCGTACAGGACTTCCTGGTAGAGTTGGTGCCTAAAGATAAAGCTGGCGGAGACCGTGCCATCGGGCCACTCGGCCAGCCCGTCACTGTCTAAAAACTGGCCTTCTCGGACCAGGGCCTCAGCGCGTTGTTCAATTTCTTCCTCAGGCAGCGTGAGCGCGGTCGCCACGGTCGCGGTTGAAAAGGTCACGCCCTCGATACTGCCCGCGGCCAAGACTTGCTGGTCCTCGGGATCGAGATGCATGAGTTGCAGTTCAATCCAGCGGCGCAGGTTGGACGGCAGGCTGATGACCAGAGAGTCCAGTTCGGTTGAGACAATCCAGCGCCCATTGCGCCGGATCACCACCCCTTGCGCGACCCAGGCATCCAGGACGGCGCGCACAAAGAGCGGGTGACCCTCGGTGCGCTGGTAGAGCAGGTGGGCCAGCTCGGCCGGCCAGACCGTATTAGAAAAACGCCGGGTTAAGTAAGCTTGAACCGCCGGCTTGGACAGGCCCGGCAGTGCCAACTCCGTGCCCTGCCCCAGAAGCTGCAGACTCTGCACCGCCTCGGCGAGCGGGTGCTGCTTAAGCTTGATTTCGGCCGGGCGGTAGGTGCCAATCAGCAGTAAGCGGGCGCTTTCCTGCCGCTGGGCCAGGGCCGTGAGCAGATCCAGCGTCGAGTAGTCGCTCCAGTGCAGATCCTCCAGCACCAGGACCAGCGGGCGCTGAATGGCCATCACCTCGATGACTTCGACCATCTCGCGCAGCATCCGGCCGCGGGTAGAAGCCTGGACTTTCTGCTGCAACTGGTCGTAAGTCTGCGCATCTACCAACCACGGCATCTGTGCTAGCCAGGTCGGAGCTACTTTCTCCAGCAACCTGATGAGCGTCTGGCCGTCTTGCTCCTGGCACAGCCGGCTCAGGGCGGCTAAAACCGGCAGATAGGCTTCGGTGGCGCCCCGTTGTTCAAGGCACTGGCCATGCCCAATCCAAAGACTCGTCTTGGCGCGAGCTTGGTCCAGAAAAGCGGCCAGCAGCGTGGTCTTGCCTTGCCCGGCTTCGCCCGTGACAAACACAAAGTGACGTTTGCCCTGCAGCGCGGTGTCAAGCAAATTATGGAGTTGCTCCAATTCGGTCTCGCGGCCAACTAACTCGGTCAGTTCAGCCGTGAGAGGGGGTGCCCCCTTAGCGGCCAACGGACTCGACGGTGCCGGACCGGCGGGGGGCCGCCCCGCCGGGGGGGGGGGGGCGGGCGGGCGGGCCGGGGCGCGGGGCCCGGGGGCGGGCC
>CALMIS010000281.1 GCA_937864185.1 uncultured Chloroflexota bacterium
CGCCTTGCTGATCTCATCTTCCAGCGGGATGACCATCTCCCCGGTCAGATCGGTCAACCGCTGGGCGGCCCGGGCCAGGACCTCGGTAGAGGGCCGGTCGCCTTTACGCAGGGCCACCCCCACCGTCTTGAAAGCGTTGTTGGTGCGCAGGGCCTCGATAGCCTGCTGTCCCTTGACCGTCACCTCGCGGCCGGATACTTTCAGTTTGACCTCCCCGGCCACCAACTGGGCTGCCACTAAATAGCGCAGGGTATCCTGGGACCAGCCAAAGGGGGCGGCGGTGAAATGGTTAGTTAAACTCTTACCCTCGACCGTGCCGCTGCGGTCCAGAAAATCCTTAACGCTCAACAAGGCTTTATGATCGGTTCTGATCGAAGGGGTGCTGCCGCTCATCTGCACCAGTTCTAGGGGGTCCAACGCGGCCGAAATCGCTCGCAGGTTATCCAGGCGCAGGAACCTCTCGGCCAGGTCGGTATTCGCCCGCACCGGTGCTTCGGCATAGCGGTCAAAGACCTGCTCGGCTACCCCAATCAGATATTTACCCCCGGCCTGGCGCACATCTTGGTCCAGACTCTCGACAGCAGTGACCTGGCCGCGGAAGATGAAAGAACCTTGGCCCAGCCTGGTCTTGAGCAGCCGCTGTAGCTCACCCTCCAATTTGCCGGCCCGGTCGGTCTGGCTGGCGCAATAATCTTTCACTTCCTGGTCGGGGTCGGTCCGGTAACGGTTGGCAATCTCCCGGGAGCGGTAGATTTCGCCGCTCAATTCATCGACTTTGGGATCGATCCGGCCCAACAGGAAGATGGTGTACCGGGCCGGATGCAGGCGAGACTCATCCACCAGGCGGGTGCGGGTGGCGTCGTAATCGGCCGGGTCCGCAAACTCAACCTGCAACTGAATGGTTTCCCGCTCGCCGGCCACGCTGGTAACCAGATTGCCGGCCATGGTTTTCAAGCCGGCGGTTACCCCCAGGGAGCCGTGCAAGCGGGTTGCCGGCAGCGGGCTAAAGGCTTCGCGCAAGGCTTCATTGTTAATGCGGCGAGTCTCGATGGTTCGCAGGGGGATTTGGGTCCTTTCCTGGTCGATGTCATTGAGCTTTTCGCTGAAGAAACAGAGACCGCCGTCCTTTTCGCCAAAGGGAACCAGAGGTTCGTTCATCATTTCTTGGATGGCGGCCTCAACCTCGTCACGACGAGAGGCTGCGGCCACCTGGGGATGCATCAGACCGGCGATGTTTTGGGGCGTCACCGGCATATTGCCCAAAATTTGTAGGACGGCCACCGTTTTGGCCACCTCCTGATGAGTGACTGTATCGGGGAAGCGGATCCGCACTTTGCCCACGGCATTATGGATAGCCGGGTTGGCCCGTTGAATATCTTTTTCCAGAGCATCGTACAAGGTCACGGTGGTGGCCAGCCAGCCGACCTCGTGATCGGCCACGGGCCGGTGGGTGTCCGCGCCCTCAATCAGGATATCCTGCACCACCTTAATGGCCGAGCGCAGGCCGATGCCGCCGGTCGATTTGGCTAACGCGCCCAGCAAATGGAGCAGAATATCAAAGTGGGCCGGCAGGAAGGGGTAGAGGTTGATGAAGGTGGCCCGGTCAAAGTCGGCGTCGTAATATTTGGCGTCTTGCAGTTTGGTGCAGTGGCGCAGGGCCTGGCCGTGCCGGTCAAACAAGGCGCCCACGGCTTGCGCGCCGGCCGCCGATTTACCCAACAGCCGCTTGGTGCAAATCTCCTTGATATCCCGCGATTCGAGGTCGATCTGGATGGGAAAGCGATCCTTAAGCTTGTACAGCTCCGGCGAGTTGAGCGAGGCGCGCGGGTCGTCTTCGGTCAGGGTTTGCTGGGCGGTGCCGATGATCCAGACTCGCCCGTCACCCAACTGTTTCAGGTTTTTGGCCAGCCCATCCAGATTCAAGATCAGGTTGGGGCGGGCGCCAACATATTGGCCCACCTCATCCACCACAAACAGAATGTACCGCTTGCCTGACTCTTCCTCAACAATGTTCAACATCTCCTGGACCCGGTCCGTTTCAAAGCGGATAAAATCAGCCGTTTCGGTGTTGAAGGCGGTGGGCGTTTTGAACAGCGCCGGATAGAGTTCGTGGGCCAACTCGGGGATAAAACTGTCGATGACCAGCGGGTCGTTTTGGATCTCGGGCCAGGGCACCTCCAGCGCTTGCTGGATGCGGTCGGTAAATTGCTGGTAGCGACCATCCTTTTTCAGGCGTCGGTCCAGGGCGGGCACTTTAAGGTTTTGGGAATCGCCGGCCCATTGCAACACTTTGTAATAGAGTACCGTGGAAACATCTTCCATCGTAGCCCCGGCTAACATCTCGCTGGCCAGGTCGAGCATGATCACCGCGGTAGGGTATCGTTTGGCCACGCTGGCCAACAGGGCTTTGGCGGTCGGTTTATTCAGCCGGTCTTGCAGATGTTTGAGAAAGGGAACGCCGTCGATCTGAATCCGCTCATCCAGGGCCAGCCCCAAGTATTTGGTAAAAGAGCTTTTGCCCGAACCATAGAAGCCGGAGACCCACACTCCAATCTCATTTTCACCGCCGTAATCCATGGCCTGCTGCATTCGGGTCAGCAGCCGCTCGATCTTATCCTCGATGCTGTCGGTGACGATGTACTCGGTGATTTCAGCCTTCAGCCGGGTCTCTTGCGAGACGTTATAGGTGATGACCTTTTCAATGGTGCGGTAAATGTCTTTGCTAGGATCAAACAGGGTTCTGATTTGAGTCATAGTCAGGTGTCCTTCCTATCAACCGACGTGAGTGGAGCGATAATTGCCGTCTTCCGGGTAAAAACCTAAAAATTTCAAGCGAGTTTTGCCGGCCCGTTCGCCGGGGTATAAGAAGATGGTCGGCGTTTTGAATTCGCCGTACAGCTTGCTCTCGATAGCCCCGATGCGCAGGTAAGGGTGCAGCGCTTCCAAATCCGTAACCAGAACGATGGCGTTGTTTTTGGTGTTTGCTTCTTTTAGGACCGCTTCCAGCCGGTCTTGCAGCGAGCCTCGGCTCAGGGCATTAGCCAGGCTTTTGTTAGTTTTTTCCCAGGCCTGCGGCGCTTTGCGGTCGGCTGCCAACCAGATTTTGCGCAGTGGGGCTTGTTGTAGAATATCGCTGATGGCCTCGGCTATAGAAAATTGGTGAACGTCCCAGCCGTCATTTCGCAGCCGGGCGGTCCAGGCCGGTAAGCGGCGTTTAACTTCCAAAATCTGTTTGGTTGGAAAGACCAGGTAGTAAATCGGCTCAAAACTGGCCGAGCTTAGCTCGCGGCCGTGCCGGATGCGGGTCATCAGTTCGTTAAAGTTCGCCTCGAGTGAGGGCATCGATCACTTCCTCCATGTTCTGGTATTTCCAACCAATGCGGATGACACTGCCGGCGGCCTGGACAATCAGCCAATCCTTTAAGGCCAGCCGTTTCAGTTCATCGATTACATCCGGTGGTTCCAGGCCAAATAAAGCCCAGTCCGGGTGAGCGACGATGCTGTTATCCCCGTGGCCGGCAAAGCGGAGATCATAGACCAGAATGGCGGCGACTCGCTGCTCAAGGCGGTAGGGGACGATGCGTTTGGTGCTAGTTTGCCCTTTTTCCAAAAGACCGAAATCGGCACAATATCCTGTTAAATAACGAGCCACACGGCGTGCAGTATTTTCAGACCATGTCGTTGTTGTTTTACCGTCCTCGACGGCCCGAATGACAAATTTATAGGCTTCTTCGTTACTAATTGTATCCCAGCCCGCAGCATACGAAGGCCAATACAACTCTCGGATAAAGTCAGCTAGAACGGTATGGATTCGGCAAGTAAAAATGAACAGTAATTGTTCAAACTCTTTCTTGGTCAAAGTGACTTGCAAATTTCGCAGCAAGATTGCCGGTTCTCCATCATCCTGTAGATAACAAGGCACAAAATATTCAGAGATCAGGTTACGCAGCCGACGAGCGGAAATATTAGGAAAATAACCAGAAGACAGGGCCACAGCTTGCAGTTCGCTGCTGCTCATGCCAGGCTGCCACAGGTTAATTAATAGTTTGGTCTCATCAATCATGCCGAGACCAGAATTCAAAGTGGACGTATACATTGAAGTTCTCATACCGAGTCCGCAAAATATGGAAAAATCTCTACCGTTTGCCTAAATCCGCGGCTGTAGTGAGCACAGACCATTCGCCACTGGCTTAAATCGCGTAGGGCTTCGGTCTTGTTGATGCGAATAGGTCCTAACGCAGTCGCCTTTATGGCGTCTGCCTCCTGTTGTAGGAAATTCAGGGCGGTCTCTTGATTGGTTGTAAAGCGGGTGACTGCCTGGGCCAGTTGCGGGGAATGGAGCAGTTGGTGTAAATCCTGTTCCATATCCTCGGGCAGGCGAAAGAGGTGATACACGTGACCGGTCCCAATTCGCTCATCGTGGACTTTGGCGGCGGCTCGGGTAACGCCGGCGCATTGGGCCAGAAATTGGGTTCTGGCAAAGACGGGAGCCAGAAAAGCCTGACTGCTGGCAGAAAAAAACGAACTTTGCCACCAGCCGAATTGTTCTCGTTCCCCCAGATAACCAACAACTACTCTTAACTTTGCCAGGTAGTCAAGAAGTGGGCTTTCCATATGTTTTCCTTGGACGATGTGGTCGTAGGTGGGCCACACCAGCCTACTCTATAGATAAGGGTCAACGGACGACGCTCAAGATCAGGAGTGACCAAGAAATGAAGGTCTCACATGTTGTCCTCACCCGTCAAGGCATATTCAAACTGATCACATTCTCGGGCCAGGAGTTCAAGATAGAAAACAAGTTCCTCCTGATCGATCGTTGCCGCCAGTTGTTCGATTTGACCCACCAGTTGTCCTTGCTTATCCAAACTAAAGGCAACCACATTGGTTTCACGGTTTCGCTGCCACAGGCGGGCCAGGACCCGGGACCGGCCAATTTTCTCGACCTCGTGCTTTCCAAGAACCGGCGAAGTCATCACATAATGCTCGTTCCGGCGGTCGACCTCGATGACTTGGTGGCGACCGTTACGAAACCGGACCTCTAGCCCTGTCTGGCGAGGTTTAAATTCAAGGCTTGCATCATTGGGTTGAACAACTTGTTGAAGTAACTGATTGAATTTATCCACGGCGCGGTTCCTTGGCCAATTCTTCGCGGAAGACTCTCATCGGCCGGTCGTCGGACAGCAGCGCTTTTTCCATGTGATCGGCGCAGCAGGCTGTGCGAGTCACCAGGTCGGCCACTTCCGGCTTTTGAGTCGTGTCCGGGTGAAAAAGTATGTCCGCCTCAACCGTTAGATTATACGTATCGAGCTTGACATCGCTAACTGCGCAGATCTTACCGAAACCAAGTTGTTGCTGGGCCTGGCAGACGCGCTCGATGGCGTCAGCATCATCGCGTCTCACCAGCCCAATCGGGCTGACACAGCGCAGCAGGACCTTGCCATCACCCGTTGCAGTTCGCAGAAAGAGCGCAAATGGTTGGTGGCGCTTGCCGACAGTTTGACCTCCGGCGCCAACCAAGCGGCCATCCGGATCGACAAAGACGGTCGCATAAAATGACCAGGGCTCCGGCTGTTTTTCAACTTTAATCGGAAAGACCGTCTCCAACGAGGCAGTCATTTGATTGAAGTGGTCAAGTACTTTCTGTGTTTCACTTATAGCCTTAATCGCCGCAGCCGGTTGGTCTGGCAGCAACCATTCTTCTCTTTTGATCGGGAATACGGTCTCGAGCGGTTCATCAATCTGTTTAATATCTCTGGGCGGGACAATAAAGCCTTGAGCCGTATCAATGTGACTATCCCTTAACCGTTCGCCGGTAAACGAGCGATGCATCAAACGGATGAAGCGATTCATTCGTTCATAAACCCGTTCCACCTGCAATCTTTCCACAGTTTCTTTGAGATGGGGATAGTATACTTGCAGCTTATCTTCCTGTTTGGCCTCCGGCCGATTATCCAAACGGCGTTGGGTTAAGGATTGAATGCGGTCGACGCGGCCCGTGCGTTGCTCCATCGCCGAGGGCGTCCAGGAAATGCCATAGTGGATTACCTTGGAGCAGAAGGTGTGCAAATCTTCACCTTCTTGCAGCACATCGGTTGTAATCAGAAACAAAGGGTAGCCCGGCATGCGAAACTGTCGCACCAGACTCTGATTTACGCCTCCTGACATACCCCCAACCGGCGTTTGCCGGCCTAAGAGCTGCCCAAACATCCGAGAGACCTCGGATAGTTCGCCATCTCGCACTTGAGGAGAGTTTACGGCCATTATCAAGTCGAAGTTCTCGGCAATCGCCGTCAATTCGTGCAAAGCGTGATATTGAGCGGCCTCTTGCTGCTGTCGTTCCAGTAAGTCAAAATAATCACCGATCAATTGATCGGGTTGGTAGTCTGTTCGCTCTCCTTCAGCTCTGACCAGGCTGCCGAAGCCCTGAGCGACCAGCAACCAAAGATCAATGAAGGGCCTGCCCAAACGAGCGGCCGCCGACAGTAATTCCCGGCGTTGCTCCTGCCGGCGAAATTGTCTCTTAAAATCATCCCCCGAATTTTCTTCGGAAGGCCAGATTTTTTCGCGCAAGCCTGGACGTTTTACCAATTCGGTGAAAAAGGTTTTTGTCTGTAAGGATTCTACCGGGGCCGGAAAATTACCGGGCTCCAGGCGAGGCTCGATGGGACTGCCGCCAAAGCGCTCTCGCCGAATAATCCGCGCTTTCTCTTTAATACGGAGATCTTTGGCATTCTCCAAGAGGCATAACGCCGCTTCCTGATAGGCGAAGAAGATGCGCCGGCGGGGAAATCCCTTTTGTTTTGGACCTGGGCGAAAAATAGCGGCGGCGGTCTGACGTAGACACTTGACCACTTTTTCAATCGAGCCCCCAACCTGGTCGGCAATGGCTTGCGCCGGATCGTCACTCGCCCCTAGGAGATGGGTGATGTAGTTGTCCTCAAAAAAGACAGAGTAAGGCGAGCTTTCGTGTGACAATCGATTTCCGTTAAACGTGGCTCCGGAAAAAACATGGGATGGCCCTGTGCCCCGGAAAAACCAGGTGAAAAAGTTTTCAGTGCTGCTCTGCTCGTCTTCTTCTCCGGATGTCGAAGCAAAGTCTTCTTCTTGATCGATCGGGTGTTTCCGGTCGGCTTCATAGCGTTGGAAAACTTCCTCTACTTGTTGCTGGACCTGTGGTGAGCCATTCAGGTTGTTTAACATGTACGCCTTTAACCAGCGGTCATAGAGATGGTTAAGTTTCTCTCTTAACTCACTGACGCTTTTTACCCGCCGGACAAAGATCAGAACCTTTTCGCCTGTCACAAATCTCTTCGTCAAACTTTTGACCACGGCATCCATCTTTGGGTGGGGCATTGGCTCGCCAAATGTTTCCCGATAGGATTGAGCCAGGGTATCGATAGCTAAAGTATCAATTCCTTCCTTTTCAAGCTGTTCATCGGTTTGCTCGACTCCGTCGAAAATGGGATTGTCGTCCGTATTCGCTTTCTTGTGGTTGGCAGTTTCCAGAAAGCTCTCAAATGAGGCCAGCATCCCAATCTGGAAGCGATTATTGAATCGCTTGTGGCCCAGGATTTCTGATACTTTCTTTTGGACCAAGGCGACAATCAGCCGCTGCCGTTCATCGGGGATGGGGAGCTGTTTATCATGGATTGATAGCCCTCCATTGCGCCACTCACGTCGATACCTATTTTTTGTGTATCTCTGCTGGCCGATCGTCAGCCCTCCCAGACGGCGCACAAGGAAGCGATGAGCCTCGGCCTGCTTATCTTGCTCGGTCACGTCAGCAGCATCGGCAGCATTGAGGATCTCCCATTCTTGCCCGTGATCAAACAAGTCGAGTTGGTTCCAAAGTTCCCGGTAATCACTCTCCAAAGGAGTGGCGGACAGGATCAAGACCCGATCAAACCGGCGTCCGTAATTACTGAACCGAGGGTTTGCCAGACCCGGATGCCCCAGCACCTGAGCCATAAGCCGATTGCGGGCGGCCGCGCCCTGCCGCCCATGTTTAAGATTGTGACCTTCATCGATGACAAGCATATCAAAGTGGGGCAGAATGGTGTTAACCGCGCCCGCGTAGTTGTCTTTGAAGTCTGCTTTTTCAGCCTGTTGTCGAGGAACGGGGAAATGGCCCTCTAGCCAGGGAATTTGTTCAATTATTTCTTTACGCTTCTGTACCCAACGGTCCACATTGTCATCAGACAAGGTCGGCAAGGGCAGGCTAAAACTTGTCATCCGCATCAGAAAATCTCGATTGGGATTAGAGTTAACCTGACGCACAAGATCAAACAGGCTGTCGCATCTCGCTATTCTATAGGCAGGTGTACTTTGGAAAGACCGTACCCGATTATCCACTACTTTCCAATTGTTTCTGGTGAAGTTGTGAATTTCCTTAAACCACTTCTCTTGGATGTTTTGACGGGGGGTGATGTAGAGTACGCGCCATCCAGGATTAAAGTGCCGAAACAGGCTTATGGCCCCCAAAGCCACAAAAGTCTTACCCATCCCGACTTCATCGGCCAGGTAGGCGACCTTTTCTCGGACTAAGATGTTGTGGATAGCAACCGCTCCTTCAAGCTGTTCTTCCCAAATATTGCCTTGATCCTGTCCGTCCCCGGAAAAATCTAGAAGTTGACGCGCCGTCTGAATACCGATTTCCTGAAGTCGTCTGGTCATAGGGCAGTCTCCTTGGCGAGATCCAAAAAGAACATCTGGTCAAACCATTCGAAAAAGTGCTGGAGTTCAGCCTCTCTGGCAAATGTAAAGCCGGCCCGAACCTCATCAACCGCTTTTAATTGTTCATAAACTTGGCTAAACTCTGCTTGATGGAGCTGCTTGAAATCAGGGTACTTGACTTCAATTTGCTCAAGAACTTGTCTGGCGCAGAGCAAGGTCACGTATTGGTTGACCCGGTCTGCTTTTTGGTCCTGCACGACTTTGGCGATCAATGAGGGAAGCGAGTCATATTTCTTGCCAAACAGCCGGTAAACAGCCTCGTTTTGACGATTAGTGCTCAGGGCTTCCACAACATGTTGTTCCAGTCGACCAAACGCGTGGAAAATACCGGCGAAACGATCAAACATGGTATCACCGGCGGGGGGAGGAGGGGGCGGCAAAGGCATTTCAGTGTCGAGGGGTAAATCGCCTGCTCTCACACTAAAAAAAGCCTCCCGGTGTTCTGGCGACAGAAGCGACCAGTACTGCAAGATATCCTCGGCTGAAAAGGATAGAAAGATTGAGGGCTTGTGAGCCATCCCTTCTTCTTGAATGAGTATCCGGAAGGGCGATCCCTCATCAACACTGACTTCGACCAGGGAGGTTGACTTGAGCAACGTTTCGACTTTAGCCGCTTGGTCATTCTCCAATATTGTCCACCGACCAAACTCGATGGGATCAAGGGTGAACAGGTTCACGCCGCCGGCCGTAATGACGGCTTGCCGGGGCTGCGGTCCGGGCCTTTTCTCCCAGAAGTAATCAAGCTGGCTATGCTCCCAGTTATAGCGAAGTGAGAAATTGCCCACCACTTCATCCCGGGCGGTGTCTTCGGAGCTTTCTAGGCGGAACTCAGTTGGCTTCGTCTCGTTGATTGCTTCCAGCCACCAACCCAAATGAGACGGTGACAGCGTCTCGAATAGAACTGCTGTTTCGAAATTACCTCCAGGGGCAGCTTGGTGAGCAGCGTGGGTCAGATTGACCGAACCCACCAAGAAAATCTCGCGTTTTCGATTCCAGAAACGGTATGATTTGGCATGAACAAAACGATAGGGTTGTCGATCATTATTAGCTGAGGCAGGTCGTAAGGGACCGGCAGGTAATCTACCCCACGCCACGCCCAACCGCTCCACAGCCTCAAAAAAGCCGGGTTGGCACAGGGCTGCGCCATCTTTTCCTTCCGGCAAGAATAGCCGGGTGGCCTTGGGTTTTAGAGTCTGTAGGAGTTGGCTCAGGACGCCAGCCGAATCAGTGTCATCGAAGTAAGGGGAGATGATTTCCAGGTTATAGGTACCCGGCTCAATAAATTCCTTCAAGAATTCCGGCACGGACTGCTTGCCTGAATAGACTCTGGGTGACCACCGCCCCTTTTCCCGATCAGGGCTGGCTTCATCAACCTCATTATGTAGAAACGCCTGAATAGAATCTAGCCCGGGATGTTCCAGGCTGGTTTTGTCTGCATCTTTGAGCCGGGTAATTAAATCTAGAAGATCATTGCGAAACGAGCACTTTTCACCGGCTTTGACTTCCTCGATGTGCGCAACCTCTACATTCTCCCACCAGCCCGATCGAGTGAGATTGGCCGACAACGTCACAATCACCAGGCTATCGGAGCCGATCTGCTCGTGACCGTTTTCCAGCAACAAGAAGATGTTTTTGGGGTGGAAGTACCCGTTTGAATGTGACAAGCCAAGGCGCTGGTAATCAAGCTTGGCGGGCTTAGCTTCCGCGGTCAGGCCAGCTCTATCGTAATAAACGGCCACGTGATGAACTTCGCGCAAGGCCTCCTCCAGTTGCAGGAGCCGAATTTTCGGTATATGGCTAAAAGATTGATGGAACAGATCCGATAAAATCTCTTCTTCAAAGAAGCCGGGATCAAATTGAAAAGTCAAGAAAACAGCGACTTTTACTCGACGTCCATCGATAGCCTGGCGAAAGCGGTTTGATAGAACATCCTGGGGAATTGAGTTCGTGCTCATCGCTTCGTCCTTGTTTAGCTCAGTTGATAGCCAATTGATTTCAACGAGTCGATGAAGTAGGTATTGATCCACAGGTTGGGCAGTTCATCTCTTTCCGGAAGTTTCCGACTTTCGCGTTCGTCCTTGAAGCGCACCTCAAGCTCCCGGTTTTTTAACCTGATCCATGCTGCGCCGCCACGCCCCTTCATCACCGCTTCATTTTGTTCCAGCATCAGCTCAATCGCCTGGGCGTAACTCCCTGCTTGCAGGGCCTCGGCCAGACCTACCAGTCTAGTCTGAATGTCGGCCTCAATGTCCTTCATCGTCCCCAGTGCCTGCCGAAAAGCTACGGGGTCCAAATGGTTTAAGGATCCCAACTCCTTTTTCAGAACCCCAGCAACTTCATCAATAGTCTGCCCATTCTGATCAAGAAGATAGTTGAAGAGCCGCCCGACAGGGGCGATGACTGTTTCAACCTGCTGAATATGTTGAAGCTTTTCAGCCAAGTCCAGATCACCTGTTGCGCTAGTTTGGCGGATAATTTCTTTCAATTCTAGCATTGAAAACGCGTCCAACAGGCTTGCCGCCCGAATTCGTTGCCACAGACGCGCTTGCGCTGAAGTATCTACTCCGCCAAAAAGAAGGTGCTTTGAGTAGAAAGCTATTTCGGGCTTGGTCAGCGTGTCCCCAAGCATGCTCGCTAGACGTGAGCCGAGAGAGCTATCTTTTCCACGCGGTTCGAAATCGCGGTCTTGATTCAAAAATCGAAAGATCTGTGATGCCAGCCGGTCCAGACTTGGTAAATATTCGGACTCGATGAACTCACCAGCTTCGCGGGTTAATCGCGAATGACCGGGTTCCACCAAACCACTGTTTCGGGCAGCAACCGTGTAAAGTCCCCACAGACCGTAAGTCTTCTGGTTTGAAAGAATCTGGGCGTCTTGGTGGGCTGATATGGAGACCCGGTCTTGACGTTCCTGGAGGTTTTTTTTGACCCGTTGGATACCCAGGATATACCCCTCATCCTCTTGGCCTGCACTGTTACGCCACGCAACCCGGCTGTAAGCAGCCAGTTGTTCAAACTTCAGAAACATGTTCAGCAGATCGGCCTCTTCTGCGCTATGCTGTTCGACCGCCTGTTCAGCAAAGTACAGGCCTAGAATGAGCACCGTGAAACCTCGCACCGTGGTGGTGACCGTGGTCAAGTTACGCACCACCTGGCGACCAAACCGGGTCCAGATAGGCTGTAGTCCTAACGGGTCGCGAGATCCCTTTATCTTAGCTCGATCGTCGAGTAAAGTAAGAAACGGCATTGTGTAACACCTTTGTCTACGACTGAGGCCTGTGTCTTATCTCTGTGGTGATTTCTCCCGCTCCGTTGAGGGCGGGGGTATAACCGCTGAGGCTCGCTTATCACCTCAGCCCTGAAGACAAAAAACGCTACCCTTGGCCGGATAGCGTTTCTATGCTAACCCATCATCACACCAAAACAACTGACCAGGTAGTAAATTCAAGTTACAAGAATTTTTGGGGACCTCCCTGTGTTTAGCAGCCAGGGGGTCACTTTATGTTGATTAATCTCTATTCTATCATTTCTTAGAAATGATGACAATGAGCTTTATCAGCTATGGATGTTGCATTAGCGGTCAATAGCTAACATATGTCTCATATTACCTGTTCTACAGGACCAATCTCCTAGCCAGTTTTCTGCTGTAATGCCAGCTTAATTAATCTCACCTTTTGTCAAGCCGATGATTAGCAATGCCTTCATGCCGACCACCGGAATGGTCAACGACCACATAGTCAGCAGCCTTCGCCGCCAGGCGGACTGACCGGCCCAGCCACCCCCTTGACCCAACGATTCGGATTTGCTACTATCGGAGGCGACACC
>CALMIS010000282.1 GCA_937864185.1 uncultured Chloroflexota bacterium
GTGGCGGTAAGCCCAGGCGGTGTAGGCATCCTCGACCGCGCTCAGGTTCTTGTAGTGTGACTTTACTCATAGTTTGTCCACGCCTGGAACCATAGTTTGGCCGTTTCAACCCGATTTTGGGGCAATTTTTGGAATAAAATCGTCGATCTCTGGAGATTGTAGAACCATAGTGTGGCCGAGAGTGAAAATTGGAACCATAGTCTGTCAGCGAGTCAGAGCGCCGGTCATTGAGTTTTAGACAACTGGCGGCATTGAGTTACCCCTGGTCATTTGATTGAAAGTTTGTGGGGATGTGAATTACGGCATCCATGCTTTTTGAGATGGATGAGGTAATATCCATCCCCAACTTTGTTTTTGTCCCTTGGGCAAAGCAAAAACCATAAAACTCTCAATCATAAACAGCAGGAGGACAAAATGCTTAACAGTGAAAAACTGACAAGATATTATGATCGCCTGGGGCTATCTACCCAGGCCCGGTTGGTGATCGACAACATCCGAGCATCACCCCCGGCTCGCAGGGTTGATAGTGCTGTCACCAATGTGGCAGTCCGCTACCCCAGCAAAAAAATGGGAGCTATCATTCAGGCTGAAAGTCATAAGAATGAATTGGCGGCGATCTACGAGTTTGAATTTGACGACGCGGTTTTGGAATATTACGACCAACCCTCCCGGTTCAAACTGATCTACCGGACAAAGAAAGGCAAGAAAGTCGGGGTGATGCACACGCCTGATTTCTTTGTCATGGGTGTGGATGCCAGCTACTGGGTGGAATGTAAAACAGAAGAGGAGCTAGAAAAACTGGCCGAAGAGAAGCCGAAACGTTACTACAACGATGAAACCGGACGGTGGCGTTCCCCCCCGGGTGAGCGATATGCGCTTCAATATGGTCTCGATTATCGGGTTCGATCATCGGCTGAAACCAACTGGCTTTTTCACCGAAATGCCATCTTCCTGGACGATTACTTTCGGGCTGATGATTGGCAGGTTGAGCCTGAAGCCGTCGCAGAAATCAGGCAATTGGTGACCCATGAACCCGGTATGACCCTCAAGGACTTGCTGGCTGGCATCCAAAAGGCCGGGAGTGATGACATTTACAACCTGATCGTCAGTGAACAGATTTACGTTGATCTCAATGCCGCCGCTTTAGCCGAACCTGATGCGGTCAACGTCTTTCCTGACCGCTGGACCGCACGAGCGCATGTGATCATTCTGGACACGTTGTCGCAAGAGACGGCGGGTGGTTTTCAAAGCATCCAGCTTCAGATCAATGAACTGGTGACTTGGAGCAAGCGGGCCTGGCGCATAATCAACGTCGGCGAGACTGAAACCTGGTTACGGTTAGAGGGAGACACAGGCGACAGAAGAATGGTCAAGTTCAGCCACGCTGAATTCCAGGCCCTGGTTGAGGCCGGTGAAGTCGGGGGAGCAAACCCCTGGATTGAGACCGAAATGAGTGCCGAAGCCGATGAGCTTTTGGCCAAGGCCTCGCCTGAGGATCTGGCTGAAGCTAATCGCCGGTATTGGATTATCAAATCGGGCCTGACCGGACAGACAGCAGCGAACAAGGTGGTTTCCAAACGTACCATACGGCGGTGGGTAGCCAGTTTCAAGCAAGCCGAACAGGTTCACCGGTGTGGCTATATTGGCCTGCTGCGTCAATATCATCGATGCGGCAACCATCAGCCCAAACTGCCGCTCGAAAGCCGGGTCTTGATGGACAAGTTTATAGAGGAAGAATATGAACACTTTAAGCAGAAACACAAGCTGGCGGTGCATGGAAAACTTGAAAGAGAATGTGCCGCCAGGGGTATCCATGCCCCCAGCTACAAAACATTTGCGCAGGCTATTAAGGGTCGGCCCCAGAAAGAACAAGAAAGAAAACGAAGGGGGCGTCGAGTAGCCAATCAGCACGAGCCATTTTACTGGGAGTTGGAATATACCACCCCGCGTCACGGCGAGCGGCCGTATGAGATTGGACACCTCGACCACACCGAACTCGATCTTGAGTTACTGCACTCCTACACCGGCAAAAACCTGGGTAAAGCCTGGGTCACATTTTTAACCGATGCGTTTACCAGGGAACTGCTGGCCTTTTATCTGAGCTACGAATCACCCAGCTATCGTTCCTGCATGATGGTTCTGCGGGAATGCGTCCGCCGGCATGGCCGCTTACCCCAATTTCTGGTCGTCGATGGCGGGGCAGAGTTTGAGAGCATCTTTTTTGAGACCCTCCTGGCTCGTTACGAGTGTGCCAAAAAATCACGACCCAAAAGCAAGCCCCGGTATGGTTCGGTCGTCGAGCGCTTGTTTGGGACAACCCATACACAATTTATCTACAATCTGCTGGGTAACACCCAAATCACCAAAAATGTACGGCAGATGAGCAAAGAACTCGATCCCAAGAAACTGGCCAACTGGACCTTACCTCGCCTTTACGTTCGACTTCGTGAATGGGCCTATGAGATTTACAGCAATACCGAACATCCGGTGCTGGGACAAAGCCCCTATGAAACGCGAACAATGGGTTTGGTTCAGAGTGGCGCGCGACCTCAGCGGATGATCCGTTACGACCAGACCTTTATCATTGAGACGATGCCTTCGCCTCGAAAGGGAACGGCCAAGGTCGATCCTAATCAAGGGGTGAAAATCAACTACATTTACTATTGGTGTGATCTATTCCGTCATGCCCAGGTCAGGAACAGCCAGGTTCCGGTCCGGTATGACCCAAACAATATGGGGGTGGCTTATGCCTTTGTGCAAGGGCGGTGGCGGCAATGCATCTCTGAACATTACGCCCGTTTGCAAGGCCGCTCTGAAGTGATTATCAAATTGGCTGCTCAAGAATTACGAGCCCAGAATCGCCGCCAGGCCCGGAGAGTGACGATTACGGCCAGGCGAATTGCCGCCTTTGTCGAGACCTTGGAGAAAGAGGAAGAATATTGGGAGCAATTTTGGCGTGATGCAGAAAATCAGCAGGTCATTGCCCTCACTGAAGGCAGACAATCGTCGAAAAATATCTCTCCGGGGCCGAATTCGGTTTCGGCGGAAGACGCACGCTCACCGGAAACACCGGCGCAGGCAAATGATACTACTGACGATGACGATATTGAAGCTTATCCGGTTTTGGCGATTGGCGGGGAGACTGAATGATGACAACCACAACAAACGGGTTTCCCCGCCAGTTATTAGCGCAATCAGGAAAAGTGCGTTGGGATTACTTTTACGAGAAGGTCATCGTGGAGCATCGATTGTTGGCAGCAACATTCACGGTCATCAAACAGGCGATTCATTTCTCGGCCGGTCAGCGGGTGATTTTACTGTGCGGTCCGACCGGGGTGGGAAAGACCACCCTCCGTCGAGCGTTGGTCAAGGCGTTGATCAATGAAGCCCTGCCCCAATTAGAGACCAATCCAGGCTTGATTCCTGTGGTCATCGTCAATGCCATTGCCCCTGGTTTAAGGCAATTTGATTGGGTGGACTATTACACCAGAGCGCTAACGGCCTTGAACGAACCGCTGATTGAACACAAAGTGTTCTATGATGACAAGTTTGACTATGGCGCCGGTATCAGTCGTGATCATCGAGGCCGATTGGTTATTCGGTCCACCATCGCCCAGAGAGATCTACGTTCAGCTCTGGAAAAATGTCTAAAACATCGCCGGCCTCAGGTTTTCATCGTAGAGGAAGGGCAGCACTTGCAGAAAATAGCTGGAGGCCGCACCTTGCTTGATCAAATGGATACGATCAAATCTTTGACCGATAACAGTAACACCCTACATCTTCTGATCGGCCCTTATGACCTATTGAATTTAACCAATCTCAGCGGCCAATTGAGCCGGCGTACCCGCCTATATCACTTTCCCCGCTATCATGTAGCCGAGTGCCAAGAAGATTTGGTCTCTTTCAAACGGGTGTTGAAGAGTTTCCAGCAACATTTGCCCTTGCTTGAAGCGCCAAACTTGCTCCAGAAATGGGAGTATATTTACGAACGCTCCCTGGGCTGCGTGGGTATCGTCAAACTGTGGCTGTGTGATGCGTTAGGGGAAGCCTTGGCCAATGAGCAGAAAACGATCACCGATCAATGTCTCAAAAATCACGAACTCTCATCGGCGCAACTGCTCCAGATCATGCATGAAACAGAAAAGGGAGAACAACGGTTTCAAGAAATTGAGGAGCAACAAGGCCAATTAAGGGATGCCCTTGGTTTATC
This sequence comes from uncultured Chloroflexota bacterium, assembly GCA_937864185.1. Classification (GTDB taxonomy): domain Bacteria; phylum Chloroflexota; class Anaerolineae; order 4572-78; family J111; genus JAGRBY01. The sequence continues at coordinate 4,211 of CALMIS010000282.1, forward strand.
TGAAATTGCCAGCCAAACGGGTCAAACCTCAACCAACAACGGCAAACCGCCCGGTAAGAAAAGAAAGGTCGGGCAAAGAAATCCCGAACGGGATCAAATTGGAGAAAACAACGATGACCACTAAGCAGACAACCCCTTATCAACTATGGGATCTAAGCCCAGTTGAGCTGCCCCCGCGTAGCCGGCTATATCATCTGGAACCAATTGGCATTGGCACGGCTCAAGTGGAGAGTTTAACCAGTTATCTTAACCGGTTGGCCAGAGCGCATAGTGTCTCGGCGCGTCGGCTGGCCATGACTGAAATGAGAGCTGTACTTGAGAGCCATTATCCGGCAGAATCGGTGGTCACCAATACTTTTGGACACATAAACCATACCATCAATGGCGCCGGTCGATCAGCGATTAGAGCCGTGCTGGCTTTGGAGAAGTTAACCCTGCGCAACGACTTGCGTTTTTTGACGATGTGGAGTTGGAAAGTCATCTCGGCTGGAAGTTTGCTTCGTTCGGGACGGGCCTGGTGTCCAGCTTGTTATGAGCAATGGCGTCAGGCCGGTCAGACCTTGTACGAACCGCTGCTGTGGACCTTGAGTGTCGTGACGGTTTGTCCGCAGCACCATCAACGTCTGGTACAACAATGCCCCCATCAAGATTGTCAAGCAACCTTGCCTGTTCTACCCCCAACAGGACAAAGTGGATATTGTTCTCGTTGTCAAGGCTGGCTGGGAGTGGTATCGACAGAAAAAGAATTCGTTGAACCAATCTCAAGTGAACAGTTGTGGCAGGCAAACACGGTCGGTGAACTACTGGTTGCGGCACCATCTTTACCGATGCCGCTGCCGAAAGAAAGAGTGGCAGGGATTATCTCCAAATCAGTCGAGCGCGGGCCAACCGGTAGTGTGTATGCCTTGTCCCGCATGTCGGGATTGCCGTTAGATAGACTATACGCGTTTCTCCAAGAAACAAAGGCTTTGCAACTTGGTCTTTTTCTAGATACTTGTTACCGGCTCGAAATATCACCCCTTGAATACCTCATTGAACCAGAAATGGTTGAAAACCATTGTCAAATCGGTGCCCAAGAAGCAGCATCGCCCTATACTTTGTTAGAACAAGATCTCAGCCGGTTTGATTTTGATCAAGCCCAGCGGGTCCTGACTACACTTCTGGCCAACGATGAACAGCCACCAAGCCTGCGTGAAGTTGCTCGACAGCTCGGACAACGGGAAAACAATCTTCGTCGTCATTTCCCAGAACTGTGCCAGGCCATTGTGGAGCAGCGCCAGCAATACCAGCAGGCAGAGAGATTGAGCCTTCAACCGCAGTTGGAAGCAATTCTAGCCAATGATAAACAACTGCCTCTCCCTTTATCGGAAGTAGCTCAACGACTTGAGTGTGAACCCAGCTTTCTTCAACACCGTTTTCCAGAGCTGTGTCAGGCCATTGCAGAACGACATCGGACCTCCCAAGAGACCGAAAAGTTGAGACTTCAGCGAGAGTTAGAAACAATCGTGGCCCGTAACGAGATTCCTCCTCCGTTCTGCAGTGAGGTGGCCCAACGCCTTGGACAACCCACATCTACCCTTCAGAACCGTTTTCCAGAGTTGTGCCGGATCATCATCGAGCGACATCAGCACTATCATGCCGCCAAGAGATTGAGAGTGCGACGCGAATTGGAGGCTATTCTGGCCAATGAAGACCCGCCACCATCGTTATCTCAGGTCATCGCCCGGTTTGACCAAACTCCACCTACTTTTTATCATAACTATCCAGAGTTGTGTCAAGCCATTATGGAGCGAAGCCAAAGTTACAAGGCGGCTGAAAAGTTAAAAACTCAAGGCCAACTTGAAGCGATTTTGGCCAGTGAGGAAATCCCCCCACCCTCGCTAACCGAGGTGGCTCAACGACTTGAACAATCTAAAAACACCCTTTATTCTGCTTTTCCAGAGCTGTGTCAGGCCATTGCCGAGCAAGGTCGGCAGCACTGGGTAAGGGAGAAGTTGCGCATGCAACACGCTTTGGCAGCAGCCCTGGCCAGTGAGGAAGCCCCACCCCCCTCACTGGCAGAAATGGCCCGACAGTTTGCCTGCGACAGGGCTGTGCTTCAGCGTAACTTTCCAGAGTTGTGTCGGATGATTGTGGAACGACGCCAGCAACCCCAAGCCGCCAAGAAATCGAAATCTCAACCCCAAGTGGCCGCCATCCTGGCCAGTGAGGAAACCCCACCTCCCTCACTGGCAGAAGTGGCCCGCCGCCTGGCCTATGACAAGGCCACATTTCGTCGCCATTTTCCAGAAGCGTGTCAGTTGATTGTGGAGCGACGTCAGAAATACCGGGCCGCCAGGAAGCTGAGAGCACAACAGGCCCTGGAAGCAGCCTTGGTCAGCCTTGAACAACCACCCCCGTCAGTGGTAGAAATGGCCCGGCAGCTTGAATATGATCCGGTCACGCTTCAGCGTCATTTTCCCCTATTGTGTCAGGCGCTTGTGGAACGACGTCGGCAATACCAGGAGGCTGAATGGTTGAAAACTCAAGACCAATTAGAAACCATCCTGGCCAAGGCTGAAATTCCTCCTCCATCATTGAACGAGGTCGCTCAACGGCTTGGACAATCTCGGCATACCCTTTATACTCATTTTCCAGAGCTATGTCAGACGCTTACAGAGCGATATCAGAGATACCAACAGGCCGAGAAGTTCAAGCTTCAAGACCAATTAAAGGCAATTCTGACCAGTGATGAGCAGCCACCACCCTCGTTAGCACAAGTAATTCTACGTCTCAGGAGCAACGGTCCGACGCTGCGTTGTCATTTTCCAGAGCTGTGTCAGGCCATTGTGGAGCGACGTCAGCAGTACCTAAAAGCGGAAAAGTTGAGCATTCAACAGCAACTGGAAGCCATCCTGGCCAGTGATGCACAACCACCACCCTCGTTAGAAAAAGTGGCGGGTGAACTGGGGGCTTCTGCCACAACAATTTGTCACCACTACCCGGAACTCGCTCGTAATATTGCCGCAAAGTACTCGACTTACAAGAAGAAGTCGAGCCGGCAAAAGATGGAACAGCTTTGCATTGAGGTTCGACAAGCCACTTTTCAGGTTTTTCAGGAAGGCCTGTACCCCAGTAAATATTGGGTTTTGTTGCGATTGGGGAAATCGAGTTATCTGTTCGTGAGCCCAGAAATCGACACCGCCTGGCGTGAGGCTTTGCAGGAGTTGGGGCTTCTGGAGTGAGTGTGTACTTGGTCATCAGGAAGGCTGACAACGAGCCCAGAGTCGCAGAGACATTTGGTCTGAAATGAACCTGACTCAGCCTCAAAGATTGGGAGCATAGTTTGTCCATCGCTAATTGGCAGCGTAGTTCGTCCAAAACGGACAGACTATGCTCCTAGTGACATTGTAGCCCAGGTCGCGCATCCGGGTCCGAATTTCGGCTCGAAGCGGGTCGGTCA
>CALMIS010000283.1 GCA_937864185.1 uncultured Chloroflexota bacterium
GTAACTCCTGGGGTGGCGGTAACTCCTGGGGTGGCGGTAACTCCTGGGGTGGCGGCAATTCTTGGGGTGGCGGTAACTCCTGGGGTTGTGGTAACTCTTGGGGTGGGGGAATCGGAACCATGGCTACGGGCGGCGGCCCTCGCTTATCCAGTCCGATCTGGATTGACGAAGAGGGACCTCTCCCCACTACCGGCGGCACCACTAAACCGGGTGGCCCGCAGATCTTCTATTTTCCGCTGATCATGAAATAGGAAGTTCGGTGGCGCGGCGGGTAAGTTGGAGGGCGGATTGAAATTCGCCCTCCAAGACCCTATCACCAGAGGAGCAACCTATGAAAATTCTTGAAACGAAGATCGAGCGTAACCGAATAGCCGAACAAAACCTTGATTGTTTGATGCTGGAGCGACAGGTCTCGCACCTTCAAACTGTGTTAGAGATAAATCGCTTCCTTAACTCCACCTTGGATCTGGATCTACTGCTGGAAAACATCATTCAGATTGCCACCAAACTGACCGATACCGAAGCGGCATCAATTTTACTTTTGGATCAGGCTACGCAGGAGCTGCATTTTGAAGCGGCTACCGGCGCTAAACGCCTGGAGATCAAATCCATTGTCATACCGCTCGAGGGCAGCATTGCCGGCTGGATTGTGACCCGCAACCAACCCCTACTGGTCGATGATGCCCCCCACGACTCTCGCCATTTTGCTCAAGCCGACCAGATCACCCAATTCAAGACTCGGTCTATCTTGGGGGTGCCTCTGCAAGTTAAACAAAAAACGATTGGGGTTTTGGAAGTGCTCAATAAGCGAGCCGGCTGGTTTTTTACCGGGCAGGATCAGCAGACGTTAGAAACCCTGGGCGCGCAAGCCGCCGTTGCCATAGAAAATGCGCGCCTCTATCAAGCTCTCCACGACCAAATGGAGGCGCGGCAGACGGTTCAGGCTCGCCTGGTGCAAAGCGAAAAGCTGGTGGCAGTCGGTGAGCTGGTAGCCGGCGTGGCTCATGAACTGAACAACCCATTGACGGCGATTATTGGCTTCGCCGAGATGTTGCGCCTGGCCGATCTCGACGATAGAAGCCGGGAAGATGTAAACCGCATTGTGACTCAAGGCCACCGCGCCGCCAAGATTGTTCGCAGCCTGCTCGACTTTGCTCGCCAGCAGCCGTCAGAACAGAGACCGACTCAGCTAAATGATGTGATCAGAAGTAGTTTGGAGTTGTTGGCCTACGATACCCGTCTGCATAGTGTGACGGTGCAGACTAATCTTGATCCCAATCTACCGCTCACCAGCGGTGACCCCCACCGCTTGCAGCAAGTCTTCATCAATCTAATCCATAACGCTTGCCAGGCAATGCACCGGGCGCAAGGTCAGGGATGTTTGACGATCGCCACGGCTCTCAAATTTTCTACGTTCGACGGAGCCTTAACCGCCGCTCCCGTTCATCCGGCCACCAAAAATCGGGTTATTCAAGTCACGGTTCAGGACAATGGACCTGGCATCGCGGCTAACCAGTTGTTTCGGATTTTCAATCCCTTCTTCACGACCAAACGGTCAAGTGAAGGTACGGGCTTGGGCCTGTCGGTTTGCCACGGCATCATCCATGAGCACGGTGGCCACATTTGGGCAGAAAGCGAAGCCGGTCAGGGCGCAACTTTCTTCATTGAGCTGCCCGTTGTTTCGTTGCAGTGCGGGACCTCTAACCCGTTACCAGGCCACCCCGATGCTGCCTGTCTCCACGGAGCGAGATGGCCGCGGCGGAAAGAGGCCCGTGTTTTGATCGTCGATGATGAGACCGATGTTTTGACGATTTTGCTTCGGATTTTGCAGGAGGCCGGCTATCGAGTGGATGCAGTCAGCGATGGCCGGGTTGCCCTGGCTTGCCTGGCAGCCAGCCATTATGATTTAGTCTTATGCGACATCCATATGTCGGGCTTGACCGGTTTAGAGGTGTATCACGAGGTTCGGCAGCATCAGCCGGATCTGGCTCAGCGCTTTGTCTTCATCACCGGCGACATTGCTAGCCCCGCGATCACCGATTTTTTGGCTGACACCGGCTTGCCGTCGATGGACAAGCCCTTTCAAACCGATCAATTGCTCGATCTGGTAGACTGCCTACTCGCGGCTCGCTGAACCAGCCCAAGGGCGAGCCAGAACTAAACCTCTGTTTCTGCCGCTGGGAACGAGGGTCTTTTTGGCGAAAAAGTAGGGAGATACCCACTTCCAGTCCAGGCTTAAATCTGGAATAATGAGCAAAGCATAATTAATTCCTTACCTTTGCATAGCTATATTTGATCTGGAGGATCAACATGAAACGTAAACTAATCAATTTTGTGCTAGTGGTGGCAACCTGTCTGTCGATCTTTGGTGGCGTAGCCTCGTTCTGGGCCCCGGCATCAAACTCGACCGAGACAGCACCGACGCTGATTGCCCAGGAACCGACGACAGTTAAGCCTAGTCCGGTTAGCCCGGGAACCGGTTCGGGTTCGGGTGGCGCCCATACCAACGGTAATTCCTGGGGCGGTTGAAGTCGCACTATCGGGATTACCCGGCCTCACGCGATCCGGCTTCGAAGCCCCTAATTCCTTAGGGGCTTCTTGCTAAAATGGTAGGGTAAGTCCCCCTTCCGTCCTCGGCTCGCTTGTGCGACAATGATGGAGACAAGTAGGAAATCTTACTTCAAAAAACTACTGCCATCAGCCGACTTGACCTGTTCTTGACGTGTTGTTCAAGCTGTCTCGGATAGTTAGGAGTTAATAAACGATGAAACTTAAACTCGGCCTCTTCCTCATCTTGTTCAGTTTGGCCGTGTATCTTGGCCAGGCTGGCTCGGTATCGAGCCCCAGAGCAGAACAGGCCTCACCCACAGGTGAGACATATATTGAGCCGGGCCTGTGGTCAAGTGAAGCTGAGACGTTATCCGTTATCGTCACCGCTACGGACTCCCAAGCCGCCGCAAGCGCCGTGGAGCGGCTGGGTGGGCAAGTCAGCAGCGACTTGTGGCTAATCGATGCGGTCGCTGCCTCGCTGCCAGCCGACCAGTTGCGCGCTCTGGCCAACCAACCGGCCATCATCTCGATTGTGGAGAACAAAGGCGTGAAAAGCGCGGATGAACCGTGGGACGGCTGGGTGACTGACTATGATATCCCCGTGCCCTGGGACGGCAGCCCTGATGCCCAGTCCACCGCCGACGACGCTGTTTGGGATTTAGTTAATCCTGTCTCGATTGACGTGGGGGCCGATGTACTACACAATGAGCACGATATTATGGGCAACGAGGTGGTGGTGGCGGTCCTGGACAGCGGTATTTACTTTGATAAGAAAACCCGCAACGCTGTCGGCACGAAATTAGACAAACTCTTTTTGGGCCAGGCCGATTTTGTCGGGGAGGGCGTTTGTGGGGATAAGGGCAAGCAAAAGTCCGGTTACTGTTTCACCCAAAAAGGTGAAGACAGCTACGACGGCTTTGGTCACGGCTCACATGTGGCCGGCCTAATCTGGAGCAATGTCACGGATCTAAACACGGGAACCTACAACGGCATTGCTCCCGGAGCCGAAATTCTTAGCGTTAGAGTGTTGGGCCTCGATGGAACCGGCTCCTATGCCGACGTGATCGAAGGCATCCAATTTGTGGTCTCAAACCAGGACGCCTATAACATCCGGGTCATGAACCTGAGTTTGAGCGCCTATGCCACCACCCCTTACTTTGCCGACCCGATTAACCGGGCGGTCGAACAAGCCTGGGCTAACGGCATTGTCGTGGTCGCCGCCGCCGGCAATACCGGCGCTGGCGCGGAAAGTGTCACCGTCCCCGGCAACGATCCCTACGTCATTACGGTCGGAGCAGTGAACGGCAATCGCACCCCGGGCTACTGGGGCGATGATATAATGCCCAGTTGGTCGGCCACCGGCCCCACTTGGGACGGCTTCGCCAAACCCGATGTCCTGGCGCCGGGTACTTACCTGGTGTCGTATATGTACAACGATCTTGACAACATTGAAAACTCGGATGTGTTGGTTCAACAGCACCCCGATAACGCTTTTGCCAGCACCCTGTTCCGTATGAGTGGAACTAGTCAGGCCACGGCGGTCACCTCTGGGGTTGTGGCGTTGATGCTCGACGCCCACCCCGAGCTGACCCCGGATCAGGTCAAGTACCGGCTGATGGTTTCTTCTCGACCGGCGATTACGAGTGATGAAGACCTGGTTTACAACGTCTTACAGCAGGGCATGGGCCGCATCTGGGCCCCTGAAGCGGTACTCGGTGATTTCCCGGCTGATAATCACGCCAACTACGGAATGGACATTAATGGCGATCTGGCCCACGGCATCGGCTGGACGGACGCTAATGATGATGGCCTGGTTCAAACTAACGAACTCGACCCCAATCAGATGGCTTACCATTATCAGGGTCAAATCGGCCGCATGACCAGTGACGATGGCAAAGCTCACCTTTACTACCTGGTTGAAGATGCAGCCTCAACCTCGGCAACGGCCACGATCGCTGACAGCTTTAATAGCTACGCTTTCAACGGCAGTAGCGGTAGCCGAGCCTGGGGCGGCCCGTGGGAAGAAATTAACGAATATGACGGGCCTTCCAAAGGTGATGTTCGAATTATGGTGGACTTAGGGGATACTCGTCTACAAATCCGCGATAGTGACGGTGGTGGCGAGGGCGTGCAGCGTTCGCTTGATTTGTCCGGCGCGACCTGGGCGACCCTCAGCTTTGATTATAGCCGGTGGGGCCTGGACGATCCCAATGATTATGTCGCGGTTCAAGTCTCAGCCACCGGGGGGACTTCTTGGGTCGAATTGGCTCGCTTTGCCGGTCCCGACAACAACAATGCTTATGTCTCGGTGACCTACGACCTGGCTAATTACCTGACCGCTAATACTATGCTCCGTTTTATCTCATCTCCCAAACTGGGCGGCAACGATCTGGTCTTTTTTGATAATGTTGAGATTGCCTTTGATAGTAAGGTAAGCAGTTCAAGTTCTGCTTCAACAGCGGCCGCTGAATATCTTATGGGCGGGGGTACGACCTCCGCCAGTGCTTGCAGTGGCGCTGTTTATGACGCAGGTGGCCCTTCCGGAAACTACAGCAATAATGAGCACAGTAGTTTCTTGATTTCGCCCGGCGAAGAGGTCTCGGCCATTACGCTGTCGTTTACCTCGTTTGGCCTCGAATATGGATATGACAATCTGTGGGTTTATGAGGGCGCTAATGAGAACAGCCCATTGCTGGCCAAGCTTACCGGTACTGCTTTACCCCGGACAGTCACCGCGAACTCCAACCGGATTTTCTTAAAATTTACCAGTGATTTTAGCTTTACCCAAAACGGATTTGCCGCCACGTGGACGAGCGCCAACTGTCCGGCCGATGACCTAGTCGTGGTTGGGGCGGTTTGGGCTGATAGCTTAACCTGGATTGATAAAGACACCCTGACCAACGCGAACTTGACCTGGGTTGATGGCCAAATGTCATATAACAACGGCCTGGTTTGGGCCGGTGGCAACTCTTGGGGCGGCGGCAACTCTTGGGGCGGCGGTAACTCTTGGGGCGGCGGTAACTCTTGGGGCGGCGGTA
>CALMIS010000284.1 GCA_937864185.1 uncultured Chloroflexota bacterium
GCTGACGATCACGGCTCAATTGAGCAAAAGCTACAGCCAGCCGGTGACCGTGCCCTTCAGTGTGGGCGGGACAGCCACGCCCGGCGGGTTGAATGACTACGTTATCACCGCCAGCCCGGTGGTCATCCCGGCCGGTAGCCTGAGCGCCAGCCTGGTCATCAGCCCGACCGATGACACCCTCGACGAAGTCAGCGAAACGGTCATCGTCAGCCTGGGCAGTCCCACCAACGCCACCTTGGGCGTGACCACAACCCATACTGCTACGCTCACCGACAACGATCCCTTCCCGGTGCTGGCGATCAGCGATGTTAGCCTGAGTGAAGGCGACAGCGGTTCGGTCAACGCGGTCTTCACCCTGACCCTGTCCACTATCAGCGGCAAGACGGTGGCGGTCGATTACGCCACGGCCGACGGGACGGCCACGGCCGGCAGCGACTACACCGCGGTCAGCACCACCAGCCTGACCTTTGGCCCCGGCCTCCTCTCGCGGACGGTGACCGTCCAGGTCCTGGGCGATCTGGTGGATGAGCCGGATGAGACCTTCCTGATCAAGCTTTTCAACGTCCTTAACGCGACGTTGGCCATTAGCCAAGGGCAAGGCACTATCCTCGATGATGATCTGCCGCCAACGGCGACACCCACCGAGACGGCCACACCGACACCGACGGATACGGCCACCGCCACGCCCACCGATACGCCCGTCCCGCCCACGGCCACACCAACGGAGACAGCCACGCCCACCGACACTCCGGTGCCACCCACCGGCACGCGAACCGAGACGCCCACCACCGCGCCCCCGACCGCGACGCCCACCGAGACGGCCACGCCGACCGACACGGCGACACCCACGCCGACCTCTACGCCTGTGCCACCGCTGGTCACTTTTACCACGGCCAGCCAGTCCCGCGCCGAGAGCAGCGGCCCGGCCGGCTTGACGGTGAGCCTCAATGCGGTCACCGGCCAGGCGGTCACCATCCCGTTCACCGTCACCGGGACAGCTAGCCAGGGCGTCGATTTCAGCCTTTCGACGACCAATCCGCTCGTCATTCCGGCCGGCCAACTGACCACCACACTGACTATCACCATCAGCAACGATAGCCTGGATGAAGCTAATGAAACCGTCATCATCAGCTTGGGTACGCCCACCAACGCCGGCCTGGGCTCGCCCGCCAGCCACACCCTGACCCTGACCGATGACGACCCCACCCCGGCGCTGGCCATCGCCGATGTGACCGTCAGCGAAGGCGACAGTGGCTCGGTCAGCGCGATCTTCACCGTCTCGCTCTCCGCCCAGAGCGGCCGGACGGTGACGGTCCACACCGCGACCGCCGACAACACCGCCGCCACGCCGGCCGAGTACACCTCGACCGGCGGGACGCTGACCTTTAACCCCGGCATGATCAGCCGGACCTTCACCGTTCCCGTCCAAGGCGACAGTGTCGATGAGGCCAACGAGAGCTTCTTCGTCAACCTCTCCGGTCCAACCAACGCCACCCTCGGCGACAGTCAGGGTCTCGGCACGATTAACGATGACGACCCACCGCCCACCCTGGCGATCAGCGACGCCGGCCTGGTTGAAGGCGATATCGGCAGCAAAACGGCCGTCTTCACGGTGACCCTGACCAGGGCGACCAGCCAGGTGGTCACGGTCAACTACGCCACGGCCAACGGTTCGGCCACGGTGCCGAGTGACTACGCGGCCACGAGCGGCAGCTTGACCTTCCCGGTGGGCACGGTCGCCCGGACAATCAACGTGACCATCAACAGCGATATCCTGGCCGAGCCGGACGAAGATTTTCTGGTCAACCTGTCCGGGGCCACCAACGCCGTCATCGCGGACGGCCAGGGGCGCGGCCTGATTCAGACCGATGACTCCGCTTACCAGCCCGCTTTGAAGATCACGCTTGACGGACCACAGAGCGCCGCCGTCGGTCAGGTGGTGACCTACACGTACGAAATTCAGCACGCCGCTCACAGCGACGACTCGCCGGTTAGCCAGCTTGAAATCTGGGATAGTGCGGCCGGAGCCGGGCTGTATTTGAGCGGTGACACGAACGGCAATCTGAAACTCGACTCTAACGAGCGCTGGCTTTTTGTGACCAATCTCAGCCTGAAACCGAGCCACTATAACCCGCTGCTGCATGCCGTGACCGTGACCGGCCGCGATCAGGCCAACGCGCCCGTGGTCGCTTCCACCTTCCCCAGCCTGGCCATCAGCGGCTACGAGCCGGCCCTCTATGTCGATGTCGATGGACCGCTCTCGATCACCACCGGCCAAACAGTGGCTTACAATGTCATCGTGGTCAATCTCAACTCGGTCACGGCCGGTTGGTTTGAGCTGGAGATGGTGGCCGCCGCCAGCTTTGGCGATGGCTCGCCGATTCGAAACATTAGTTTGGCCAGCAATTCGGGCGATCCGGCCACTTACCTGGCCGGCGATCTCAACGGCAACAATCAACTCGATGGCCGGGAGGCTTGGCTCTACCGGGTTGACCATAGCGTGCGGTACGGCGCCCCTAACCCGATGACGATGCAGATCACGGCCCAAGGCAGCGATCAGGAGAGTGATCTAATCACCACTTCCGGCAGCCACCGCTCCACAATTATCGAGACAGGCGAGCAGTCAAGAGTCTTCTTGCCTCTCATTCTGAACCAGCCCGATTCAGCGCCTGTCGCTCAGGCTGACCGGGGGCCAGGCGGGTTTGAACCGGACAACCCCCTGGACAGTGACGGTGATGGCCTGCCCTCCGGCGCCGATCTGGACAGCGATGGGGACAATGTTCCCGACTCAGTGGAGGGCGAGGCGGATGCTGACGGCGACGGCACGCCCAACTTCCTCGATCTTGACAGCGATGGCGACGGTCTGTCCGACACGATCGAGTGGCACAGCGATGCGGACGGCGATGGCGATATAGACGCGGCGGACCGGGATGCGGATGGCGACGGCACGCCCAACTTCCTGGACCTCGACAGCGACGCCGACACCATTCCCGACGCGGTCGAGTGGTATAGCGACGCCGATGGGGACGGCGATGTCGACTCGGCCGACCGGGATGCGGATGGCGACGGCCTGCCCAACTTCCTTGATCCTAACAGCGACAACGATGCTCAAGCTGATCTTAAAGAGGCCGGCCAAGATATCGAGCGGAATGGCCTGCCCGAGTTTCTGGAAACGAATCAGGTGCCGGTCGGGCCGCGGATCAACGAGCACCTCTACCTACCCCTCGTTACAAAGGAACACTAGGAGCCGACGATGCCCTTGAATGCCCAGAGTTTAGAACTTGATCTCAACAAAATCTTGATTGTCGATGATGAGCGCAGCAACCTGTTTCTGCTGGAACACCTGCTCCAACAGTGCCGGTTCACCACTCTTGTGGCCCACAATGGGGTGCAGGCGCTGGAAAAAGCGCACGCCGAGGCCCCCTTTCTGGTTTTGAGCGACATTCAGATGCCGCAGATGGATGGTCTTGAACTGTGCCGGCAGCTCAAAGCGGATGCCAGAACCCGGGATATGGCCGTCATTTTTATCACGGCGCATGCCCGCAATGCCGAATTTGTCAACGAAGGCCTGGCCCTCGGGGCGGACGATTTTGTCTTCCGGCCGGTGCAACTCGGCGAGCTAAAGGCCCGGATCGAAGCGGTGGCCCGGCTTAAACGGGCTGAGCTCCTGGCTCAGAAACAGACCCGCATCGTCACCAAACGCAATGAAGCCCTCGCTCTACTGAACGAGCTAAGCTCAGCCATCAACAGCTCGCTGGATTTGGAAGAGGTCTTGGCGCTGTCGCTTAGAAAGTTGGGCCCTTTATTCCAGGCTGAGACTATCTCGATCCTGCTACCTCACCCGGATCGGCCAGTGATTACCGCTTACACATCGCTTCATTCAGTGGTCACGGTCTCGACTGAAGTACCATTTGAAGTAGACCTACAAGCGCTGGACGAAACGCTTCCAGAGCAACGCTGTCAAATCTTGACCACCGCCTTAGAGCGCTACGCGACCGGTCTTCCTCTCTCCCCGGCTCTGTTACAACAAAAGCAGGTTTGCCTCCCGATGGTCACTCAAGGACAAACGGTGGGCGTTGTCGCTATCACCGGCGCCGAAGCGGACCAGTTTGGAGACGAAGACTGGAGTTTGTTTCAGGCGGCGGTTAATATCATTACCATCGCCGTGCAGAATGCCCGCCTCTTTAGACACGTGCAAGCGCTCAACCAGCAGTTGGAACAAAAAGTCACGGAGCGCACGGCTCAACTGCTGGCCGAAAAAGAAAAGCTCGAAGCCATCCTGGCCAACCTGAGCGAAGGAGTGTTGGTAACCGATACCGCTCAGCGAATTGTGACCGTCAATGTGGTCGGTCGGCAGCTCCTAAGCTTGGGGACGCAGGACTTGGTGGGGCTTAGCCTCGACGCTGAGACACTGACCGGGCCGCTGTGGGATGTCATTCGCTATTTAATCCAAGGCGAAACTCCGGAGACGACGACGATTGGCTTGCCCAACACGGCCGGCTCGGACGAATTGCGAGCGATCCACCTGAGCTCCGCCAAGGTCAAACTGGCCAACAATGAACCGTTAGGCACGGTCTTAGTCTTCAGCGATGTGACGGCCCTGACTCAAGTGGAGCGCATAAAGGCTCGCTTCATGAGCGGCGTGACCCATGAGCTAAAGACCCCCTTGACCGTCATCCGGGTCCACGCCAAAAATATGCTCAAATACGCCGATCGGCTGCCGGCCCAAAAACAAGGCGAGCTCCTGCGGGCCATCGAGAACCAAGCGCTGCTCCTTCAGGATCTAGTCGAAAAAATTCTGACGATATCCCGTTTAGACAGCGGCGAAACCAGCAACCAACGCGAAAGGGTGGAGTTGCTGCCGTTAGCCGCGCAGGTCCTGGACGAGTTGCGCCCGTTAGCGGACGAAAAACAGATCAAACTCCGCCAACTTCAGGTCGCTCCCATCGCGCCGATACACGCCGATCCGGAGCAAATGAGCCAGGTCATTCGAAATCTATTGAGTAACGCGCTCAAGTATACGCCCGCGGACGGGGTCGTTGCGCTTGAGCTGGGGCAAGAGACCTGCGCCGGCCGCCTGATGGCTCGACTGCGGGTCAGCGATACCGGCATGGGCATTGCCCCGGAAGAACAAACCCGCATCTTTGACCGATTTTACCGAATCGATCCGGCCCACACGATTCCCGGTAGCGGTTTGGGCCTTTCGATCGTCAATGAAATCGTAAAAGCTTACGGCGGAGAAATTCGCCTTCAGAGCGAACTTCAACGAGGCAGTACTTTTGAGGTACTCCTGCCTTGTCTAGATGGCTAATATGACCTACTTTCAATCAATCAAGCAATCAAGTAGTTTCTCACTAAAACCAGGAGGATACCGTGCAACCAGAACAGATCATTTTAGTGGTGGATGACAATCCCGATGTCATCGAAGGAATCAAACTAACCCTGGAGATGGAAGGGTTTCAGGTGCTGACGGCCGCCACCGGCCGGGAAGCCCTCCACATTCTAGAACGAATTACCCCCGATCTCATCCTGGCCGATATCATGATGCCCGAAATGGACGGCTACGAGTTGTACGACGCGGTCCACGCCGATGAGCGCTGGCTGCAAGTGCCATTCATCTTTGTTACGGCCAAAACGGATAAGATCGATATCCGGCGGGGCAAAGAGATGGGCGCGGATGATTATATTACCAAACCATTTGACCTGGATGATGTCGTCGCCGCCATCCGTGGTCGTCTCAAACGAACCGCCGAGATGACCGGCCGGCCCGCGCCCACCGATGTCCTGGCTAACCTTAAACAGGCCTGGCGGGGTAAACTGGGTCCGGCTCCGGTGCCGCTCTTAGCTTTGGCGGCTGTGGTCTTGATCGCTCTGACCGGGGCGGTTCCTTTTTCGATGTGGCGTCCACCCAGCCCGGAAGCGTTGGGTCTTATTGAACCGCCGCTCCGCGAAGATGCCGGCGAAATGGTCCTGATCCCAGCCGGCGAGGTTCCTCTAGCCCAGGCCAACGGCACCAAACAACCGGCTTACGTCCCGACTTTCCAGATCGATAAGTATGAGGTCACCAACGCTCTCTTCAAGACTTTTGTCACTGAAACCGGCCAGGCTGCTCCGTGGAGCAGCTATCCGGCCGAGCTGGCCAATTATCCGGTGAGCAAAGTCTCGTGGCCGGCGGCGGCGGCTTTTTGCCAGTGGGCCGGCAAACGCCTGCCCACCGACAGCGAGTGGCAAAAGGCGGCTTATGGTCCGGACGGTTTAACTTATCCCTGGGGCAACGAGTGGATCGAAGGCAAGGCCAACACCCGCGAATGGGGCGCCAACCGGCCCAGTGAGGTAGGCAGCTATCCGGCCGGTGCCAGCCCTTACGGCGTACTCGATCTGGCCGGCAATGTCTGGGAGTGGACTGCCGACTGGGCCGACAATACGGAAGAGGCCAAAATAATACGGGGTGGCAGTTGGAATGCGATCAACCAGTGGACCACCGCTTCGGCTCGCAACAGTGCCCCGCCGGCCACAGCTCAACCGAATATTGGTTTTCGCTGCGCGCGTTAAGCAGAGCTAAGATTTAAGTTGTCAGTCACAACCGTTGATTAAACAGCTTAAGCACAAGCGGGCGCAGTCCGGGCGTGCGGGCCAGACCTATGGCCAGCCGATTTTGTGGCCCGGTGACCACCACGGTTTGGCCTCGTTTTAAGCCTGCCAACGACCGGTCGACTACTTGCTCGGCGGACATCCAAATGAACGCGGGGACTTGGCGGTGGTTAATCCGATCCAGCTCGGCCACGTCGGCAAATTCGGTCCGGGTCAAGCCGGGGCACAGCGCTTGCACCCTGAGCCCGGTGCCACGGACATCGGCCTGGAGCGCCTCGGAGAAGGCGACCAGATAGCTTTTGGTGGCGCTGTAGGTCACATTCAGGCGGGAGGGCAAAAAAGCCGCCACAGAGGCAACATTAATAATCGCCCCACTGCGACGAGAGATCATACCGGGTAGCGCGGCGTAAGCCAGGCGGACACAGGCGGTCACATTGACGCTGAGCATGTCAAGCTGGCGCTGGCGTTCAAGCTCAACAAAAGGCCCGAACCCGCCGAAACCGGCGTTGTTGACCAGCAGAGTTAACGTGTCCAGGGACTTGAGCCGCGCCTCCACCCGTTCTACCTCGGCCGGATTGGCCAGATCGGCGGTCAGCGGTTCGGCCTGAATGCCGTACTGTTCTTGCAGACAACGCGCCAACTCGGCCAGCCGCTCGGTCCGGCGAGCGACCAGGACGACGTCATAGCCTTCCGCCGCCAACTTGCGCGCAAAGGCCGCCCCAATGCCGCTCGAGGCCCCGGTGATCAGCGCCGTGCCCGGCCGGTCCTCGAGCTGCGGCAGCGTGCCTTCTTTCTCTAGCAGCGTCGGCAGCGCCAGCCAGCCTCCCAGCGTCCCCGCCAAAAATCCCAGACCAAGCAGAGTTGTATTCCTTGACATTAGCTCCCACGACTATTCTTTGTGAAGTTACCTAGCTGGTTTATGGTCACACCTCTCGCTACTTACTGATGCCAAAATATTGGACAAGATTTACAAGATTTACAAGATTTCTTTGTCGTTTGAACGAGGTCTATATTCACGAAACTTGCGACGAACTTGAACGGACGGACCAAAATTGATCAATAACCCGATGTCGAGCCCTGTCGCAGTTAGATAGTTAACTAACTGCACTTCATGCTGCTGGCTTAAGGCTCGAATAGCTTTGAGTTCAAGCATTACCCGACCTTCTACCAACATGTCAGCAAAAAACTCTCCAACGATACAGCCATCGTAATAGACTTGAATCGGCTTCTGTTGTTCGACTTTCAACCCTTGTTTTGCCAATTCAAAACACAAGCCATTTTCATACACTTTCTCCAAAAAACCGGGGCCAAGGGTATTGTGAACTTTTAGCGCGCAGCCTATGATTTTCTCGGTGAGCGGATCACGTTTTTCCGGTGCCATCTAATCTCCGATTAGAACTATTCTCAAATCGTGTTAATCGTGTTAATCGTGTCAGATTGATCTACTTCTGCCTATACGAGCCGACTAATACTTCAGAACCGCTACGCCCCGCGGCGGTAGGGTGATGATCCGCATCGGCGGTAGGTCGAGTAGCAGTTCGGCGGCAGGCCGGTCGAGAGCGAGGGTAACCGGTTCGGCGTTGTGGTTGAGGAGAAGCACCCCCTCACCGTCATCAAAGTCGATGGGGATGGCTTCCACCTCCGCCGGCAGCTCGAATGGCAGAGCCAACTCAGCTAAACCCAAGGCCTCCCAGACAGGCCGGGGCAGCATATGCTCAAACCAACAGCCCACGTAGAGCGCCAGGCCCGCGCCAACCCGGTTTTGCGTCACCGCCACCCGATCGCGCCAATAGAACTGATTGTAAAACAAGAGCGGCTCGGCCGTGGTCGACGACAGGATCTCGGCCCACTTCCAGTACGGAAAGGCCAAACGGCCGTCAGCGGTGCGGGCCGCGCCGCGATAGTCAGGCGGCAGGCCCAGGTACTCTTCAACCCGCGCGCCCAGCAGGGTTTCAAGGCCGGCGGGCAGGGGCTGATCGCTCCAGACATTAGCCTTATCCTTGACGAAGGCGCGGAAGGTAACCAGCAAACGCCCCCCCTTTTCGACAAACTGCTGCCATCGGGCCGCCTCAGCCGGATCGATCAGAATTGGGCAGGGCACAAGGACCACTTGATAGCGATCCAGCGGCCGGCCCCGGCCAATGATATCGACCGGCAGGCCGGCCGCCCACAAGTCCTGATAGAGACTGAGTGCCACTTTTACGTAACTGAAATCGCCCTGATGGGGATCAATCTGAATCGACCACCAGTCCTCAACATCAAAGAGGATGGCTACGCGAGCCGCTTTGGGCCGAAAGGCTGGCAAGCGCTTCAACTCCTGAGCGACCTGCCGGACTTCGTCATAAGCCCGCGTGAACGCCCCGTCCTGGCGCAGCAGCGCGGCGTGGTACTGCTCTTGACCGGCTCGAGCCGCCCGCCAGCGGAAATAGACGATAGCCTCTGCCCCGTGACCAAAGCCTTGATAGCTCCACAGCCGGACCAGGCCGGGCGGGACCGGTCGATTGTAGTGGTCCCAGTTGACCGGCCCTGGCTGCTGCTCCATGACCCAATAGGCCTGCCCCTTGTAGCCACGCGCTTGAGCGTGATTAAAGGCGACGTGATGGGGCCCGCTCGAGCCTTGCGGATAGTTGTCCCAAGAGACAAAATCCAACCCGGCTGATAAATCAAAATAGTTGATCTGATCCGCCCCGCCATCGGCACTATTAAGGAAATTGTGAGTGATAAATTGGCCCGGGGCATAGCGGCGCAGCAGCTCGATCTGCGTTTGCTGGTAGTTGACCCAACTTTCGGAGGAGAAACGGCGGAAGTCGAGTTGGAGGCTGGGGTTAGGCTGGGCCGGGGTCATCTCCGGCAGCGGGATCTGAGTCCACTCGGTGTAGACGGCGCTCCAAAAAACGGTCCCCCAGCTTTGGTTAAGCCGGTCTAACGTCTGGTATTTGCGGGCCAACCACTGCTGAAAGCCGGCCCGGCAGTGATCGCAAAAACAGTGACCGGTGCGGTGACAGCCAAACTCATTATCGATCTGCCAGCCAACGACGGCCGGCTGCCGGCCAAAGCGCTCGGCCAGGGCGGTCACAATCCGATCAGAGGCCTGGCGAAAGTGAGGATTGTTGGCGCAGGCGTGGCGCCGGCTGCCCGGGCCCCGCACCGACTGAGAGGGATCGCGTTGAAAAATATCGTGCCGGCTGGAGAGCCACGGCGGTGGCGCGGCGGTGGGCGTGCCCAAGACCACTTGCAAGCCCGCTGCGTGCAAGGTTTCGATGGCCCGGTCCAGCCAGTCAAACTCAAACCGGCCCTCCGCCGGCTCGAGCAGCGCCCAGCTAAACTCGCCGATCCGGACGTAAGTCAGGCCCATCTCCGCCATCAGCCGGGCATCCGTCGCCCAGCGAGCTTCAGGCCACTGTTCGGGGTAATAAGCAACGCCGAGATGCATAATCTATCTCATCCTCGATTCAACACGCCAGGAGTCGGACAGTCCTTAAGGGGACAACACCGAGTAAACAAAATGGAGTGCAGAGCTTGCTCTGCTGGCAAACCAAGGTTTGCACTCCTATTTTCAGAGGAGACGGACTCAGCCTGCGGCACGGCACCGAGAATGAAAATCCGGAGGAATCCCAAAGCTAGCTTTGGGATTCCTGTCCAACACCTTATTTTCACAGGAGTGTAGCTAGGTTTGCCAGGGGCGGCAAGTTGCGGCTATGATCCGGGTATGGATTGGCTCACTGAAACTGCTCTGTGGTTAAACTTGGCGCGAGGCTTAGCCCTGTTCTTTACCGGCTTGATTGCCTGGCTTTCGTACCACAGCAACCTTTTGATCCGGCAACTACGGATCGAGGCCAACTTACTGCTGTCACCCCCGGAAACGCTGGCGCGCCTCTTAATGGTGGCTATCTGCCTGTTTCTGGCCTGGTTAAGTGGGTTGCCGGCCACCCAACTTGGACTAACTGGGGCTGAGCCGTGGTCCGCGCTTGGCTGGGGCCTTGGCGCGGGGCTGGTCATTCAAGTAGGCCTGTATCTGGCCACGCACTTGGCCATTCGGCGCTTTGGCCGGGGGATCTACTCCCCCTGGCTGATCCGCAACATCCTGCCCCGCCGGCCGGCCGAATGGCCGCTCGTGGCTTTAGCCTTCATCCCGCCGGTGGTCATGGAAGAGTTGCTGTTCCGCACCTTGCTTTTGGCTCTATTTGAGGACCTGATGCCCTTACCCCTTCTAATCCTGATCACCTCGCTCGTGTTCGGATTGATGCACCAGCCGCAGGGTCGGCTCGGCATGCTGTTTTCAGGGTTGATCAACGTCGTCCTCGGTTTACTGTTCATCTGGTCCGGCCAGCTTTTGACGACTATTGTGGCCCACTATACCATCAATATGCTTCAACTCGTAGTAGCCCACGCCCAGCAGGATTGGCTCCAAGATTATTAAGCCGCTGCTCAGGGAAAAATTCCGCGTTGGTCGTAGGCCTCGGCCACCCGGGAGACGGCCAGCATATAAGCGCCGTCCCGAAGAGAAACCTGGTGATGCTCGCTAAAATCACACACTTGGGAGAAAGCGTTGTGCAGAAACCGCCCCAACTTCTGCCGTACTTCGTCCAGATCCCAATAAAAAGCCTGCAAGCCCTGGACCCACTCAAAGTAGCTAACCGTAACCCCGCCGGCGTTAGCTAAAATGTCCGGGGCTACTTTGATGCCGCGCTCAAACAGAATGCGATCGGCTGCCGCGTTGGTGGGACCGTTAGCGCCCTCGACGATGTATTTGGCCTGAACTTGATCGGCATTGCGCAGCGTAATCTGCTCCTCCAAAGCCGCCGGGATGAGCGTATCACACTTGAGTGTTAGCAACTCATCATTTGTGATCGACTCCAGGCCGGGCGCTTGATAACCGGCCAAAGTTCGGGTCGGTGACTTTTTGGTGTACTCGTCCATCGCCTCGACGTCCAGACCGGCGGGGTGATAATAGCCGCCGGAGACATCGCTGACGGCAATGATGCGACAACCCTCCTGGACTAGGTAGCGGGCCGCCCAACAGCCCACCTTGCCAAAGCCCTGGATCACCACCGTCGCCCCTTCGACCGAGGTACCGTAGCGCCGCATCGTATTCCTGGCAACAATCGCTACTCCCAACCCGGTCGCGTCGGCCCGGCCCAGGCTACCGCCTAAAATAATCGGCTTGCCGGTGACGATTTCCTGACTGGCTTCACCTTTAAACATACTAAACGTGTCACTCATCCAGGCCATCGTCCGTTCGTCGGTGTTGACGTCCGGCGCCGGAATGTCCTTTTTAGGACCGATGATGGGTAGAATGGCGTAGGTATAGCGCCGGGTCAGATGGCGAAGTTCTTTTTCGGAGAGGGTATTGGGACTGACGGAAATGCCACCCTTGGCCCCGCCGTAGGGCAGGTTAAGCACGGCGCATTTCCAGGTCATCAACTGGGCCAGGGCCGTCACTTCTTCCAAACTGACGTCGGCGTGATAACGAACGCCGCCTTTACACGGACCACGCACGCTGGTATGCTGGACGCGATAACCGGTATAGACTTCAACGTCGCCCTCGTCGGTTTCAATCGGAACGGAAACGGTGAGGCTTCGCTCGCAACTGCGGAGCAAGCGATGCAGGTTGGGATTAAGCTGCAGGTGCTCGGCCGCCCGATCAAGATGGCTCAAGGCCGATTCCAGCATCCGCGCCCCCGGTTTGTCGGCGGCTGGCGTCTGCGCCGCGGTCGTCTTGACTGTGGTTAACCCCATTGTTACTTTCCTTTCAAGAGATCGTCCTGATTTTACGTATTGACATCGGACATTATAGCAGTCCCGTATCCAAAAATCATGTAAAGGCGGCGGGGAGCGCTTTTAAAGCGCTGGATATAGTTCTCAACTTTACAATTTCGTAGTCCAATGCTATGCTCTAAAGAGAGTCCCTATTATGACAAGTGTTGAGGATACCTATGGCAGTCTCCTATCCTGACGTAATCGGCGAGCACACCAGCGATCCGGTCCGCTTTGTGAACGACGGTTTGCAATACACGGGCTACTTTGAGCCGTCAGTCATCGCTCCTGGCCAAAGTGCTAATCTGTACCTATTTCTCCAAAGCGTCTTTAACGTTCCCCTGACGGCCAAAATCAAAGTCGAACCGCCTAAAACCGGCTTCCTTTCCGGCAAAAAGCCCATTCTTGAGGTTGATCGCCCGGAGGTTGAGATCCAGTTTGGACCGGGTGAAGCGGGGCTACTGACTCTACCGGTTGTGGCGCCCGGTAATGCCAAAAAAGGAGACCACAGCCTGACCTTAGAAGTTAAAGCTTCAGCCAAAGGTCGAGCGGAACGGGTGCGCCCCGCCAAATTCCAAAGCAAGCTCGACACCAAGCTAATTGATGATCCGGTCGGCCTCAACCTGACCGCCAGCTTAGGGGCAACTTACAGCGAAAAATCGGCCAAAAGAGCCGATTTTGGCTTGACGATTAGCGGTCCAGCCATTCCGCCGGATCGGGCCCCTAACCTTAAATTTCGCTATGATCAAATTTGGAGCGTAAAAGACGCTGAAACGTTCAACAAAGCCATCCGAGAAATCAATAGCCGCCAGGTCAAGATTAAGCAGGAACTTACCCCGGAAGCGTTGTATGCCAACTTTTTTGGGGAAACCGTCAAACGGTTTGGGAATGTCGGTTTACCGCTTCGCATCGGCGAGGCTATTATGCTGGCCAAAATAGTGACCTTCACCTGCCAATACTTTTTGGATAATCCTAATCTGGCGCCCGGTGTCTTGGTTCCCATCTGGGAACGGGCCTACGAGTTGGACGCGGATACGACCCACGCCATGCAGTTGATCCGGACGGTCGGTTTTCACCACCTGATCCGGCTCTCGGTAGCGACAAGTTTTGGGGTAATTGCCCAAACAACAGGCAAACAGTTATGGGAGTTGGAAGAGCGGCAGGCAGTGGCCAGCCACGTGGCTGACAGTCTTGAAATGGGCGAATCCCTCGACCTGGATTTTCTATATCTGCCGCTGTTGATGGCCGGCACTCGACTCAGTGCCCGGCTGAAAATGCCCGACGAAGATCCAGCCCATTCGGTGGCTCTTATGCGCCAGGCCCGGCTGGCCCGCACGGATTTGTTTACCGACCAGGAAATGAAAACGGCCAACCATCTCTACAACCAGATTCTGCAGAAAGCTGCCTCATAAAAAAATGGGGGCTGCTGTCCCCCACTTTTCACTATCTGCCTAACGTAAAGTTCGCTACGCGGCTCTCTAACTCAATTCGGCGTTGCTCTGCCGCCTGACGTCCCTGGTTTAGGATATCCTCGAGCCAAGTCCGCGCCCCCGATTGCAGATCAGGTCCACTTTGCGGCGTGGTCAACAGCACCGCCGCCGCTCCCAAAATCAGGCCGGTGATAAAACCGGCCACAAAGCGTAGCATAACAAACCTCCCTGCCTAAGATTGGATATTAAACCACTTGAAAAACTTTGAACTCTCTAAAGGTGCAATGTTAGCCAAGTTACTCTATTTCAAACCCCTAGTGTCGCCTGATTCACCTGTTAGCGTCGCTGAGCTTATTATACCACGCTCTTATCAGACAGAGAAAGGAAATCCGTTACGTGAGTCCCGCCAAGATCTCACTTAGCCGGGCGCTGCGGATTAGCTCTGGCGATGTTGTCGCCTTGGTGGGTGGCGGCGGCAAAACCAGCGCTATGTTCCGGCTAGCCAACGAACTTAGTCAGGCCTCCCCTTCACCGTTACGCGTGCTGGTCACAACCACGACCCGAATTTTTGCCACCCAAATTAAGCTGGCTCCCAGCTTTGTTACCTTTGACCCGGCCCGCCAGAGTCTGGCCGATCTTCGGCCCGATCTACAAACCGCCTGTGAACAGCACGGTCAGGTGCTCCTAATTGGCCAGGCCGATGCCGGCAGCGGCAAAGCCTTGGGGGTGGCTCCCGGCGTCATCGATGCTTTGGCCGCAAGCGGCTGGTTCGATGTGATACTGATTGAAGCCGACGGCTCCCGCATGCATCCTTTCAAAGCGCCGGCCAAGCATGAGCCTCAGATCCCGGCCTCGACCACGCTGGTTGTCCCTGTCGTCGGGATCGATGCATTAGGCCGGCCCCTGGCTGATAAGCACGTCCACCGGGCGAGTTTGGTCAGCCAACTCAGCCACACTCCCCTTGACCAACCGGTCACCCTCGAGACCGTGGCAAAGGTGTTGACTCATCCCCGCGGCGGCTTAAAAAGTGTGCCCTCGTCCGCCCGAGTAGCGACTTTGCTTAACAAGGTAGAAAACAAAGATCAGTTGGGGCTGGCTCAAGCGTTGGCCGACCACCTGCTAGCTACGCCGCGGCTTGAGTCGGTCGTCATTGGCGCGGTAGGACACGCCGGCGAGACAAAACGTTCGGACTTGGAAATACGGCCTACCGTCTCTGAAGTGCGCGGCCGTACGGCGGCGGTGATTCTGGCGGCCGGCGGCTCGACGCGCTTTGGCTCACCCAAACAACTGGCCCGCTGGCAAGGTCAGACCTTCATCGAGCGGGCCGCTGAAACGGCCCTCGCCTCCCAAGCTGAGCCGGTTATCGTGGTCCTCGGGGCTGAGGCCGGGCAAAGCCAGGCCTTGCTGCAAGACCAACCGGTCCAAATCGTCGTCAATCCCAACTGGGCCAACGGTCAAAGCAGTTCGATGGCAGCCGGGTTGGCTGCCTTACCGGATAACGTGCAGGCGGTTGTCTTCTTGCTCGTTGACCTACCCGGTATCACCCCATCGATGGTTGATCTCTTGATCGACCGTCACCGCCAAACTCTGGCGCCTCTGGTCTGGCCGGAATACCAAGGCCGGCGTGGCCACCCTATTCTTTTTGACCGCAGCCTATTTCCAGACCTGAGACGGGTCCGCGGTGATACCGGTGGCAGGCCGGTGGTGATGGCCTACCAGGACCGGGCCGAGCGAGTCCAGGTTGACGATCCAGCCATTATCCAAGATATCGATCGCCCGGAAGACCTCAGCCGAGCAAGCAACCGGTAAGCGCTCAGTTGGATTCAGGCTTAGCTCAACTAAAGAAGTTGAACAGGATTTTGGAGATTGGCCTCGTCAAGCGTAAAACGTGAGCATAAATTTACGTTTTGCGTTTGACGTTTTAGGAACTTAACTTCCCAGATAAGCGAGGTGCAAAAAAAAGCCTGCTGGTCTTAGATTCCAGCAGGCTTTTTACCTTCAAGGCCAAATTAGTATTTGCGCCGAAACTTCACGAAATACCACTGCCTCGCATTGGCATCGGTTTCAAACGGAACATCAGCGGACAAGCGCGCTCCGTTGGCATCGGCCAGGTAAAAGATCCACTTGGTCGATTCATAGCCGCCCGGTGGCTCAAACTTAACATTGCCGCTTTTAATCACTTCGCCGGGCGCGTTGTAGCCCTCAAAGTGCCAGGTGGACAGCGGGCTCTCGTAGGTCAGATTGTGGTCCAATCGCGTGCCCACAATTTTGAGATCGCCAATCGGGATCTCGTTGGCATCAACGACTGCGACGTACATCAGTAAAAACGGATTGGTGGTTGGGCTATTAAAAAACTCGCCGAGCATAAAATCATAGTCGGGTAGCGGCGTGACAGTCGGTTCCGGGGTGCTGGTTGGGGACGGCGGGGGGGGCGGCGGAAGCGTGTTGGTTGGCGGCGGCGTATTGGTCGCGGTGGGCATCGGGGTCGGCGTGGCCGTCTCCGTAGGCGTTGGAGTAATCGTCGGCGTCGCGGTCTCGGTCGGCGTCGGGGTGGGCGTCGGCGAACTGGTCGCGGTGGGTGTCGGCGTAAAGGTGGGTAAGCCGGCCAAATGCACCTGCGGCGGCTCGTTGGTGGGGGCTAACCCGATGACACTACTCAGGGTTTCCATCCACTCGTTCAGGCGGCTCGCCGGGGTAGGAAACTTAAAAACCAAATCAAGAGTGGGTGTGGACGTGGGCAGCGCCGCCATAGAAGAGGTGGCCGCGGTGGCCTGAGGCAGGGGAACCTTACGACTGGTCTGGTCCTGGAATTCAGACGTCTGGGAAAGAGTCTCTACGGAGCCAAACATCTCCGAGTCAGGGATTACTTCCGGCTCGAATTCTGGTTCAGCCGGTAACGGTAAGTCAGCCGGCAAACGCGCCTGAGTCGACAGCGAGCTTTGAGTAAAGTCTTCTTCGTCAGGCAAGGAAGCAAGACTGGAAGAATAAGACACCGCCAAAGGCCGCAGCCGTTTGACGCGGACCGTCTCCGCGCGGCCGTTTGGAACGTCGAAATCAGGTAATACGGCTGAGGCCACCACACTGACTGCGCCCGCCAGAACGAGCAGCAGGATGAGAACAGGATAAATTGAGAGATATGCCAATAGCGTTAGCAAGATACGGGTCGAGATAGGTCGCTTCATCGTAGACCTCACTTTCTGATGAGTCAGAGTTGATGTTAGGTTATCGTTCTCAACTCAACGAACCCCTTCTCACTTTTACTCGTACTTGTCTGGGGAGTTATCATTACGGCTCAGAGGTCACACTTAGCCGTGATTAGAGGATGATAAAGCCATTGTAACAGGTGACCGGCCCGATTTCAATAATACTATTGGGGGATTTTAGGAGTTAGGTCCCGCTCGACTAGAATTATGGGTCCCAAAGTGGAAGGTGAAGCCACGTTATTGCGGCGGTCGCAAATCTTTGATATTGAGTTGCATCGACCGCTGGCCATTCCACTCGTTAAATTCGAGGCTATAAACAGCATCGATGTAGTCGCCAAACTTGAGTGTCTTTGCCCAAACGCCCTGACGGAAGGCAATCGCGTTCCACGGCTGTTTGCCATCGTGCAAGATCAGGCGCAAATGATGGCCATCTTGACCAACCGCTTTGATCTGACGAATGAGCAGCCGGCGCGACAAAAATCGAGGGGTGGGATTGCCGTAGCCAAACGGTTGCAGGTTGGAAATCGCCTCCACCAGGGCCGGGCTGACACCCCGGAGATTGACTTCGCCGTCAACGCTGAGGGTTGGCCGTAAGCGACTGGGATCGAGTTGCTGACCGGCGATTTTCTGCAAGAGATCTGTCAACTCTTCAAAATTCTCATTCTTAAGGGTAAAGCCCGCCGCCGCGGCGTGGCCGCCGTAGCGTTCCAGCAGATGGGCGCACTGGTCGAGGGCTTCGGTAATATGAAACTCGGCGATGGAGCGAGCCGAGCCTTTGGTAAAGACTGACCCTTCTTCCGCCACCAGCACCGGCCGGTAAAATTCATCCGTCAGGCGCGACGCAGCCAGGCCAACCACGCCCGGGTTGAAGGCCGAATTTCTGACAAAGTAGATCGGCTGCTGCCCGCCGGTTTCCAAAATCCTCTGCCGGGCCGCGTCGACCATCTCACCGGTGAGCTTCTGCCGTTCCCGATTTTGCAGCTCGAGCTGCGCAGCCAGTTGATTAGCCTCGAACGGATTATCGGCTATTAACAGTTTATAAGCGGCCAGGGCATTATCCAGCCGCCCGGCGGCGTTAAGGCGGGGCCCAATGGTAAAGCCAATCGTGCCGGCGCTAACGGCGCTAACCGAGTTAGAGTTGCCGGCCGCTTGAGCCATCAGCGCCGCCAAGCCCGGCCGCAACGAGCGGTTGAGCAGCCGCAAGCCTTGACTGACCAGCTTCCGATTCTCCTGATAGAGGGGCGCCAAATCCGCGACCGTGCCCACGGCCACCAGATCCAGATAATCGTCGGCCCGAACGCCGTTAGCCGGATAGAGGTGCAGCAGAGCCTGCCCCAATTTGTAGGCCAACCCGACGCCGGCTAACTCCTTAAATGGATAGCTACAATCGCGCTGTTTGGGATTGATGGCCGCCAGCGCGGGAGGCACTTGTTCGCCCACGTGGTGGTGGTCGGTGATGATTAAATCGAGGCCCAAGCTGTTACCATAGGCCACTTCAGCCACCGAGCGGATACCGCAATCGACGGTGATGACCAACTTGACGCCCCGGGCCACCAAATCTGCTAAGGCCTCGTTGTTAAGACCATAGCCTTCCTCAAACCGGTTGGGGATGTAAGCCTCAACCTGAGCGCCGAGACGGGCCAGCACATCCGTCAGCAAGGCTGTCGAAGTGACGCCGTCACAGTCATAGTCTCCATAGACAGCGATCGCCTCCTGCCGGGCCAGGGCACAGCTAATCCGCTCGACAGCGGCTCGCATGCCGAGCAGCGCGAACGGATCGTCGCCATCACAGTGATGATCCAAAAAACTTTGGACTTCTTCCGGGGAGGTCACGCCTCGATTGTAGAGCAGTTGCACAATAAGAGGCGGCAACTGTGGAAACTGAGCAAAATGGCTATCGGGCGCCCGAGGCGAAACTTGCCAACGTTTGAATGGAACGGACAAGACCAAACTCCTCTTTATAGACCTACCCCTTTTTAGGGTGATGAGGCCAACGAATGGCGACGGCCCAACTAATCACTAAAGCCACGCCCACCGCTACTAGCCCAAGTCGATACAGGGTAGACCGGAACAACCTTAGGTCCAGGACCTCCTCCAAGTATCCTGGTTCAAGAAAAACACCCTACTTATTCTAACATAGCCTGAGCAAAAAGCGTAACGTAAGCAGGAAGGGATATCACCTTTGGAGCGAATTTAGAATTATTAAGATCCCCGAAGTCAAAAAACACACGAAACGCGGATCCTGTTCGGGCATTTTTATCGACTTCGCCCTTTTGCCAGGAAGAGCCCAGCGACGAATAATAGCTCAAGAAATAAAAGAGCCGGTTTCCCGCTTTAACTTGGAAACCGGCTCAAGTGTAATCGGTTACGGCTTAGGCTTAGACCCAACCTTGCTTCTTCACAAAGTCACTAATGACCGGTACGTTGACGTACTCACCCTGGTAAGCTTTTATAGCCCAAAAAATGGAGATAAACCAGAGGACAAAGAGGCAACCGCCAAAGCCAAATGTCACCGCGGAGATAATCGTAAGAATGACGAAAAAAGCGACGTTAAACGCCAGTGAATTTACGGCGTGATAGCGCTGAAATGGTCGATCCTTCATGCCCTCGGCGACTAGGATCACAATACCGACGATCGGAATAACCCAAGCTAGAGCAGCCATTAGTTTATCATTGTCCGTAATGTCGTTCATAATTATAGCTCCTTTAATGATAATCGTTTGCGGAAAACGATATGTTAAGTTAGATTCATTCTATCATGGGTGCCTGACAAAGTGCAATAGGAATTTATGGGATTCTTGGGGGTTGTCAGGCAAGCCGGGTGGTGCTATCATGAGCAATTGGTACTATACATGCCTTACGTACCGCGCCGAAAATGGTTGCGGTCTTTTGTCTTGAAAAGAGGTTACGCCTTTGCCGGTTAAAATTGTTTTTATGGGAACCCCTGATTTTGCCGTTCCCACACTGGCCACTCTGCTGGCCAGTGACTATAACCTGGTGGCGGTAGTGACTCAACCCGACCGCCCCAGTGGCCGGGGCAAAAAGTTGAGCCCGCCCCCGGTCAAACTGGTGGCCGAACAGGCCGGCTTAGAGGTTTTGCAGCCACGGACTCTCCGTTCGCCGGAGGTTTTGGCTGCGTTAGAAGCCCTGTCGCCGGATGTCATTATCGTGGCTGCCTTTGGCCAGATTTTGCGCCAGCCGGTCCTCGATTTGCCCCCCTATGGCTGTCTCAACGTCCACGCCTCCCTCCTGCCTCGCTGGCGAGGCGCCGCTCCGGTTAACGCCGCCATCCGAGCCGGTGATACCGAGACCGGCGTAACCATCATGCAGATGGAAGCAGGGCTCGATACCGGCCCTATCTTATCGAAACAAGCGCTACCTATTACTTCGCAGCACACCGCCGGCAGCCTCACCGCCGAACTGGCCCATCTGGGGGCTCGTCTTTTGACGGAAACGCTTCCGTTGTGGTTCAATAAGGAAATTACGCCGGAACCGCAAAATGAGGCCCGGGCCACCTACGCTCCGCGGCTAAGCAAGGAAGAGGGCCTGATCGATTGGTCCCAGTCCGCCGTTGATCTGGAACGGCTGGTCCGAGCTTTTGATCCATGGCCCGGCACCTTCACCTTGGGTCCGCGCGGCCCCATTAAAGTGTTGGCCCTTAAACTGGCCGGCAGTAGTGTAGCTGAATCAGGTCCACCCGGCACGGTCTTCACCCAGCAGCGCCGGGTCTATGTCTCAACCGGAGCCGGGGTCGTAGAATTAATCTCGGTCCAACCGGCGGGGAAAAAAGCTATGTCCGCCGAGGCATTACTTAACGGACAACCCGAGTTGGTCGGTTATCAATTAGAATTTTTAACCACCGGATCAAGGTAACATTGGCTGAGTCAAGCACGGTAGTTGACGAATCACGTGACAAACAAGACCGCTTAAGCGAGTCTGCCGAGGCCTTTCTTCAGACCATCATCAGCCAGATGGGGATTGTGGCTGATCTCAGCCGGGCTGACATTCTGATTTATCGGCGAAAGTCCGAGGCTGAATTTTTGGTCGTGTCTCATGCTCAACCGCACTCGCTGGCTCACGTCTACAACAAGAGCCGGGCGGGGAGTACGATTCCGGTGCGACAGCGACCGGAGATCCTCCAAACCTTGATCTCCAACCAAAGATACACGGACCAACGCAGCTTTATTGCCGAAGGGGCCCCGGTGGTCCGCCACACCTTTCCGATTCACTTTCCGCCTAATTTTGCGCATCAAGGAACTTGGGCCAACAATAACCACGGTCAGTCAAAGGTGGTAGCGGCCCTTATTATCGTCACTAACTTAATCGAGTACGAACGCCACCGGCTGCGGAGCAAAGTCTACCATCGCGCTCTCAAGATTTTGCAAAGTATGCTGCTGGCCGGTCAGGTCAGCGGCGCTGAAGATATCGGGCACTTTGGCGAACAGGATGGCATTTTGTATGTCGATAACGCCGGGATCATCCGCTACGCCAGCGGCATTGCCGCTAATCTATACCGCAAAATTGGCTATAAAGAGACCCTGGTGGGGCGGCCGCTGGTTACCTTGGATACTGATGACGAAGACCTGCGCCAGGAAGCCTTAGCCCGAAGCCGCTGTTTGCAGCGAGAAATGCGCGAAGGCAATCGCTATTGGGTGCGCAAGGCCCTGCCATTGTATTGGTACCCGGCCTCGCGCTGGTCGGTATTGAACTTTTTCAACCGGTCCCAGTTTGGGAAGCCGACCGGCGTTCTCATTCTGGTACACGACGATACCGAAATCCGGCGCCAGGATGAGGAGATGCGCGTCAAAAATGCGATGATCCAAGAAGTTCACCATCGGGTCAAAAACAACCTGCAAACCATTGCCGGGCTGCTACGGATGCAGGCGCGTCGGGTCAAATCAGATGAAGCGCGCGCTGTGCTGGATGAGACGCTGAACCGTATTTTGAGTGTGGCGGTCATTCACGAGTTTCTATCGAGCGATGACACCAATATCATCAATATTAAAGAGGTAGGCAACCGCATTGTTGGTCAACTGCAGTACGGAATGATCAGCCCGGAAAAGCAGATCAGGATTGAATTGGTGGGTGAGGCAATTTATTTGCCGGCCCGACAGGCCACCTCCTGCGCCCTGATCATCAACGAGTTGGTCCAAAACTCGATTGAGCATGGTTTTGAGCATAAACAGGCAGGAATTATCCGGGTAAATTTGGAAGATGATGGCGATGAGGTTATGATTACGGTTGCTGACAACGGCGACGGCGTTCCCGATGATTTCAAGCTAGAACAATCCGATAGCTTGGGTTTAAACATTATCCGCATCTTGGTTGAAGGCGATCTCAAAGGCCGGATCGAGCTGAGTAAGGGACTAGACGACATCGGCCTGTCGATTAAGATTATCTTTTCAAAAGCTATTTTTGGAGGTGAGGCCGGATGGAAAGGACACGTGTCATCATAGCTGATGACGAATCTATTATTCGAGCAGATTTAAAGGAAATGCTCACCAATCTCAACTATCTCGTGGTCGGCGAGGTAGGTGATGGGCAAAGCGCCGTCAATTTGGCCCGGGAGCTACGGCCTGACGTCGTCTTGATGGATATCAAAATGCCTAATATGGACGGGATCGAGGCTGCCAGGATCTTGACCGAAGAGCAGATCGCCCCGGTAGTCCTGCTCACTGCGTTCGGGCAAAAGGAACTGGTTGACCGGGCTAAAGACGCCGGTGTGGTCGGCTATCTGGTCAAGCCTTTTCGAGAGAATGATCTCTTGCCGGCCATCGAAGTGGCCTTGGCTCGCTTTGGCGAGTTTAAGGCCGTCCGCCAGGAAGTTGAAGATCTGCAGAACGCGCTGGAAACCCGCAAACTGGTGGAGCGGGCCAAAGGGATCCTGATGGATACGCAGCACATTGATGAAGCCGAAGCTTTTCGCAAGATTCAGAAGATGAGCATGAATACCCGCAAGCCGATGAAGGAAGTGGCTGAGGCAATTATTCTGGCTCACCAAGCGACAAGCTAAGGAGAAAACACCCCAGCTTCGCATCATTGTAATTTTTATGTCGACCCTCAGAATAGCGTTAGCTCAAATCAACACGACAGTCGGCGATATCGACGGCAACGCGGCCAAAGTGGTGTCTTGTTTAGAACAAGCGCGGGCAGTTCAAGCTGAAGTTGTGCTCTTTCCAGAGCTAACGCTAGCTGGTTATCCCCCTGAAGATCTCTTACTTAAACCCGGCTTTGCGGCGGCAAATTGGCGCGCGGTGCAAAGTCTTTTGCCTCACACGGTTGGTCTGACCGCCATTGTCGGTTTTGTGGACCGCCAGGACGACATATTCAACGCTGCTGCCATCCTGCATGATGGCCAATTGGTCAGGATCTACCATAAGTCCCTGCTGCCCAATTATGCCGTCTTCGACGAAGACCGCTATTTTGCCAAAGGTAGTACGCCCGTCCTCTTTAACCTTCAGCGTTACAACACCGACCGGTCCACTTGCCTGGGGGTCAGTGTCTGCGAGGATATTTGGTATCCGGCCGGCCCCCCCGAAGCCCAGGCCGCCGGCGGCGCCGAACTGCTGCTCAATATTTCTGCCTCTCCTTACCAAAGCGGCAAAATTCAAAGCCGGGAGCGGATGCTGGCCACCCGGGCCAGCGATAACGTGGCCATCGTGGCCTTCTGCAATCTCGTTGGTGGTCAGGATGAGCTTGTCTTCGATGGCAGCAGCGTCATCTTTGACGAGCGGGGCCACCTGCTGGCCCGAGGCAAATCGTTTGAAGAAGACTTTATCGTGGCGGATGTCAACCCCGGCAATGTCTTTCGCCAGCGCCTGCGTGATCCACGGCGCCGCAAAGACGCCCTGACCGAGGTCTATGCCGGTACTTTCGACAAGATCAACTTGCCGGCTGTCAAGCCGCCCACAGCCCCCATCCGGCCGGGATCGTCGCTGATCAATCCGACGATCGACCCGGTTGAGGAGATTTACCGGGCTTTGGTGCTGGCCACTCGGGACTATGTTCAGAAGAATGGCTTTAAGCGGGTTGTCTTGGGGCTGTCCGGTGGCATCGATAGTTCAATAGTGGCCACCATTGCGGCCGATGCCCTGGGGCCCGAAAATGTGGTGGGCGTATCGATGCCGTCCCGCTACTCCTCGGACCATTCCAAAAGCGATGCCGCCGAACTGGCCGAGCGGCTGGGGATTGAGTATCTCACTATCGCCATCGAGCCGGTTTACAAAGCTTATCTGGAAATTTTGACTCAGGCCTTTGCCGGCTCCAAACCGGATATCGCCGAAGAAAATTTGCAAAGCCGGACCAGGGGTAACACCCTGATGGCCCTCAGCAATAAGTTTGGCTGGTTGGTGCTGACCACCGGCAACAAAAGTGAGATGGCCGTCGGCTACGCTACCATCTACGGCGATATGGCCGGCGGCTTTGCGGTCATCAAAGATGTGCCTAAGACCATGGTCTACCAGTTATGCCGCTATCGAAACAAAATTAGCTATGTCGTTCCCGAGAATGTGTTGACCAAACCTCCCTCGGCCGAACTTCGCCCGGATCAGAAAGACACCGACTCGCTGCCGGAGTACGATATTCTCGACGGTATTCTAACCGGCTACATCGAGGAAGAGCTTAGTCCGGCCGAGCTCGTAGCCCTCGGTTATGATCAAGCCACCGTGGAGCGGATTGTCCGGCTGGTGGACCGTAACGAGTATAAACGCCGTCAGGCCCCCCCCGGCCCAAAGATCACCAGCAAAGCTTTTGGCAAGGACCGTCGTTTGCCGATTACCAATCGGTATAAAGCTTAAAGCCCGTTTGTCCTCGAATCCTCCTCTCTTTTGCCTTTCTTTGTGGTATAATCTCCCCACCGAATGAATCTTACAAGGAGTAACCATGAAGAAACGATCAACTTGGTTATGGATTGTCGCCATTAGTATGGTAGTTATTTTTGCCTGTGCGGGATTGGTGGGTCTGGGGCTATGGAGCGCCAGAGCCTTTGGTAATGGAGGAGGAAGCGGGCTGCCATTTGGAGATGCGGTCGCCGTTGTGCGGGTCGAAGGCGTGATTGTGCCCGGCGAAGCACCGCCCCCCAATCCCTTCACCGGCGGCAGCACCGGTGCCTTTAGCGAAACCATCGTGGAGCAACTTAAGAACGCCGAAGAAAATGATGCCGTCAAGGCCGTAGTTCTTTTTGTCGATAGCCCCGGCGGCAGCGTCTTTGCTTCCGAGGAGATCACCCTACAAATCAAGCAGATGACCAAACCGGTTATTTCGGCGATGGGGAGTGTGGCTGCTTCCGGCGGCTATTATGTTTCCGCGCCGACGCAGGAAATTTGGGCCAGTCCCCACACGTTAACGTGCTCGATTGGGGTGATTATGC
The DNA here is from genome assembly GCA_937864185.1 of uncultured Chloroflexota bacterium. GTDB lineage: Bacteria > Chloroflexota > Anaerolineae > 4572-78 > J111 > JAGRBY01. The sequence continues at coordinate 25,350 of CALMIS010000284.1, forward strand.
AACTGATCAACGTCGAGGACTTTGCCGAGGAATACGGCATTACGGCCGTAACGGTCAAAAGTGGCCAGTTTAAAGACATCGGCAACCCGTTCCGCGAGGTAAGCCCCGATGACATGGCCATCCTCCAGTCCATTGTGGACGAAGCCTACGAAAATTTTGTCGGGGTTGTGGCCGATGGCCGGGGTATGCCGGCCGAAGAAGTGCGGACGATCGCCGATGGCCGAGTTTGCAGCGGAAAGCAGGCTCAGGCGATGGGCCTGGTTGATAATCTGGGCTATCTGCAAGACGCGATTGATCGGGCGGCGGAATTGGGCAACATCGATGGCGAACCACGCCTGATTGAGTATACCAGCCAAGATGGACTTTTTGAGGCGCTTGGCTCGGCGCTTTATCGACCCAGCCCCCTAGAAGAGCTGCGCCAGATCATCAACTATCATCCCGGCACACCGCTGATGTACTTGTACACGGCTCCTTAGGGTCTATGGGTTAATATCGTTGCTTAATAACGAAATTCTAATAATTTTCTGCTACACTTCGGATAAGTGTTAAAACGTTTTGAAGGAGATTAGTGGAATGTTTTTCGACATTAGTTACCTGCTAATTGTCTTAGTTCCCTCCCTGGTTTTGGGCTTTATTGCCCAAGCCTTGGTAAAAGGTAAATTCAACAAATATGCTCAGGTCCGAACGATGCGGGGGTTGACTGGCGCTCAAGTTGCCCGGAAGATCTTGGACGAAAACGGTCTGTATGATGTGAAAGTGGAGGAAACCCAGGGTTTCTTGAGCGATCACTATGATCCGCGCAGCCGGACATTACGGCTCTCACCCCAAGTGGCTCGAGTCCCATCCATCGCCTCAGTTGGAGTCGCCGCTCACGAAGCCGGTCACGCCCTCCAGCATGCCAAAGGCTATGTGCCGCTGCAATTGCGCAGTGCCCTGGTACCCGCCGTGCAGTTTGGCAGTAACTTTGCCCCGTGGATCATTATGGCAGGACTGTTGTTGTTCGGTTTGAGTCCTTTTCTTGGGGAAGTCGTCGCTTGGCTAGGGGTCTTCGGTTTTGCTCTGGCGGCCCTGTTTTCTCTCGTTACCTTACCCGTCGAACTGGACGCCAGTGCCCGAGCGAAGAAGCTGCTATATCAAGGCGGGATTGTGGATAATCGCGAATTGGATGGCGTCTCGAGCGTCCTCAATGCGGCGGCCTGGACCTACGTTGTTGCAGCTCTGGCGGCTCTCCTCCAGCTTGCCTACTGGGTTTCCAGGGTCATGGGGATGCGGCGTGAGTAAGTTCTCACGGTGTTATCCTTTTTCATATCGAATTAATTATCTTTTGATAGAACCAAACTTAAAGGTGGTTCTTCTGATCTGACGAAACGATGATAACTGCCCTTAAGGACAAAGCATCTTTTAGTTTGCGCCGTACCCCGCTACCAGCACGTTCTCAAAGTGTCGAATAAAAAATGGAAATAGTGTGTTATTAGTGTAGGAGGTCGATGTTGTCCCAGCTACGTTACCTAGTGGTTAGCGCCGTTATATTTATTGTTTTTTCAGCCTGTAGTCTCACCTCCAACTTGACTTCGAACCTCCCTGAATCGGTCACGCCGACCGAGTCTGTTGAACCGGCCAAGTCACAAGCGGCTGATGTAACCGAAGCCGAGCCGGCCCCTGAAGTGACTGAGGTAGGGGCTGTGGCTGTACCGGTGGTCCCTACGCTGCCGCCGGCCCCAACCCCGTTGGCGCCCAGCATTCTAGCTGAAGCCGATGCTGAAGAACAACTGTTGATTAACATTTACGAGCGAGTAAACCCCTCTGTCGTGAATATCGAGGTCACCGTTGAACGCAGCGGCCCAAGTACTTTACCCAACAATCTTTTTCCCAACCAGGGTCAGGGCTCCGGTTTTGTGGTTGATAGCCAAGGCCATATTGTGACCAACAACCACGTCGTCGCCGATGCCGAACGAGTAAATGTAACCTTTTCGGACGGCAGCACGGTTCCGGCCGAACTGATCGGTACCGATCCCGATAGCGACATTGCGGTGCTGAAAGTCAATGTCCCGGCCGAAAGCCTGCGTCCAATTCAGTGGGGCGACTCGGATGAGATTAGAGTTGGGCAGCGAGCCGTAGCGATTGGCAATCCTTTTGGTCTTAAAGGCACGCTGACCAGCGGCATTATCAGCGCCCGAGGTCGCAGTTTGCCCACGGAAAGCGGTACTTTCCGCATTCCTGAAATCATCCAAACCGATGCGGCTATCAATCCCGGCAACTCGGGCGGGCCGCTGCTTAACTCTAACGGGGAAGTGATTGGCATCAATACGGCCATCGTGCCCCGGCAGTCCCAGTTTGGCGAACGAAGCTTTTTGGGCGTCGGCTTTGCGGTGCCGGCTAATCTGGTCCAACGCGTGGTCCCCAGTCTGGTGGAAAACGGCAAGTTTGAGCATCCCTGGATCGGTTTCCAAGGGACCACGGTCAATCCGGAAATCGCTGAAGCAATGGGCTTAGAGCGAGCGGCCGGGGCTCTTGTCGTTGAGATCATCTCCGGCAGCCCGGCTGATGAGGCCGGCCTCCGCGGCGGAACGCGCGAAATCGTCTTTGATAGTGGCTTGGATACCATTATTGACGGGGACGTAATCGTGGCCATTAATGAGGAACCGGTGACGAGTATGGATGGTCTCATTTCTTTCCTGAGCCAGCGCGGCGTAGTTGGGGACGTGTTAACCCTGACCATTATTCGTAACAGTGAGGAACAGCAAGTAGAGGTCACGCTTGGCCCACGGCCAACGGAAAATGGCAGTGATTAGACAGTAACTATAAAAAAAAGAGCCTCAGAGGCTCTTTTTTTTAATAAGCATTTCTTCAACTTTCCACGATGAACGCGGCCTGACTGAGCATTCCCCTAACCTCCCAACTCCTTTAGCCGCTCCTGCACCTTGGCTAGCTGGGTCTCCAGATCAGCCAGTCTCTCCCGCTCTTTGGTGACTACGGCGGGCGGGGCCTTCTGCACAAAGCTTTTATTGTTGAGTTTGCTTTGACTAGCCTTAATGCCATTCTCTAAAAAAGCCAGATCTTTGCGCACCCGCTCCAGCTCGGCTTGAAGATCGATCAAACCGGCCAGCGGCAGATAAACTTCGATACCGCCGCTAATAACCTGGCCCACAGCCTGCTCAGGTTTGGCCTTGATTACCGGTTTAAGCACCAGACTGTCCACATCTAAGCGCGCCAGCGTGGTCAGAATATCGACGTGGCGGCTGAGTAAGGCATGGTGCGCCCCGGCGACAATGACGGCCTTGATCTGCTTGCCCGGCTCGACATTATACTCCGAGCGAATATTACGCACCGTCCGGATCACTTCGATGAGGATCGCCATTTCGGCTTCGGCACCGGGGTCGTGCAGAAGCGGGCTCTCCTTGGGCCACTCCGCCACAATCAGAGCTTCGCCGGCCTGCACATCGGGTAGATGCTGCCAGGCCGCTTCGGTGACGAAAGGAATGTACGGATGCAGCATGCGGAGCACGCGATCCAGGACGTGGCTCAGCAAATGTCGCACGGTTTGTTGGGCCCGCGGATCGGTGTCGTACAGGCGGATTTTGGCAACCTCAATGTACCAATCGGCAAACTCGCTCCAGAAGAACTCATACAGTTGGCGCCCCGCTTCGCCAAAGTTGTAACCGTCGATCAAGCGGGTAACCTCGCCCGTCAGCCGGTTGAGGCGACTCAGAATCCAACGGTCGGGCATGGTCAGTCCGGACAAGTTCCAGGTGCTGCCGACGCCGGCTGCCAAAGACAGATCTTGGTTGCTGACTACAAAGCGAGTGGCATTCCAGATTTTGTTGCAGAAGTTGCGGTTGGCCGCCACTCGTTCCATCGACATATTCATATCATTGCCCGGAGTGGAACCGGTGAGCAGCGTAAAGCGCAGCGCATCGGTTCCATACTCATTAACCACTTCCAAAGGATCGATCACGTTGCCGGTGGTCTTACTCATCTTACGGCCCTGCTCATCCCGAATCAGCCCGTGCAGATAAACCGTACGGAAGGGAGGCTGGCCAGTGTACTCAAGCCCACTCATAATCATGCGGGCCACCCAAAAGAAGAGGATGTCATAGCCGGTTTCCATGACGGTATTGGGATAGTAGCGCTGCAGATCCGGGGTATTGTCCGGCCAACCCAACGTCGAAAAGGGCCACAAGCCGGAGCTAAACCAGGTATCGAGCACATCCAGGTCTTGCACCAGCGTCACCTCCGGACCAAACTGGAGACGAGCTTTTTGATAAGCTTCCGCTTCGGTATGGGCCACAAAGATCGAGCCGTCCGGCGCATACCAGGCCGGAATGCGGTGACTCCACCACAACTGCCGGCTGATGCACCAATCGCGAATATTTTCCAGCCAGTGGTTATAGACCTTGGTGAACCGTTCCGGAATGATCTGGATGCGACCGTCGGCCACAGCCGCCAGGCCGGCATCGGCCAGCGGGCGCATCTTCACAAACCACTGGGTTGAGACCAGCGGCTCGACCACTTCACCCCCTCGCTGCGAACGCGGGACCTGCATCTTGTGGGGTTTAACTTCCAGAGTTAAACCCTCGGCCTCCATATCGGCCCACAGCTTCTGGCGGCACTCAAAACGATCCAGACCCTGGTAGGGGCCGGCGTTTTCGTTCATGGTGGCATCCTTGTTCAGCACATTGATGATTTGCAAACCGTGCCGCTGACCAATCTCAAAGTCGTTAGGATCGTGGCCGGGCGTGATCTTCAAGGCGCCGGTCCCAAAGGCCATATCGACGTAAGTATCGTGGATGATGGGGATGGTGCGCTTCAGCATGGGCACCAAACAGGTTTTGCCGATCAGATGGCGATAGCGCTCGTCGTCGGGGTGGACGGCCACAGCCGTATCACCGAGGATAGTTTCCGGTCGGGTAGTGGCCACCGGAATGTAACCGTCACTGCCAGCGATCGGGTATTTGAAGTGGTAAAGTTTACCGTCTTCTTCAAAGTACTCCACCTCTAGATCGCTGACGGCCGTCTGGAGGCCGGGCGACCAGTTGATTAAGTACTCGCTGCGATAGATCAGGCCTTTTTCGTACAGCCGGACAAAAGCCTCACGCACGGCCCGGGACAGCCCTTCATCCATGGTAAAACGTTCCCGGTCCCAATCGCAGGAGGCCCCCAGCCGGCGGTGCTGATTTTGAATAATACCGCCGTGCTCTTCTTTCCAAGCCCAGGTCCGATCCAAAAAGCGCTCGCGGCCAATCTCCTGGCGGCTGGTTCCTTCGGCGCGGAGAGCCCGCTCAACCTGAAGTTGGGTGGCGATCCCGGCGTGATCGGTGCCGGGGATCCAGAGCGCCGCTTTGCCCTGCATTCGGTGGTAGCGGATCATCAGATCTTCGGTAGCAGCGGTCAAAGCATGGCCCATATGCAGAGCGCCGGTGACATTGGGCGGCGGCATGGCAATGACAAAAGGCTCGGCGGCGGGGCCGGCTATCTCCGGCTTGAAACAGCCCTGACTTTCCCACCAGTCATAAAGCGGCTCTTCAAACTGCTTGGGATCGTAGGCTTTGGCCATATTCTTAGGATCGATCGGTAACTGTTTGCTCATAGTTGCAACTCCCAATAAAAAATCCCCTTCATCTCAAGGACGAAAGGGACTCCGCGGTACCACCTTGATTAACAATTAGCAATGTGCAATGAGTAATGAACAAACAAAATTTTTGTTCACGGTTAATTATTCATTGATAATTGATCACTTGAGCGCTGTAACGGGCTGACCCGGAGCCGCTTACTGAGTTTAGCTGTTCGGCGGCCCAACTCCCAGGCTACGTTCGGCAGCGATGGCTTAGCAGAGTTTTCAGCCGGTGACTCCGCCTCTCTAAAAGCTTCTGACTGCTTACTCCTCCTGTTCACGGTTGTTGGAAAAGCTATCAAATTGTACCGGTAGTATATTAAAGAGACAGAGGATGTCAAGTTACTGCCAGTACTGGATCAGCCAGGTCAGCGATTGAGAACCGGCCCAGGCAAAGATCATCGTCTTAATCGCTTTGCCCAGCCAGCATGAAAAAAGAAAGCGGCCAAAGCCAAACCTGGCGGCGCCGGCAGCGATCCCGGCTAGATCGATAATAGGGTTGGGCACGACGGAAAGAACAAAAATGGTGATGAAACCGTGGCTGGACATCCAGCCTTGCATGCGGCGGTAGAGCTCTTGATTCTCGACGATGGCCGCGCCTCCGTAGCCGGCCAAATAGCCGGTACTTTCGCCCAGAGCTTCACCGACTCCGGATACCAGGCCGACCAGGACCCAATTTAGAACGGCGCCCATGGCAAAGGTTACCGCCAGACTAGGGATCGGCAAAGCAATACTGGCGTTACCGATCAGACTGCTGAGGAAAATACCTGGATAACCGTAAGCGGCAAACGCTCGGATGTTAGGGGCAAACCAGAGGATGGCCAGGGTGATGCCCAACGCTGGGAGCATAGCCAGGATGACGGTCAAGACGCGGTGCGGCGTAAGCTGCTTAGCCAGGCCAACTTCAGTTTCTAGAATCTCTTCAACCGTTTCGAGGGTTGACTCGTCGTGCGGCGATAGTGGCTCATCCTTGGCGGGAGACGGGGGTGACGGGTTGGAGTTTGGTGTTTGATCAGACAGCGTTAGATTCCTTCTTTCATGGACTAAAGTTATTTGAGTCTACCATGAACCCAACGGCTGTCAATTTAAGAATTGATTAACTTTTCTTAAGGATAAGAGCCCAATTGACCGCATCGGTGTCGGCGGGAGGCTGCCAGAGGTTGAATAAATTCTTAGGGCGTGGCGGGCCACCACTGACGGCCTGAGGATTGCTGGACCAGGATTTGATAAAGTCGTCTAGGGGGACCTTGTCCATGCCCAAGGTTGAGCCGGCAAACTGGACCGTTTTGGTACGCATATTGATACTTTCTACAATCAAAAAGTGGCCAAAGGAGCTGTACTTATCGGGAGTAACGACAAATTGGCCGTTAACTTTGCGCACGTTGAGCAGTACAATGGCCACCCCACCTTGCCGGATTTTCTTGGCCAGAGCTTGGACGTTGTAGTTTTTGCCGTGCTCGATGGTATAAGGGGAGCCCAGTTCTTGATTCAGGGTAGAGATCGTACCGACCATGCCGGAGGTGCTTATACCATAATCGGTAAAGCCGTGGTTAACCGCTATATTACGCAGCCGGGTATAATCGATATCAGAGCCGAGGCCCAGCACGGCAGCATATAGGGCGATCGGACCACAGGCGTTGTTGGTCCCGGGGGCAAAGAAGGGTTCGGGATAGTAGATTTGATTGATGACCGGGACATCGATCTTACCGGCGTGGACCGGATAGATATAAGGCAGCGTGATCATAACCGGCTCACGAGTGGGGCGAGGCGTGGGGGTGAAGCCGGGTGGAAAACCACCTTGGGTCAGAACGTCAGTCGCCAACGGCGTCGGCGGTGAGGTAGGCGTAGCCGTAGGACGAGGGCCAGGTCCGGGCCAGGGCGTGGGGGTTGGAGTAGGAGTAAGCGTTGGAGCTTCCAGTGTCTGCAGCAACCCGGCCGCCACTGCCTGCCGAGCCTCTGCCAGCCGGTAAGTGTAGGTCAGAAAGAGCAGCACGGCTAACAAATCGGTGACAATAAAGCCGAGTGCCAAGAGTTTCCACTGTTTGAAAGCCCAATTGATCAGCTTCATCTCTGTTTTCCACCGGGTAAACTACTCCCACCCTACCACAAGATCCGATAAGAGTCAACATAATATCACGCGATGAAAATAAGTAACGCCCATATTGATTTGACCACTCCCCCCGCCAATCTTACAATACATTTACTTTCTTGCATAACAGCCCGGCTGAGGGCATCGTTGGTGGATTTAACGACTTTTAAAGCTTCATCCGGGTAGGCCCGATAGTATTAACACATAACTATCTGTTAGTCCGAGGCCCCTGTATCGGCACCGTGGAGACTCCATGCACCAGGAAACAATTCTTGTCATCGATGATAACGTTGAGTTTGCCCGCGCCCTCATCAACTATATGCTTGTTCCCCTCAACTTTAATGCTCTGCACGCCACCGATGGTCAAATCGGCCTAAAAATTGCCGTCGATCAAAATCCGGACGTCATTATGCTTGACATGCATATGCCGTTGATGTCCGGCTTGGAAGTGCTAACCGCCTTGCGACGTCAGGCGGTCAACGCGCCGGTGATTTTTATGACCGCTGAAGGATCAGAAAATATTGCGATTGATGCTTTTCGGCAAGGGGTGCGGGATTACCTGATCAAACCGTTTGACAAAAATGGGCTCAGCCAGGCTCTCGATCGGGCTCTTAGGGAAACCCGTCTGGAACAAGATGCCTTGGTGTCCGAAACAGTACGCCGCACGGTCGTAACGCTCTCGCATTATCTCAACAATTATCTTATGGTCTTGGATGGTAACTTGTTTCTCCTGGAGGAGGAGTTGCAGGAGCAGAGGCAGCAGCGAACGGAGCACCTTCTTGAAATTCTCAAAGACTCAAAAGTCAGTGCGGACAAGATCAAAAAGGTGATTAATGTCCTACAGCGCGTCTCGAAAGTAAAAATGAGCACCTATCATGGTCATATAAAGATGGTAGATATCGAGGCGGCCTTAAGACAAGAGTTTGGCGAGTAATATCGAATCACCCTATTCCGTTTCGACTGTAAAAATATGAGCTTGGGTATAGGGTCGCCCCAGCGGCAGCTTAGCGTCGGCCAGATTAGCCGCGATGGGGATTTTGTAAAAAAGCATCGTCCGTCCATAGGCCTCAAATTCATGATCAACGTAAATCTCCTTAAGCTGGCTGACCATCCACCGCATCGGACGATTTCCTTTTTCAATCATGAAATTGGCCGACTTCAGGCCAATCAAATCGGCCCAGCCAAACATATGGCGAACAATTTCGGGGGCAATACCGGCACGCCGGTAGGCGTGCGTTACGCCTAAAAAGATAACGTCCCCTTCACGCTCAGGGCTTTGAGTTTGATCGGCGTAACTCCAGCCTTTGACTACATCGAATAAAATACTGGGTTGCTTAAGGCAAGCCCAGGCCACCGGCAGCGACACGTGCCACAAGTGCTTGCGTTTGAACTCGGCGAAGAATTTAGAGCTTGACACCGCCATCGCCGTGTGCGCCACCAGCCGATTACCTTCGTAGGCGCCAATCCCTTCGCCCCATTCCGAAGTACAGACTGCCCGGTACAACTCCAGCAAAAAAGGCTTTCCCAAACGGGTCAAAACTGTGCCCGGCTGGCCTTCGATATGAATCTCAGCCGCCTGGGGCGCATCATCCGGCTGCAAATAACGATACTCAATCATCCACGGTACCTTTTGTAGCAGGCCAATTTTATGTCAGCCCGCCTGGTTGTCAAAGGTTTGAAAAAGTTATGGTCCTAAATGGGTCACGCTCACATTATCAATCACCGTCTTCCCGCCTTGATCGGCTGCCGGTTTAGCCCCACGGATAAAAATCGTCATACTGTTACCGGTGGCAGTGACGATGGTTTCGCTCTCGCCCCAGGTATCTTGGGTGTTTGACTGCCAGGGAAACCACTCGACCGATGAAGCCGACCACTCTGAACCTCCACCAAGATCAACCCCAATAAACATCTGCACCGGGGCAATGCTTCGATCGCTCTTGGCATGGGCTTTAATGCTGTAGCGATGGCCGGGCGTGGTCTGAACAGTGCGCCAGACCCCGGAGTTGGCGGCAATGAAATCAAAGGTAATCTCTTGGGACTTAACGCCGGAAAAGACGTTCGGCGCGTATAGGTTTTCATTTAAGCAAGACGAACCGTACTGGCCTTGCTCCACAAAGGCCGTCCAGCCCGAAGCCACGGACGCGCCGGGACAGGGCTCGCCATAGGGATTAGCCCAAGGAATGTAGCTGGCCTCAAAATCCCAATCTCCGCCTTGCAGCGGCGGGGCTAACTCAGCAGGGGTGGGCGGTGGCGGCGGAGCAATAGCGACCGCGGGCTCTGTAGGGGGGGGCAAGATGGGGGGTGGCGTTGGTTCCAGGGGAGCGACCGCCCCGGTGGGCGACGAGGTGGGGGTCTCGCTGGGAACGGGGGTGGGCGAAGGGATGGGAGAAGGCGTGCGGCTCGGGGCATCGCCTAAAGGCACGATATCCGCTGAGTCAATGGGACGTGTGGCAGTGACCAGGAGCTCACGGGTGGGCGCCGCGGTGGGTAATTCGACACTGACCGCCGTCTCATCCTCAGCCCCAAACCCCACAAACCGGCAAGCCAGCAATACCACCGAGCCGACAAGCAGCCCGGCTCCCAACCGGTACCCGCTGAGTCTCTTTGAATTCGCTCTGTTTCGTTGATCCACCATCATGCTCTACCCCTCCGGTCCTAAATCAACAAGGCTAATAGAGTCGATCCGCAGGGCGCCACCGCCTACCGGCTCAGGATGCCGGCCCCGAATATAAACCGTTATCGTCTCCCCCGCGGCCGTAATAATCTCCTCGGTTCTGGTCCACTGATCTTCGGTCTCGTCAGCCCAGGGAAACCAGGTGACACTGTCCGCCTGCCAGTCGCTGCCGCCGGTCAGATCGATCCCGAGCCAGACCTGCACCTTGACCGGGCTGGGTTCGCGGCGGACATAGGCCTCTACCCGATAGCGATGACTCGGCTGGGTTGGGACCGATTTAAAGATGCCGGCTTCGTTGCCGATAAAGGCAAAGGTAATCTCTTGCGCACTTTCGCCGCTATAGACGTTGGCCTGCCAGGTGGTTTGGTTAAAACAGGATGAGCCAAACTGATCCCGGGTGGTAAAAGCATTCCAGCCGACCGCCAAACCAGCCCCATCGCAACTGTCTCCGAAAGGATTGGCCCAATCGACAAAACCGGCCTCAAAATCCCACTCCCCGCCGCTGACCGGCTCGCTAACGGGCCCGGCCGGTTCTGCCAAAGGGGGTGGAGGGGTGGGTTCGGAAAGAACCGAGGGCTCAACCGGAGCAGCGGTCGGCGGTGGAGGCACGGCTGGAGCGTTGGTGGGTTCGAGGGTAGGTTCAACGGTGCCAGCCACGGAAATAGTCTGCGTGGCGGTCACGACGATAGCAGTCGGGGTAGCCGTGGCGTTAGGATCAACGGTAGCGGTCGGGACATCGAGCAACAGCGAAACTGTGGGCGTGGCCGTCTGAATCTCAAACGAAAGCCGTTCCAAGGTTGGGATTGGTTGGGGTGTCTGGCGCAGCACGGTGCAGGCCAACAAAGGCCCCACCCAGAGCAAACTGCCCCAGCCGAGCATTGCAATTTTTGGCATAACACTTCCTTCCCAGTTGCGCCGAGAATTATACCATCGCCTGCCGCTTACGAAAAAGCTTAACGGACGGCTGAAGTGTGTCCCAATTTTTGGGCAGATAGATCTTCAAAGCTTGAAACCGACAACGTTACCTAAAATTTGGGACAACCCGACGGCTGGCCTATTGACGCCGGTCGGTTTTCGTGTTAGATTTCAACCAGGCCTAGTCTGAAAAGGCTCGCCTGCTGGAGCTGTGCCCCGCCCCTGAAGCTAAAAAACCTCTAGGGTCTCAGGCCCACTCTTTACAATAAAAGCCAACAGTACATTGATAAGGAGTATAACGTGACAAATAATCTGTGGAGAGAACTAGATCCCGGCCCTAATAGTCCTGACATTATTTATGTTGTCGTCGAGATCCCAAAGGGCTCCCGCAATAAATATGAATACGGCAAGGAACTCGGCGTGATCAAGTTGGATCGTGTCCTGTTCTCGTCGCTGCATTATCCGGGGGACTATGGCTTGATCCCCCGCACCTTTTATGATGACGGTGATGCTTTGGATGTGCTGGTAATGATTAACGAACCAACCTTCCCGGGCTGCGTCATCGAGGCTCGCCCGATTGGTCTTTTCAAAATGCTTGATCAAGGGGCTGCCGATGACAAGGTTTTGGCAGTCCCGGCCCGTGATCCTCGTTTTGATGGTTATAAAGATATCAAAGATATCCCCCAGCATTTTCTCAAAGAGGTGGGGCACTTTTTTGAAGTCTACAAGGACCTGGAAGGCAAACGGACTAAACCGGTGGGCTGGGAAGGCGCAGACATTGCCAAAGCCGAAATCAATCGAGCCATCCAGCTTTACGCGGTTAAGTACAACAAGGGCCGGCTGCTGTAGTCACTCCGCTTTCCGGACAGGCCTTGCGCTTTAACGTCAGCGAGACCAGGGCTTAATTGATTTGTCTAACTTATTGTGATACACTGCTTTTAGAGAGGGGCTGGAACTCACAGTGCTAACTGAGAAACTAGATTATGGAAAACTTCTTGATACTGGTTGCCGAAGATGAAAAGAGCCTCCGAGAACTGATCCTCCGTGCTCTAAGTTTTAATGGCTTTCAAGTCGCCAGCGCCGCTGATGGCCGGGAAGCCGTCCAAAAAGTGAAAGATTTAACCCCCGATCTGGTCATCCTTGACGTGGGGATGCCCATTATGAACGGCTATGAAGCCTGCCAGCTCATAAAATCTGATCCAAATACGCAGAACGTGCCTATTATTTTCCTCTCCGCCCGGGGCAAAGTTGATGACATTCAGTACGGTCTTGATTTAGGCGCGGATGAATACCTGGTCAAACCGTTTAATTTGTCCCAACTCGGGGGGCAAGTCATCAAAGTTCTGCAAAAATATGGTAAGGTGTAACTAGCCTGCCAGTTTAGGTCTCTAAGCAGTCCGCGATCCTCAACCATTCGCTTCCGTGGTAATCGGCAGGCGCACGATGAAGCGCGTCTCGCCCGGCTTAGACCGGACTTCAATAGTGCCGTTGTGCTGCTTGATGATGCGATAGGCAATATCCAGCCCTAGCCCTGTGCCGGCCCCCACTTCCTTCGTCGTAAAAAACGGTTCAAACAACCGGGACTCGACCTCTGGTGGAATGCCTGGGCCGTTGTCGGTTACCTCCACCATCACGTAGCTATTTTCGCAGCGAGTAATGAGTTTTAGCTCGCCTTGACCCTGCATAGCGTCAACCGCGTTATCAATCAGGTTGGTCCAAACCTGGTTGAGTTCACCGCCCTTGCCCAAGAGCAAGGGCAGGCTCGAGTCATAGTCGCGCTTAATCACAACACTTTTTAACTTGTGGTTTAGCATCTTGACCGTCAGATCCAGCCCTCGATTAAGATCAACCTCCTGAACCAAGGCCCGATCCATGTAGGTATACTCTTTGATAGCCAACACCAATTCGGAGATCCGGCTGCTGCTCTGCTCAATCTCGTCCAGCAGGCTGGTAGCTGTGAGAGCTTCGTGCAACCAGGCGATGACCGGCTTGACCGAAGGTGTCGGCATCGCTTCGGCGACGGTGATGAGTTCGTGAGGCTCAACCCCGGCTGTCACCAAGGTAGAAGCGACATCCCAGGCGTCTTCGACCTCATGCTCCTCCAACCAGGCGCCCATCTCGTCTTCGCGGTCGCTCTGTTCCAGAGTGGAGAGGCTCACCACTCCAGCCGCCCGCTCGGCGGCGGTAAGCTGGAAATCCAACAGTATTTGGAACTGCGATTCATTGAGGCCGAGCCCGCACAGTTCAATGGTCTGGCGCTGGAGCGAGGGCAGCCTGTTGGCCAGCGTCTTTGAGGCACGGCGGGCGGCGGCCGCCGGGTTGTTTAGCTCATGGGCCAACCCCGCTGATAACTTACCCAAGGCCGCCAATTTTTCCTGCTGTTGGACGTAGCTAGCGAACCCCTGCGTTCGCTCGGTGGCGGTCTTAAAGATATAGGCCCCAAAATTGGGGCAGGCGGCAAAAATCTCGCGGAACTTTTGCTGGCTAAAAACTCTAAGCTGGGTCGGTTTAATGGCCTGGGCGGTCAAAAAAGAGTCTTGCAAGGTCAGCAGCGACCACTCACCGCCAATAATGCCGGCCGGAGTGGTGCCCATCACCTGCTTTTTACCGTTTATGGTGCGCACGACTTGCAGCTCACCGTCCAAGACAACATAAAAGTGCTCCGCCGGGCCGCCTTCGCGAAAGAAGTAGTCACCCCGCTCAAGATGCTGGACTTCACTATTGGCCACCAGCCAGACCAGTTCTTCCTCCGGCAGGGCTTGAAACGCTTCTAGCGCTCTTAATTCCTCCATCTCTTCACCTTGTTGCAATGATCGCTTTGATCAACCTGATTACTTTAACTTCGCCAGATACTGGTGTACGAACTGAACCGCGATAGACCCTTCGCCCACCGCCGAAGCTACCCGCTTGACCGAGTTAGATCGCACATCACCCACCACAAAGATACCCGGCACGCTGCTTTCTAAGAGAAAGGGATCGCGGTCCAGGGGCCACTCCTTGGGCAGCTTACCGTTTTCCAAGAGGAGCTGCGGCCCGGTCAGGACAAAGCCATGGCTATCGCGTTTAACTTCAGATGGCAACCAGCCGGTGTTCGGCATCGCGCCGATAAAGATAAAGAGGGCAGCGGCCGGACATGTTTCTTCTTGCCCTGAAACTTCGTTGCAAATGGTGACACTTTCGATCCGGCCCTCGCCCTGAACGGCGCTGATCTGGCTTTGCAGTCTAACGTGGATCCGAGGATGATCATAGATGCGGTCCACCAGGTACTGCGACATTTTGGCCTCCAAAGAGTCGCCCCGGACCAGCAACGTCACGTTGGCCGCAAACTCAACCAGGTACAAAGCCGCCTGCCCGGCCGAGTTACCCGCGCCGATGATGTATACGTCTTGACTCTGACAGGCACTGACTTCGGTCACAGAAGCGCCATAGTAGACCCCGGCCCCGGTCAGACCGGCCGCGCCCGGGACATCGAGCTTGCGATAGGCCAGACCCGCGGCCACGATCAGGGCGTGACAAGAGATTTGGCTACCGTCGGCCAGTTGGATCAGGCGATAGGGTCCGTCCAACTGGACACTGACCGCTTCTTGAGGCGTGAGAAACTCCACGCCGAAGCGCTTAGCCTGGACCGTCGCCCGCCGGGCCAGTTCGCCGCCACTCAAGCCGGAGGGAAAGCCCAGATAGTTCTCGATGCGCGAACTGGTGCCGGCCTGCCCGCCGGGCGCTTCTCGCTCAATCAAGACGGTTTTCAAACCTTCCGAAGCGCCATAGACGGCGGCCGCCAGCCCAGCCGGTCCTCCACCGACGATGGCCAAGTCGTAAAAGCTGTTGACCGCTTGGGTCCGCAAGCCAATCTTTTGGGCCACGTCGTTGGGGCTGGGTCTGACCAGCAGCTCGCCGGCCGGCAAGATGACGACCGGTAGCCCCTGGTCTTGAGCTTGAACTTCGATCAGGGTTTGACTGGCCTCCGGATCACGTTCAACATCAAGGTACTGGTAAGGGATCTGGTTGCGGGCGAGAAAATCCTTGAGAACATGGGCCTCGGGCGACCAGCGGTGGCCAATAATGCGAATCCCACTAAAAGGCGGCCGGTAGGAGCCCTGCCAGTCGTCCAGCAAATCATCAAGGATGGGGTAGAGCTTCTCTTCCGGGGGATCCCAAGGCTTGAGCAGGTAGTAATGCACCGCTGCCGCGTTGATAGCGTTGATGGCTGCCTCGGTATCGGCGTAGGCGGTCAGGAGAGCGCGTTTGGCGTCGGGGTAAAGGGTGACTGCCCGGGTCAAAAACTCCACGCCGCTTAACTGCGGCATGCGCTGATCAACCAGAAACAGGGCCACCGGATCGTTGCGCTGTTTAAGCTCTTGCAACGCTTCCAGGGCCGCTGCGCCGGAGTCGGCCCGCAGGATGCGGTACTGCTCACCATATTGACTGCGTAGGTCGCGAGCAATGGCTCGCAGGACGCTAGGATCATCATCAACCGACATGATTACAGGTTTTGGAGCCATCTGCTTTTGTGCCGTTTAGCTTTCGGTAATGATGACCTTGTTCATCGCATCGCCTTGCCGGATGGCATCCACCACATCCTGGCCGCTGGTGACTTTGCCAAAGACCGTGTGGCGACCATCCAGATGGGGCTGAGGCGAGTGGGTGATAAAAAATTGGCTGCCGTTGGTGCCCGGACCGGCATTAGCCATCGACAGGACGCCGGTTTCGTGCTTCAGCGGGTTGCCCTTGAATTCATCCTCAAACCGGTACCCCGGCCCCCCTCGACCACTGCCGGTTGGATCGCCGCCCTGGATCATGAAATCGCTAATCACCCGATGGAAGGTGACCCCATCGTAGAAGCCGGCCCGGGCCAGAAAGACAAAGTTATTAACCGTCTTAGGCGCGTATTGGGGATAGAGTTCAATATTAATCTCACCCCGATCGGTTGAGATTGTAGCCGTGTAATTCTTTTTCGGATCAATTTCCATTTCGGGTGGCTTGTTCCACTGTTGCATGGGTACATCTTCCTTTCGTTCGTTTCTGTTTTAAGTTAAGAGAGCGGTAATAATAGTGAGAAACAAGGGTTTTGCCAACTGCACCGGGTTAACTTACCCGCTGGGCTCAGTCCCTTGGCGCAAACCAGCTTCTAAGCAAATAATGGGTTTCAGTTTCCCCCATCATTTGAAAGCCGAGCCGCTCGTACAGACGCAGCGCGGCCGGATTGCTTTTCAAAACCTGCAAGGAGACATCGAGTTCAATCTCCTGGGCTGCCTGCATCAAGGCCCGAATCAAGATCGAGCCCAGACCTTGACCCTGATACGCCGGCAAAAGCTGGATGTTGGCCAGAAAAACGGCGGTTTCACCCACCCGAATTGCCCAACGCCCAATATCCTGGCCCCGGTAGACGATGATCTGGTGTTCGGCGGGATCGAAGCTTCTTTGGAAGTAGACGTACTGCCGGGCATCGTTCCAACCGTAGATCTGATCGATATAAGTGGCCATGCTGGCTTTGATTACATCAAAGAGAAAGTCTGCGTCGTTCTCGGCGGCCGGACGCAGAGAAAGATCTGGGGGCAACTGAAGGCGAGCGTTGACCAGGTCGGTTGAGGACAATTCGCTCCTCCGTTCAAATATTTCAGTCATTCTAGCAGGGATAGCCTCAGCCTTCAAATCGTCTAGTTCCAGACACCCCCAAAAATTGAAAATTCTAATAAAAAGCATATACTTCGTCACAGCCTGAGCAAGCCGAGCCCGCCAAAACATTTCACAAAAGAGGGAGCGTCGATGAAGATTACCGTACCAAAGGAAACAAATCCCAAAGAGGCCCGCGTCCCCATCATCCCGCCGGATGTGGACAAGCTGGTCAAACTGGGGGCCGAAGTTGAAGTGGAAACGGGTCTAGGGGCGACTATCCGGGTGCCGGATGAAGATTATGCCGGCGCCGGGGCCAAAATTGTCAACAATCGCAACGCCCTGCTGACCGAAACCGATATGGTTCTCCGTTTGCGGCCTCCGGAGTTGGATGACGTCAAGGAGTTGCCATCTGGAGTCATCCACATCAGTTATCTGGATCCATTCTTTAACAAACCGTTGATTGAAGCTCTGGCGGCGCAAAATGTCAATGCCATCTGTATGGAGATGATTCCCCGCACCACCATCGCCCAAAAGATGGACGCGCTTAGTTCGCAAGCCAGCCTGGGCGGCTATGTAGCCGTTATCATCGCCAGCGAACGGCTGGATAAAGCGTTCCCGATGATGATGACTCCGGCCGGAACGCTGGCTCCGGCCCGCGTCTTCATCATCGGGGCGGGGGTAGCCGGCCTGCAGGCCATCGCCACGGCCAAGCGCTTGGGGGCGCGGGTTGAAGCTTTTGATACCCGGCCCGTCGTCGCCGAGCAGGTCAAGTCGCTGGGAGCCAAGTTTGTCGAAGTTGACCTGGGAGACACCGGCCAGACGACGCAGGGTTACGCCAAACAGTTGACGGCGGAACAGTTGGCCCTCCAGCAGCAAGCGATGGCCAAGCACTGCGCCCAAGCCGACGTCGTCATCACCACAGCTCAGGTTTTTGGCCGCCGCGCCCCCCGCATTATCACCAAAGAAATGGTGGCCGGCATGAAACCGGGCAGCATCGTCATCGATATGGCGGTCGAGACCGGCGGGCATGTTGGAGGGCCCCAAGGTTATGACCTGGTGGGGGTTCACGGGGTGGGGGTTGTGGGGCTGGCCAACCTGCCGGGTCGAGTGGCCGGCCACGCCAGCCAGATGTACTCCAGCAACCTGCGTAATCTACTCGAGCATTTCTGGAACAAAGAAAAGAAATCGTTTGTGCTCAATCTCGAGGATGAGATCATTGATGAATCTCTCGTTACTAAAGATAAGACCATTCGCAGCGAGATGCTGCGCCAACGCTACGCCGAGGAGGGAAAATAACATGACGTGGGGGAGAGTTACACTAACCGGGTTACTGCTGGCCCTGGTGACAGCCAGCCCGGCCCTGGCCGCGGAGCCGGTCACGCAGGAGTCAGCCGGGTTGAATTTAACGCCAATTTTCTTGGCTTTCATTCTGGCCCTGTCAATATTTTTAGGCTTTGAGCTCATTTCCAAAGTGCCGGCAACGCTGCACACGCCGCTCATGTCCGGCTCTAACGCCATCTCCGGGATCACGATCGTCGGGGCTTTGATTGCCGCGGGGCATTTTGAGAGTGATGTCCTCACCACTATTCTAGGTGTCACCGCCGTCGCCACGGCGATGATCAATGTGGTCGGTGGCTATTTAGTGACCGATCGGATGCTGCAAATGTTCAAGAAAAAAGAAGAGCAGTAGAGGTAACAGCCACTATGAGCTTGGAACTACTGATCAATCTTGCTTACATTGTTGCTTCAGTCTTATTTATTATTGGCTTGAAGATGTTAAGTTCGCCGGCTTCGGCCCGGCGCGGTAACCTACTCTCAGCCCTGGGAATGTTCATCGCTATCATCGTGACATTAGCAGACCGGGAAGTGATCGGCTACCAGTGGATCCTCGTTGGTGGCGTCATCGGTTCTGCCATCGGCGTTGCCGCAGCCCGACTAATCGCTATGACCGCTATGCCGGAAATGGTGGCTTTGCTCAACGGGGCCGGCGGTTTGGCCAGCATGTTGGTCGCCTGGTCCGAGTACCAACGCCAAGCGGAGATATCGACCTTTACTGCTGCCATCATCGCCTTGACGGTCTTGATTGGTGCAGTAACTTTTACCGGCAGTGTGTTGGCCTGGGGCAAATTGAGTGAGAGATTCTACAGCAAGCCAGTCCTCTTTCAAGGACAGCAGGTAGTCAATGGTCTAATTCTGTTGGGAATTCTGGTTTGCAGTGTAATTTTCACGCTTAATCCTGGTCAAAGCTATTGGGCCTTAATGGTTCTGATGGCCTTATCACTGATCTTGGGGGTTATGTCGGTCATTCCCATTGGGGGGGCTGATATGCCCGTTGTCATCTCGCTGCTCAACAGCTACTCTGGACTGGCGGCCTGTACATCCGGTTTTGTGATCATTAACAACTTGCTGATTGTCGCCGGGGCTTTGGTGGGCGCCAGTGGCATCATTTTGACCAATATTATGTGCAAGGCTATGAACCGCTCGCTGACCAACGTCCTGTTTAGCGGCTTCGGCTCGGCCACCAGCGGCGGCACCAAAGTCGAGGGCGAAGCCAAACCCATTTCCGTTGAGGACGCCTATCTGGTGCTGGAAGCGGCCGCGTCGGTGATATTTGTGCCCGGTTACGGTTTGGCTGTAGCTCAGGCCCAGCATGCCGTCCGCGAGCTGGGCGAACTCTTGGAAAGCAACGGGGCCGAAGTTACTTACGCCATCCACCCCGTCGCCGGGCGTATGCCGGGGCACATGAACGTTCTGCTGGCCGAAGCAAACGTGCCGTATGACCAGTTGGCCGAAATGGATGACGTCAACCCGATCATGGAGACGGTCGACGTGGCCATCGTGGTCGGCGCCAACGACGTCGTCAATCCCGCCGCCCGAGAGGACAAGTCCAGCCCGCTGTGGGGCATGCCGATCATCGACGTAGACAAGGCTCGGACGGTGATCGTGCTCAAGCGCTCAATGCGCTCCGGCTTTGCCGGCGTGGACAACCCGCTCTTTGTCAAGCAAAACTCCCGTATGCTCTTTGGCGATGCCAAGGCCAGCGTCCAGGGGCTAGTCCGAGAGTTTAAAGGCTCGTAACCTTTAAGTGGTTAGATCAAAAAGCCCGACTTCACCGGTCGGGCTTTTTTGTTGAAGTCTCTCTAATCGCTACGCGGTCCCAGGCGATATAAGGCCACCGAGCGCGCCTCGCCTGATCCATCCTCAAAGAAGTAAGTTAAAGGCAATGTCGTCACCGGCTCTAATGCGTATTGGCGACGCGCCAGCGCGAGCGGCAGAGCCATCTTGACCCCGTCTTCCAACAGATAGAGGTCGTAGCCCTGATCCAAGGCTCGATCCACAAAGTCCAACCAATCCACCGCCGACCAATCGGCGGGGCGGACGATGGGCCGTTGAGCGTAGAGGCTGACCGCTCCGGCATTTAGCTCGGCGGCGATGATCGCCCCCGGCGGCGTCAGTTGGGCCAGGGTATCGAAGGCCGCTCGCTGCGGCCCGGTGACGTAACCATAAGTCCCAAACGCCTCCGGCCGGGTAAAGAGCAGCAAGACCGGCTGGGTGCGGGCCCAGAAGAGCACGATCAGCAGCGCCACCCCGGCTCCCGGCAGCCAGGCCTGCTTGAACCGGTGCCCCAACCACGCCCCGGCGTCTACGATCCCGACCGCCGCCCAAACCGCCAGCACCGGCCAGACCGAGAGAATATCGCGGACGATAAATAGCTCGTACGGCAGGTGAAAGAGGACGATGACCGCCAGCCATAACCCCAGCGCCAGCGTCGAGCGCGGCCTAGCGCGTGAGAGACGAAACGCCCCCCAAACGGCAAACGGCAACAGCCAACCGAACTCGCCCGGCGCGGCCAAGCCCGCCCCGATTTTGCCGAGCGTCGACCAAACGTGGCTTCCGGCAAAAAAAGCTAGCTCCTGCGAGCCGGTCAGCCACGGACTACCGAAGGCAATGTAGTGATAGGCCAGGACCGGCCAGGCCGGCAGCCAGGCACACAGCCCGGCGATCAGCAGCTTGATCCAGCCGGATCGTCCCCCGCTCAAAAGCAGCGGCAGCAAGGCCACGGCCACTAAAACCTGAGTATAGCGAGCCGCAAAAGCCAGCCCCAAAGTCAAACCGGCTAAGCCGGCCCAGGCTACGGCCTTAAACCAAACGGCCCGATCGCTCCGCAAGGCGGCATAGACCGCCAACACCGTGAACAATTGGGCGGTCACGTCGGCCATGGCCACGGTCAGCCGCTCGAACTGCTGGTAGGCAGTGGCCAGGGTTAAAACGGCCAAACCGGCGACCAAGGTGCGCCGCTCGACGGGCCAGGTGAGCAACAACTCGGTGGTCAATAGCCAAATCGCGCCCAGCGCGAATAGGCCGATCAAGGGCGTCGTCCAGTAGAGGCCGCTTTCACCCACCAGCAGATAGCCAAGCGCCAGCAGCAGCGAGTGGCCCGGCGCCCAAGGCGTGCCCACCATTAATCGCTCCGGCGAGGGCACCGTGTAACCGACCGCCACTGTGGGGTAGAGGGGCAGCCCCCAGGCGGCGGCTTGGGCCGAGAGGGGAAACGCGCGGAGGGGGTGGCCTTGCCGGGCCAGATCGACCGCCATCTGGACATAGCCATAAGGATCGGCCCCGGTGACGCCGTGGGTCGCCAGGCCAAAGTAGGTCAGCGCCGCCCAAAGAGCGGTCACCGCGGCCAGAAGCCCACCCGGACTGAGCCGGCTGAAGCCGAAAGCGGCCAGGGTATAACGCGTTTGCAACAGCAGCACGCCCAAACTGCTGAGCGTGGTCAAGGCTGTCAGATCGAGCCAACTGGCCCACGGCTCCGGTACCGGCTCCGAGGCTCCACTCAGCCGGCTGACTAGAGCGATCAGCAAACGGCCGGCCAAGGTCAAGTAAGCTGCGCCCAGCGGCCAAAAGGTGTCGAGCAGCCAGACCGGCCGGCGCTCGCGGATCGACACCAGCAGCGGCTGGATCAGCAGCAGCGCCGGCAAGAGCAACCACAGCGGTTGGCGGGTCAGCCGGGCGATCAGCAGCAGCGGCAAAAAATGAAGGCAGGCTGAAAGCGCCGGGTATCGTTTAAAAATGGGAACGATTTGGGTTGAGACCGATAACATAGGTCCGCGGTAAGGTGGCTGGGTCAAGCCAGATTAATGGGATAGCGATAGTAGTCGTATGTGGTGGCGACCTCGAACCCGCAGCGCCGGTAAAGATTAAAGGCCGGCATATTTTTGACCGCCACTTCAAGCGAGATCGGCTGGCGGCGCTCGAGACCGAGTTGCCGTAACGTTTGGGTCAGGATGGCCCGGCCCAGACCACGACCTCGCGACTCCGGCAAAAGACAAAAGCCAAAGATGTAGATCTCTTCCCGACCCAGCATCACCTGAATCTTACCGACTAGGCGGCCATCGAGGGTGGCCACAAAATTGCGCCGCTGCTCAGTCAGAGCCGGGTTTTCCAGCATCTCCAACGCGGCCTGAGGGGCAACATCAAAACACGTTTGATCAAGCCCGGCCATAGTCGGATGGTCGGCTACCGTAGCCGGTCGCAGTTGGAGGCCGGACACCTGCTTCGGGCTAACGGGCTGGCCAAGCGTCATCTTAAATTCAGAGTTATCATAGGTGGCGCCAATCGCCTTTAGACAAGCCCGGCCGGAGCCCGATTTTTCCTCGCAAATGAACAGAATTTCAAAGATTTGGCGGGCGGCCAAAGCTTCGCTGGCGGTCTTCAGCAACTGCCGGCAAAGATGCTTCTGCCGGTGAGCCGGATGCACCATCACGGTGGCTTCAGCCTGGGGGGTGCCGTCAAAGGTATAGAGGGCCAGGTAACCAACCAGGTTAGCCTGATCATAGCACAAAAAATCGTTGACAACGTTTGGTGGCCGAGTGTGGAGCAAACTCCAATTGAGCTTCATGGTCAGACCCTCATCCTGCTCGCAGGCCTGAGCCAGACCCTGGATTTGCTGGAGTTCCAACCGGCTTAGTCCGGCGCGGGGTTGAATCGTGTAGATCATCCGGTCGCTCTCATCCTATCGGCGACCGGCCAACTTGCAGCCGGATCGCCAGGCCGAAGTTCGCCCTCTTAAATTCCCTGCAAATCTTGCCGGCGGGTGGGGAACAGGCTCACACTGTCGGTTAGCCAGCAGCCGCTGCAGCCGGTAGTATCGTGTTTAGATAGTTCCCACAAGTACACCACGGCTTCCCCATCTTGAGTAATAACGGTCACTTTTTGTTGGGCTTGGTCACCTGCCAACTTGATCGGACTAAATTCGGCCCGCTTGTGGTTGAGCATGGGCCGGTAGGCCGGATTTTTCACCAAACGGATAAAGCGATTAAGCGGGCCGGTGACAGTCTTGTTATCCGGCGAGGCGAAGCGAAAGGTCACTTCGATGCCGCGATCTTGCCGGTCGTTATGCTGGAGAGCCTCAACCTGAATTTTGACCACCTCTTCGGGTGACAGTTCGGGGGCGGGCCGCAGCTCGGCGCTGAGCGGGTCGGCGGGTGTCTCCGACGAAACGGGGACGTCGCCGATGGCGGCAGAGGCCCGGTCCAAAGCCGTGGAGCAACCACTTAGTACGGCGATCAAGGTCAAGCCCATAGCCAGGAAAAAAAGTTGAAGCAATGTTCCCTTCTGTTCCACAGTCAGCCTCCGTTGTGCGGGGATTGGGGAGAATATAGCATGGCTTCGCCGTAATTTCAACAGCGCGTTCGAGACCAAAAGATTCGGAACCGGGCGGTCATAGATAGAAGCAAGAGTTGAAATTTGTCAACTCTGACAATCTGACTATCCTTACCGGTGCAGCACCTCTCAAGTTTATTATCAAGGAGACAACCGTGGAACAGACACTGATCATTATCAAACCTGATGGCGTCGAGCGCGGCCTGATCGGGCCGATCATCACCCGTTTTGAACAGCGGGGGTTGAAGTTTATTGGCATGAAGATGATGCAAGTCCCGGATGAATTGGCCCGCAAGCATTACGCCATTCACGAGGGTAAGCCTTTTTTTGAGCCGCTAATCGAATACATTACCGCTTCGCCGGTGGTGGTCATGGCTCTGGAAGGGCCGGATGCAATTAAGATTGCGCGGAACACGATTGGAGCCACCAAGCCCTCGGAGGCTGCGCCCGGTTCTATTCGCGGTGACTATGGGATGATGGTCGGACGTAACCTGGTTCACGGCTCCGACAGCGTCGAAAACGGTCAGACCGAAATTGCCTTGTGGTTCGACCCGTCAGAATTGGCGAGCTGGACCCCTTCGCTTGAAGGTTGGATCCTGGAACTGTAATCAACTTTAGACCGGCAGGAGCGCAAAAATTAGTTTTGCGCTCCTGGGAGATTTTAGGGTCACACCCCGTGACCACGTTGGTAATGAGTAGGTTAGGAAAGTAATTATGGCTAACACAACGGTTGATGAAGGGCAAATTACAATCAATGGTCAGAGCGTCAATAATATTCAGGCCAACTCTGTCACGGTCCGGCACGCCAGCGCGCGAGATGTGCGGGCTGACTCGGTCCTCATCTCCCAGGCAGGCGCCGAATCGGTCCAGGCTCAAAGTGTGGAGATCCGGCAAGGTGGCACCCAGACGGTCCGGGCCGACTCGCTGACGGTCCGGCAGGGCGGAGTCCTGCAAGCCAAAACGCAGAACTTCTCCCTCTCGCAGGGCGGGGTGGTGATGGTCGATACGCAGGAGGCCAGCCTCAACACGGCCTCGGCCGGGGTGGTCTTGAGCAGCGGCAATGTAACCCTGGATCAATCCAATAGCAAAGTGTTGGTCGCTCGCGGCGAGGTCACCATGGATCAAAGCAACACCGGCGTCCTGCTGGCCCGAGACGTCAAAACGGGCGACAACAGCGGCGTCCTGCTGCTCATCGCCGGGCGAGTGGATGGCAATGTTAAAGCTGTCTTCGGTCCCACGGCCGGGGCAGCCTTTGGCGCGGCCTTTGCCGTTGTTTTTAGCCTGATTCTGTGGGCGCGCCACCGGTTTTTCTCATAAGTCGTACCTGAGGAAGGTAAGCATGCCTGTTTCGCTCATCCTCAAAATATTGCTGCCTTTTATCCAACGCAAAGGCGCCGATCGGGTAGCCCGCTTTTTGGAAGATCGACGCAC
Source organism: uncultured Chloroflexota bacterium (assembly GCA_937864185.1). Taxonomy (GTDB): domain Bacteria; phylum Chloroflexota; class Anaerolineae; order 4572-78; family J111; genus JAGRBY01. Next base: position 50,352 of record CALMIS010000284.1, read on the forward strand.
TCGCCGGTTGCTGGGCGATGATGTGGTCGAGGCCCTGACGGAGTGCCCCCCTTGCCCGCCCTGTCCCGAAGTGCCGGCTGAGACAGACTCAACTGCTGAAGAGGGTGAACCGGCCAACTCCACCTCACCCTGGTGGTACGCCTTGTCCGGTCTACTGGTAGGCGTGACCTTCAGCGCCGTTGTTTACCTCCTGGTCCAGCGCTTGACGGCAACCCGTTAAACGGTCGCCCGGCTGCAGTCCCGCTCAGGCAGAAGACATGGTTATCGTCACCACCTCCCAAATGCAGGCCGCCGAGCGCGCTGCCGATGCGGCCGGTCACAGCTACGAACAGATGATGGAGCAGGCCGGCCGCTCCGTCGCCGAAGCCATTGCGGCCCATTTCGAGGTTGTCGGGACACGGGCCTTGATTCTGGTGGGCCCCGGTAACAACGGCGGCGATGGTCTGGTCACAGCTCGTTATCTGGCCCAGATGGGGATGGCGGTCTTGGTCTATGTTTGGAAACGGGACGTCACGAACGATGAGAACTGGACCCGGCTGGATAACACCGGCGTCCAACGCCTCTTTGCTGAAGCCGAGGGCAGTGCGGCCAAGTTAGCCGACTGGCTCAACGGAGCGGCTGTCATTGTCGATGCTCTGCTTGGGACGGGAGCCTCGCGCCCGATTGAAGGCAGCCTAGCCGAGCTGCTTGATGATGTGAAGACCGCCGTCAACCTGCGCCGGGCGATGCCTGATGATCTGCAACTAACCGATCCCACCTTACCTTATTTTGACGAAGAGGTCGGCCCGGTGGTCATCGCCGTCGATTTGCCCTCCGGCCTCAACAGCGATACCGGGGCGATCGATCCCCACACCCTGCCGGCCGATCTGTCGGTTACCTTTGCTGCCCCTAAACTCGGCCACATTTTGCCGCCCGGTCCGGCAGTGGTGGGCCGATTAATTGTGGGCGATATCGGCATTACGACCGCCCACTACCCGGCCGAGGTCGCCCTGGAGATGGTCACGGCGGCCAAAGTCGCTCGACTGCTGCCGGCCCGGCCGGCTACGGCCCACAAAGGCACCTTTGGCACGGCCCTGATTGTGGCCGGCTCGATGAACTACACCGGCGCCGCCTTGCTGGCCGGTCGAGCGGCTGTTCGAGCCGGCGCGGGCCTGGTCACCCTGGCCGTCCCGGAAGCGATTTATCCAATTATCGCTGCCGGCCTGGCCGAGGCCACTTATGTGGCGCTGCCTCATCGCGCCGGTCACCTGGCGCCGGAACCGGCCCCCGCTCTATACGAAACCCTTAAACGAGCCACGGCTTTACTCGTCGGTCCCGGACTAAGTCACAACGAGTCAACCGCCACATTTCTCAAGAATTTACTGGCCGAGCCCAAGCTGCTGCCGCCGCTGGTCCTCGATGCCGACGCGCTCAACATCCTGGCCGAACAGCCTCACTGGTGGCAAAGCGTTCCGCCGAACAGCATCATCACCCCTCACCCCGGCGAGATGGCCCGGCTGACAAACCAAACCCCAAGCCAAATTCAGGCCAATCGCTTAACCCTGGCCCAACAAAAGGCGGAGCAGTGGCAGCAGGTTGTGTTGCTCAAAGGCGCTCACACCATTATCGCCGGGCCGGATGGCCGGACGAGCGTCTTGCCGTTTGCTAATCCGGCGCTGGCTAAGGCCGGTTCTGGAGATGTGCTAGCCGGCACTATTATTAGCTTACGAGCGCAGGGGCTGGAGGCCTTTGAGGCAGCCGTCGCCGGGGCGTACTTGCATGGTCTGGCTGGCGAGTTGGTGCAAGAGCAAGTAGGCACCGCCGGAGCCGCCGCCGGCGATCTGATCGAGCGGCTACCGGCTGCCCTGCGGGAGTTAAGCGGGGAACAAAAAACGGCAGAGAGAAATCTCCCTACCGTTTTTGATTGATTCTAAGGGGAATTGCTAAGCTTCGACTTCGACGGAGCCGTCTTTGCCACGGTTAAGAACCTGCGACAGACCCTGTTTCCCTTTTTCAAGCGCTTCCGTCGCGCTCTGCCGGCTCTTCTCGACGGCTTCCACACCTTTGGACTGCAAAGTGGTCACCTGCTCTTGGGCTCGCTGGCCAACCTCCGCGGCTCGCTGCCGGACGCCGACCAGATTTTCCTCGGCTAAGTCTTTATACTCTAAACTTCGGTCACGAATTTGAGCCCGCGTTTCTTCACCCGACTGCGGAGCCAGCAGCAGCGCCAGTGCCGCGCCGACTAAACCACCAATAACCAATCCGGCAAAAAATGCCCCACCATCACTATTCCTAGCCATTTGTGGACTTCTCCTTTCTATGATAAATCAGCGTACACTAAATTATACCATAAAACCGTCTGCTTGGAGCGGCCAAGCCGGCCTCACCGCTGAAACAGCGCCCGGAAAACAGCTCGGATGCCGGCCACGATGCTGGCGGTCGTGATCACCGGGCGAACCGCATGTTCGCTAATGAAAGACGCCGTTCCTTGCACAGTAGTTGAAGTTTGCAGCAATTTATTGAGCACCGGTCTGATCTCGCGGTCAACGAGATGGATGAGGTCATTGATCTTGATGACTAAATAGATGGCAATCACTACCAGGGCAATCAACAGTAAGATAATGAGGAAAACGCCTAACCCCAAAAAGATAATAAAAATGTCCCGCAGCACCGCCGCGCTAGCCGGATTTAAAAAGAGCCAAACTCCAATCCCGCCAAAGATCAGGATCAAGACAACCGCCACGACAATCCCAATAATCAATGGGCGTTTGTCTGCCGGCTTGGCTGAAAGCTCCGGATAGCGACTTTCTGACTCGTAAGGATTATACGATGGAACCATTTCGTCAGGCATGTGGCACTTCTCTTTTTTATGTATTTATGTATAGGATCAGGCTCGCATTTTAGCACACCCGCAAGGATTAAGAAAATGGTCGCCGGGTAGGCGCACGCGGTAGGCAACTACCAAATTTTCAACCACTGGACCAAGAATAGACTTCCCCAACTCAAAAGGGAAGCTTCAACAACGTGGAGCGGCCCGATCAGCCACTGGTCGAAGCCGAGCAGAATGCCTACCCCCTGCCCCAAGGCAAAACCGACGACGCCGATGCCCAAAAACGTCGCCAGGTCGCGAAAGGTCCTGCCCCGCCACAGATGAAAGAGCACCCCATAGACGGCGCCTAACAGGACTGCCAGAAGTAAATAGGGAGGCATGGTTTAGCCTGTCTTTTCGATCGTACCGCCACCGATTACCACCTCGCCCTGGTAGAAAACCACGGCCTGACCAGGCGTCACGTCCCGCATTGGCTCATCAAAGACAAGTTCAGCCCGTTGGTCGGGCAGCGGGGTTAAAACAGACTCCATCTCGCGGGATTTGTAGCGAATTTTACCCTGAACGCGAATGGGCTCGGCCGGCGGCTGGTCGCTAACATAGCTAACCTGGTGGGCGAGCAAGGTCGTTTGCCCTAACTCTTCCTTAGCGCCGACGACCAAAGTATTGCTGGTCGTGTTTTTGTGGAGCACGTACATCGGCTGTGGCGAAGAGAGCCCCAGGCCCTTGCGCTGGCCAATGGTGTAAAAAGCCAGCCCGGCGTGTTCGCCCAGGACCGTGCCGGCCGAGTCAACGATCTGCCCCGGCTGGACCACTTCCGGCGCGTGGCGATGAAGAAAGGCTCGATAATCACCCGCGCCCAAGAAACACAGATCTTGGCTGTCCGGGCGATTGAAGACCGGCAAGTTCTTATCGGCCGCGATTTGCCGAATGTGGCTCTTATCATACTCGCCGACCGGCAGCAGGACACGGGCTAACCGCGCCTGGCTCATGGTATAAAGCATATAACTTTGATCTTTGGCCGGATCGATGCCCTTTAGCAATTGGAACCGGCCTTCATCGGTGCGGTGAACCCGAGCATAGTGTCCCGTGGCTAGAAAATCTCCACCCAGACTCAACGCTTCCTTAAGCAGACGATCGAACCGAATGTCACGGTTACAGACCACACAAGGGTTAGGTGTTACTCCCCGCGCATAACCGTCGATGAAAAAATCGACCACCGTGGACTTAAATACGTCCTTGTAGTCGCGGACGTAAAAGGGAATGTCCAGAGCGGCAGCCACCCGGCGGGCATCGTTGACCGCGTCCGGGGTACAGCAGCGATTGGCCGCCCCACCCGGCTCAGCCCACAGCCGCAGCATCAGACCGACCACCTCATAGCCTTGATCTTTGAGTAAAGCAGCCGCCACCGAGCTATCAACGCCGCCGCTCATCGCCACGACTACTCGCTTGTTGCTTAATCCGTTATTTGTCATAATCGTAGCCGGTTAATCTGCCAATTCATAGCTGGGATTTAAGGCTCGAACTTTTTGAATGACCTCGGGCAGCACCACCAGCACCGTTTCAATCTCGGTCGCCGTGGTTTGCCGCCCCAAACTCAGCCGGAGCGCACTGAGCCCCAAGGTCTCGGGGATGCCCATCGCGGTTAAAACTTTGCTAGCCTGGGGCATACCAGTGGTGCAAGCGCTGCCGCTGGCGGCCTGGATACCCGCCAGATCCAAATGGATCAAAATGGGATCGGCTTCACCGCCGGCAAAGACAAAACTGGCGTTGTTAGGCAGGCGCCGGGTAGGATGGCCGGTCAGTTCGCTGTCCGGGATCGAAGCCAGGACTCCCTCAACCAGTCGATCCCGTAGCTGGGCCTGGCGCGGGTTTTCTTCGGCCCGCCTGGCCTCGACCAACTCAAGCGCTTTGGCCAGCCCGACAATATAAGGCACATTTTCCGTGCCCGGCCGGCGGTTTTGCTCATGCCCTCCGCCGGTCAGGGCCGGCAGAAATGGCGTACCTTGACGCAGATACAACACGCCAATCCCTTTAGGCGCATAGATCTTATGGCCGGAGATGGCCAACAGATCCACGTTTAAATCCTCAACCTTGAGCGGCTCATAGGCGGCCGCCTGGACGGCATCGGTATGGAAGGTGATCCCTCGGGCTCGCGCCAGCGCTCCAATCTCGGCAATCGGCTGCAGCGAGCCGACCTCGTTGTTGGCGTACATCACGCTAATCAGGATCGTCTCGGGCCGGATAGCCGCTTCGATCTGAGCCGGATCGACCACGCCATAACTATCGACCGGTACTACCGTCTGCTCAAAACCGAACTTTTCGCACAGTTGCGTGAAGGTGTGACCGACCGCGTGATGTTCAATTGGGGTGGTGATCAGGTGCTGACCATGACCGGCCTGTTTTCGGGCCCAGGCCACCCCGCGAATCGCCAGGTTGTCGCTCTCGGTGCCGCAGGCGGTAAAGACTACCTCGCCGGGCGAACAGCCTAAAACGTCGGCAATGCGCCGCCGCGAGTCATCGATGGCCTGGGCGCTGGCCCGAGCTTGCGCATGGATGCCGGAAGCGTTGCCGTAAACCTCGGTAAAATAAGGGAGCATCGCTTCAACCACCAACGGATCAGTGGGCGTTGAAGCGGCGTGATCAAGATAAATAGTTTGCTTTAGAGTCATTTTGTATTCACAGCCTTGATATTAGGCTGAAATTCTAGCATGCCCCACCATGGGCGTCAAAACTGTCTATTTTCCTTATAGCTTTTGCCCGCAACCCTGCCTGTGGGTAAAATAGTAGGGTACGACGTTTGTCGTAGGCTACGAAAAATCTATCCTCAACCTAGAGTCTGATGCAGTTACCCATTGTTTTTAACGACCGTTATCAGCTAATAAAAAAGATCGGTGAGGGCGGTCTGGCTGAAGTTTTCCAGGCCCAGGATATGTCTCTCGGACGCATGGTAGCGGTCAAGGTCTTGCGGCTCCAGTATGCGCAGAATCCCTCCTTTTTAGTCAACTTTCATCGCGAAGCCCAGTCAGCAGCCAAGCTCAATAATCCCTACATTGTGGCGGTCTATGATTTTGGTCAATACCAGGATCGACCCTATATCGTTATGGAATGGATTCCCGGCTCAGACTTGCGCGCCTTGCTCAATCAGCGAGGGCGGCTGCCCATCGAGCAGGCCGTCGAATACGGTATCCAAATCTGCTCGGCCGTGGGCACGGCCCACCGGGCCGGGCTGGTTCACGGTGATCTAAAGCCGGGCAACATTCTTATTACACCGCAAAACCAGGTCAAAGTTACTGACTTTGGCTTAGCCCGGGCGTTGGGCGCGAGCGCTATGGACGAAGGCGAAGTCGTCTGGGGTACACCGGCCTACTTTGCCCCAGAACAGGCCTCCGGCGATCGTGTTTTGCCCGCCACCGATGTCTACGCCATCGGGATCATTTTGTATGAGATGTTGAGCGGTCGCGTGCCCTTTGTCGGTGAGGACGATCAAGATGTCGCCCGCAAACAGATTTACGAAGCCCACCTACCGGTCGACAAACTGGATAGCCGCGTCCCCGAGCCTCTGGCTCGCATCATCGATGCGGCGATGGCCAAAAACCCCAATGAGCGCTTTTTAACCGCCGATCATCTGCGCGAAGCCCTGATTATGTTTAAGCAGGGCGGCTTCGTGCCGACCGGCGCCCAGGCGCCGATCTCTTCGGTCCTTGGTTCACCCATTCAACAACGGAGCCCGCAACGGATCCAGCCGGCCGCCAGCCCGCCGGCTCAACCCCGGGGGCCGCAACGATTGGATTGGTTAATGCTCGGCTTAGGGCTGTTGGCCATCCTGGCCGTTTTAGGCCTGGTGCCCCTGCTCGTGGCCGTTTACAACGCTTACTATCCCAGTTTACCTGGCGCCTCATCCGCCGCGTCGGAACTACCGCCGGGGCAGGTGCGCATGCCGGACATTGTTGGCATGGAGGTTAACGCCGCGCGGCCGGCCCTGGAAAACATGGGGCTGGCCTTAGCCGTGGGCAAAGAAGAACCTCACCCCACCTGGCCCGTTTTTGCCATCACGGAACAGTCCGTGCCGGCCGGAGAAGCCGTTGAAGCCGGTACCGTGGTCAATGTGACGGTTAGTCAGGGTCCCCCCTTGATTGAGATGCCTGATGTCCGCGGTGAACAGTTTGATGAAGCAGAGCAGTTGCTTAAATCGCTTGACTTCGTCGTCCAAAAATACGAAGATTGGAGTCCAGATCCGCCGGGACAGGTGGTCTATCAAGACCCGCCGCCCGGTTCGTTGGTAGCCAACCGGAGTTTGACCACGCTGGTTGTTAGCAGCGGGGCCAGGAGCCCGGTGGGCGCCAATTTGGGGGGGCAGATCTCGCTGACGGCTTATGAGTTGTCGCGATTGCAATACAATCCTGGCGATCCGATTAACATTACCTTCTTCTGGCAGCCCATCATTCCGCCCACCGAAAACTATTCTTTTTATGTTCACCTCACTACTCCCGAGGGAGGCATCGTCTCCCAAGTCGATGCTCAACCCCAAGGGGGCGCCAAACCCACCTCTACCTGGCGGATCGGCGAGATCATTGTCGACACCTCTCAACTCTCTATCCCCCCTAATACGGTCCCGGGTGATTACGAACTCCGGGTAGGCATGTATACTACCGGCACAAACGACCGCCTTAAGGTGATAGACTCGGGGCGCAGCGAGTTGGATAACTTTGGCTCGCTGATAATTCGCACTATTCAGATTGTTCCTTGATGGTCTTTCTTAACCCCCCTCCCTTGCGCTTTCTACATCCAACAGTTAGAGTCCGTCTCGAGATGGTGTTGGCGAATCCCCATGACCCTGGTATAATTACAGAATTCTGTTTTAACCCTATACGGAGGAAATTGTGAATTCAGGCCTTTTTAAGAACAGCATCGTTTATCTGCTCATCCTCCTCGCTGTGGCCGCTTTGATTTTTAGCATCTTTTCCAGCCCAAGAGACAGCAATGAGATTGAAATTACAACCGTGGCCGAGCAGATTAAAAACGGTGAAGTCAGCAAAATTAGCGTTAACAACGAAGAAGTAACGGTCAAGTACATTCAAGCGAATACGGATAATGCTCGATCGCGCAAGGAAGCCGGGGCGAGCATCTTTAAGACCTTTGAACAGCTTGGCGTTACCGAGGAAGAACTCAGTGGGGTTGAGATAGAAGTTATTCCTCCCGGCGTCTGGAGCGATTGGGGCACCCTAGCCATCACGGTTTTGCCGCTACTGATCTTTGGGGGTTTGCTTTTCTTTATGGTGCGGCAAGCGCAGGGTTCCAACAATCAAGCGCTCAGCTTTGGCAAGAGCAAAGCCCGCATGTTTTCGGGTGATAAGCCGACGGTTACGTTCGATGATGTGGCCGGCGCCAACGAAGCCAAACAAGAGCTGGCAGAAGTTGTTGAGTTCCTACGCGAACCCGAAAAATTTATCTCGCTGGGAGCGCGGATCCCCAAAGGGGTGCTTATGGTCGGCCCGCCGGGGTGCGGTAAAACCCTGTTGGCCAAAGCCGTTTCCGGCGAAGCCGGAGTGCCATTTTTCAGTATCTCCGGCTCGGAGTTTGTCGAAATGTTTGTGGGGGTGGGTGCCAGCCGGGTGCGTGACCTGTTTGATCAAGCCAAACGCAACAGCCCTTGCATTATCTTTGTCGACGAAATCGATGCCGTAGGCCGGCACCGGGGCGCGGGCTTGGGCGGTAGCCACGATGAACGCGAGCAGACTCTGAACCAGATCCTGGTTGAGATGGACGGCTTTGAAACCGATACAAACGTCATCGTCATCGCCGCGACAAACCGGCCGGACATTCTCGACCCGGCGCTGCTTCGCCCCGGTCGCTTTGACCGCCGGGTGGTGCTAGATCGGCCGGACTGGCAGGGCCGCAAGAAAATTCTCGAGGTCCATTCCCGCGGCAAGCCCATGGCCAGCGATGTCAATCTCGAAGCCCTGGCTAAAGCCACGATCGGCTTCTCAGGCGCTGATTTGGAAAACGTGGTCAATGAAGGCGCTATTTTGGCGGCGCGACGCAATCAAAAGCAAGTGACCATGATCGACCTCGAACAAGCCATTGAAAAAGTACGGCTGGGTCCGGAACGACGCAGCCGCACTATCAGTGAAGAAGAGAAAAAAGTGGTGGCTTACCACGAAGCCGGGCACGCCCTGGTCGCCTACTACAGCCCCGAAGCTGATCCGGTTCACAAAGTGACCATCGTCCCACGTGGCTTTGCCCGGGGCTATATGCTCTCGTTGCCCGAGGATGACCGGACCCTGTACAGTAAGTCCAAGTTCAAAGCACGCCTGGCAGTGGCTTTGGGCGGGCGCGCCGCTGAGGAGATCATGTTTAGCTCTGTCACCAACGGCGCCACCGGTGATCTTGAGACGGTCACCCGCCTGGCCCGTGATATGGTCACTCGCTACGGGATGAGCGAAAAACTAGGGCCACTCACTTTTGGCGATACCGAAGAACTCGTCTTCTTAGGCCGGCAGCTCAGCGAGCAGCGTAACTACAGCGAGGAAGTGGCCGAGCAAATAGATTTTGAAGTGCGGCGCCTGGTGGACGAAGCCCATCAAAGTGCCCTCAAAATCTTGAATGATAACCACGACAAAATGCAGCGCGTGGCGGAACAGCTCATGGAAACTGAAACCCTCGACGCCGAGCAGTTCAAAACCCTGCTTGAAGGGGATAATCCTCCTCCTCCCGGTGGCAGAAAAGCGTCAACGGAAACCTCGAATCCTGAAACAGGACACGAGAGTTCGTCGGCCCCCGCTTCATCAGAAGATTCATCTTCCCGCTCATTGCCGCCTTCCACCGCGCCCTTACCGGCTTAAGCGAACTAACTCAGTTGAAAAAAAAGACCTGGCGGCTCACTTCGCCAGGTCTTTTTTGTTCGTTACCCTTAACCCGCAACGATTGTCCCAGCCAACCGCTGCCGCCAGGAGTCGGGGATTTTGGCTGCCTTACCGGCCCGGTTAATGCAGACATGCTTCGAATAACCACTGGCAAAGATCTCGCCGGTCTCGGCATTTAGCACTTCATAGCTGTACTGCATCTGTCGGCTTCGCACTTCGTCAAGCCGGCAGCGCACGGTTACCAACTGATCGTATTTGGCCGGTCGTTCATAACGCAGATGCAACTCGATCACAGACAAAGCCAAGCCGTCGGCCTCAAATTCGACATAGGAGCTGCCGTTTGCCCGCATCCACTGGCTCCGGCCTTCCTCCAGCCAGACGATATAAGCAGAATGATGCACAATCCCCATCTGGTCTGTCTCAGCGTAACGGACGCGAAACGTTGTTTCAACGGCCACTTCTTTAAAGCGATCAATTTTGGACATGAATTGGTTTCCAACCTAGCACAGAACTTGGTTTCAACCCGACAATTCTAAACCAAATGCCTGGTCTGTCCAAGCCGGCCGGCTGACGATGGAGAACTTTTTAGTAGAGCAGCGAGTCAGGCAGGAGTTCGCGGAGGACGTTCTCAACGTGGAAAACAGTCGGCACCGCATAATCCACGGCCAGAGAGCGGTGGTGACCATCGACCAAGATAGTGGTCATACCCAAATTCTTGGCCGGGATGAGGTTACGCGGGCTGTCTTCAACCATAATGCAGCTTTCGCCCGGTACGTTAAGCGCATCAAGCAGCCGCTCGTAGACAAGGGGATCAGGCTTGCAGCGGAAGCCCATCGCTTCCACATCAAAAATTTTCTCGAAATGAGCCTTGACTTGCAGGACGTCGAGCACTCGCCAACAGTGGGGCAAGCAGGAGTTTGTAAAAACAACTTTCCGGAGAGGGATATTGTGCAGCATCCGATCGAGAGGAGGGCTGCTTTTGAAGAAAAGTTCGGGTTTGATGTTGTGAACGTACTCTAAGAAGTCAACCGGATCAAGATCGGGGTACTCGTGCATTAAACCGCGCAGGGCCGTCCCGAACTCTTGATAGTAGCTCAACTTTTTGAGGGGCGCATCATCAGCCGGGATCGCAACGTGGTGAACCATATAGGACAGAATCCGCTCGCTGACAGCATCCATCAACCCCGCTTCTTTGGGGTAAAGGGTGTTATCCAAATCAAAAATTATGTATTGGTATTGCGGTGCAGATTTAGTTTTCATACCTGAAAATAGTTCATCAGCTTGGTAGGAAAATGGCATAAGCAACCATCAAGTTTGCTCTGAATAGCGGCAAACGCTAAGATAGCATGTGTTGTTCAAAAACTGATTTAGGTGTCGTATTCAGGGCTGGAACAGCGTGAAGTTTTAAACGTACAAAGCCGGCCGTTGGATCACTGGCGCGGCATCCGGCTTTTGGCAAGCGTTAGCCGTTAGCATACCATACATCACCGGTTGAAGGCAATAGGTAATTTTGCCCGATTCAATAAGGAGCGTAACTTTGATTGTAAAACAACTCCCCTTGGGCCCGGTGCAGACCAACTGCTACGTGGTCGGCTGCGAAGAAACAAAAGAAGGCGTAATTATTGACCCGAGCGCCGAGCCGGAGCGAATTATGGCCGTCGTCCGGCAAGAAGGATTGGACATTAAGTATGTCCTTAACACCCACGCCCATTTTGACCATATCATGGCCAACGAGGGGGTGGTCAAAGCGACCGGCGCCCCGCTGGCGCTGCACCCACTTGATCTGCCGTTGCTGCGAAACAAAGGCGGGGCGATGTTCTTCGGCCTCGATGCGCCGCCCAGCCCCGAACCAACGATTAGCCTGGCCGAAGGCGACGAAATCACCTTCGGGACCCATACTTTCCAGGTCTTGTACACCCCGGGTCATACCGTGGGCCACGTCAGCTTTTATGAGGCCAAGGCCGGCATCATTTTCGATGGCGACGTCTTGTTTGCCGGCGGCATCGGTCGCACCGATCTGCCCGGCGGCGATTACGCGGCCTTGATGAAGTCCATCTCAGAAAAACTTATGACCTTGCCGGATGAAACTTATGTCTGCTCCGGTCACGGTCCGGTCACCACTATTGGGCGCGAGCGGGCCTCAAACCCCTGGTTGTAACTTAACGCCCCTGCCAGCTTTCTATAATCTGCCGGCCCGCCGGACTGGTCACGAACCGTAAAAACTCTTCCAGTTCGGCCGGCGGGTTCTGAGCCACCACCAGCGCCAAATCGCTGCGGAGAGGATACTGCCGGGTTTGGAGCGCCTCGAAGGTGGGCAGGACGCCCTCAATCGGCACGACGTGAACCTGGTCATCGGCAAAAGCGGCCGATACGTAGCCCACCGCGCCGGGATTTTGAGCCACATACTCGACCACAGCCTGGCTACCGGGCTGAACGACGGCGGTCGGCGTGACCGGCTGATTGTCCATCACCGCCGCTTCAAAAGCCGAGCGCGTGCCGGAGCCGTCTTCCCGGCTCACCACCTGAACCGCCAGGTCCGAGCCCCCGATTACCTGCCAATTGAGCACTTTGCCGTTGAAAATGTCTCGCAGTGTGGCGACCGGCAGGTTAGGCAGCGGATTTTCAGGATGGGTGATGATGGCAACAGCATCCTGGCCCAGCGGCACCAGGCGCAGCCGGCTATCGAGCGGTTGGGGTGACCAGGAGACCAGGCCAATTTCGATTTGTCCGGTCTCAACTAGCTCCAGCCCCAAAGTCGAACCGCCTCCCGTAACATCAAAACTAACTTGGGGATGAGCCCGGCTGTAGGTCTCGCTCAGCTTGATGAATAAGCTCTGCAGCGTGGACGATCCGGCGGCGCGAAAATAGACCGGTTTCGGGGGGGTGACGACGGTTGTGTCGCAAGAGAGAAGAAAAAAAAGAGACGAGCACAGAAGGGCCGCAGTAGCAGTAACGCGACGAAGGGCTCGCCTGGACAGGAAGCTAGAGGATAGATTATCTACGTTTCCAATTAGATTCTTGGCCATTAAGCCAGAAATTTAAACGCAAAGACGCTAAGGGGCAAAGGCGCCAGAAGAAAATAGAAAACAGTTGAGCGTCTTGGCTAGCCCCGCACAAACCCGACTACCAACGAGAGGACACTCAAGGCCAAGCAATAAGCCGCAAAGACGTAGAGCGAGTGGCGCTGCAAATAGTGGAGCAACCAGCGAATGCAAGCATAGCCAGAGATGGCCGCCGCGACAAAACCGACCGAGATAGCCGGCAGTTCGGTGGCGATACTGCCCTGATCGACCAGGTCAAACAGGGCCACGACGCCCGCTCCCAGCAGCGCGGGAATCGACATCAAGAAGCTGAAGCGAGCGGCCGAGGTCCGATCGAAGCCTTGCAGCACCGCGCCGCCAATCGTGGCCCCAGAGCGGCTGATGCCGGGCATAATAGCGGCCGCCTGCCAAAAACCAACAATCAAGGCATCGAGCCAAGTGAAGTTTTCTAGCGAACGCGTCCGCGAGCCCAGTTGCTCGGCCACGACCAGCAAGATGGCGGTCAGAATCAGGAACGCGCCCACATACATTGGCTCGGCGAAGAAGCTTTCGAAGAAATCTTTAAAGGCCAGACCTAAGACAACGGCCGGCAGCGTGGCAATCACTACAAACCAGCCAAGCTTGGCCTCGATCGTGCCAAAGGGCCGGCCTTGCCCAAGCCCTTGCAGCACGGCTTTGGCGATAGCCCAAATATCTTGCCAAAAAAAGAAAAAGACGCCGACCAGCGTCCCCCATTGGACGAGCACCTCAAAGGCAAATGAGGCGTCCGGCCAGCCCAGCAGCCAGGGCACTAAGACTAAGTGCGCCGAACTGGAGACCGGAATGTACTCCGTGGCCCCTTGGACGAGGCCCAAGATAAACGCTTCAAGTAGGTCCATGATCTAAAGCCCTGTTCAAAATAATTCGATGATGCTGGTGTCTTTATCGTCGTACAGCGGTCTAGTAATAATTTCATGCCACAATTGTTGAGGTATGGCGTTCTCTTTTTTACCTACCGCCTTAAGACAATGAGACTAGAAGTTGTACTTAGGAGTTATAGCGATCTCTACTTTGAGCTTGCCTAAAAGTATCAGCCAAATACTACCAAGAGTCAACTTGGCCTACCGGGCCTTCGGCTTCTTGCCCCGTTGATCCTCGGCCACCGGCTCATACCGGGCCAGAAACTCGGCCTTGACCGTGGCGAAGGTCCCGGCCAGAATCGATTGGCGGATGCGGCGCATGGTCTCGAGCATAAAGTGCAGGTTGTGAATCGTGGCCAGGCGCAGCACTAGGGTCTCCTTGGCGATGACCAGATGGCGCAAGTAAGCCAGACTAAAGGTGCGGCAGGTGTAGCAGGTGCAATCCGGGTCGATGGGGTTAGGATCGGCGGCGTACTGAGCCTTACGCAGGTTGATGCGGCCGTCAGGCGTAAAGACGGCGCCGTTGCGGGCAATACGGGTCGGCAAAACACAGTCGAACTGATCGACGCCGCGCGCGACGCCTTCAAACAGGTCTTCCGGGCTGCCGACGCCCATCAGATAGCGCGGCTTGTGGCGGGACAGCAGCGGGTGCACCACCTCGATCACCCCTTGGATCTGGGCCTTGGTCTCGCCGACGCTCAAACCGCCAATCCCGTAGCCCGGAAAATCGAGCGCGCTGAGGAACTCGGCGCTGTGGGCCCGCAGATCGGCAAAGATGCCGCCCTGAACAATGCCGTAGAGGGCCTGATCGGTCCGCCGCTGAGCCGCCCGGCAGCGCTCGGCCCAGCGATGGGTGCGGGCCAGGGCGGCCACGTTGTAATCGTAGTCATCCGGCTCCGGGCACTCATCAAAGGCCATAATAATATCCGCGCCGAGCTTCTCTTGAATCGCGATGACGCCTTCCGGCGTGAAACGATGCGTTGAACCGTCCAGATGAGAGCGAAAGGTGACCCCAGCCTCATCCACTTTGCGGAGACCTTGCAGACTGAAGACCTGAAAGCCGCCGGAGTCGGTCAGGATGGGCCGGTGCCACTGCATAAAGTGATGCAGCCCGCCGAAATTGGCGATCAGATCCGGGCCGGGGCGCAGGTAGAGATGGTAGGTGTTGCCCAGGATCAGCGTCGCGCCCAGCTCGTGGAGGTCGGCGGGCGTCAGGGTTTTGACCGTGGCCTGCGTCCCGACCGGGGCAAAAACGGGCGTGGGGATGTCGCCGTGCGGGGTCTGAATCAGGCCGGCGCGGGCATGGGTTTGGCTATCTTCAGCTAACAGTTGGAAGGCAAAGCTCATAAGTTAGACACGGTTATGGGTAGTGACGGCTCAACGGGATTTCAGGGGGTGTGGCGACCTAAAACGTAAAACGTAACGCGTAAGCGTTGGTTACGTTTCACGTTTTACGCTTTACGTTTTACAATCAGGCCAACTCCCTGAGGGCCACGGAGCCGAAGTGACAACCGAAGCATTATAGCATAAGCTTAGGGAGCGCCAAAGTGGCGATGAGGGCCTCATTCGTAGCGACCGCACCTGCTCACCTCCTAAAAAACGCCCGTCCCTAACGACCAGTGGCGATGCGCTGATCGATCACCCCCTGTCCCAAGAAACAACCCTCGATCAAAATTCGATTCACGCCTTGTCCCTTGGAACAGCCCCCGATCAAAATTTGATTCACGCCTTGTCCCTTGGAACAGTCCCCGATCAAAATTCGATTCACGCCTTGTCCCTTGGAACAGCCCCTGATCAAAATTCGATTCACGCCTTGTCCCTTGGAACAACCCTCGATTAAGATTAATTCCGGCCTCCGTCACTAGGGACAGTCCCCGATCAAAATTTGATTCACGCCTTGTCCCTAGGGACAGCCCTCGATCAAAATTTGATTCACGCCTTGTCCCTAGGGACAGCCCTCGATCAAGATTAATTCCGGCCTCCGTCACTAGGGACAGCCCTCGATCAAGATTAATTCCGGCCTCCGTCGTTAATGACGGCTTTCGCTTTTTACTACCGGGTAGAGCAGAATTTTCAGAATGGTAGAATCAAAAAAAATTCTATCATTCCGCTTATTCTGCTCTGAACCAACCGCCCGCCCCACGACAGCCCAGCCAAAACTCCAGGCTATTTCACCGCTGCGCCTTGTCAACGAGGCATGAGTGCGGTTACAATAAGGGCAGGGATTGCCGCCTGAAACACGGTCGTTAAGCGTGGCAGACGAGCGCTGCCGAATGGAGCCTAATCATCACTGACGTGAGTCCACTTATTCTCACACCGCTGTTAGCTGTCGGGATCATCTACCTGATCTCGCGAACCAGCGGCTGGCAGACGCTGGCAGCCCACTATCCCTTGCGTGGTCCGTTTCCGACCCCGAAAGTGCGGATGGGCTACGGCGTGTTCCGGGGCTGGATTGGGTACAACGGAGCAATCATCGTCGGCAGCGAGGTGTCCGGGCTGTACCTGCGGGCGATGCCAATCCTGCTCTCGTGGTGCCATGACCCCATCTTCATTCCGTGGACCGAAGTGCGGCGGATCGAGCGCGAGCGGGGGGTCTTGGCCGATGGGTATCGGATCCAGACCGTGCAGGCAGCCGAGATCCGCTTCGCACTCAGGTCGTCCACATTTAGTGCAGTCCGAGACGATGCGCATCGGGCCGGAGTCGAGGGCGACTACTGAGGACGGGCTTCGACGGGGTACGCCTAACTAGCGGTTACACCGGACGCTTGTGGCGGGGCTTCGAACTGCCCCGGAAGATTAAGCAGGCTTTGATAGAAGACTACTTTAGAATATAAATCTGTATATTTGAGTTTCCCCGCTCCCTAGTTAACGGTTACGAGTGTGTTTCTATGCCGAAACGATCTTTATTGATCGACTTTGTGACCAAAACGACCTTACTCGGAAATAAGAACTTTTCAACAAGGACACGGACTGCCACACCTTCGCCTTGGTTCTCTCCCGTAGATGATAATTTATTGGGCATCCCGATAGGGCCCTATCATGGTTTTCCGCTATTTCAAAAGCGGCAGATTCGTCCGCATATTGCAAGATAAGGGGTTCTCGATTACCGGCATTGATGTTTCGGAAGAAATGATCAAGCTGGCCAGTACAAATCATCCCGAGCATAAATTTATACATCAAGACATATGCACATGGGAGACGGAAGAGGAATTCGATTTCATAGTTGCTTGGGACAGTATCTTTCACTTGCCATTTGGCATGCAAAAACCTGTTATTTCTAAGCTTTGTCATATTCTCGCTAAGAATGGAGTTTTAATTTATACATTTGGCAATGCGTACGGAGAGCATACTGCTCAATGGCATAATGATACTTTTTACTACAGCTCTATCGGGATAAATGAGAATATACAAATACTCATAGATAACAGACTAACCCTATTACATCTTGAACTCGATCAATATCCTGAAAAGCACGTCTATACAATCGCAACAAAGCCTTAACTAATCACTGCACCGAATAATGACAAAAGACATTTTAAGAATAGAAGTTTACGATAATATTGCGCTTGTAACGGGTCGAGGAAAAAACACGGGCATGTGGCAAGGATAGCCAATGGCAGTGGATGAAAAGAAGCGCATTTTGAAAGAACTTCATTTAGAGGAAAAACAAGATAACAGTTTACGCCCCTTCGCTCGTGCCTCGCTTCGTCGCTCATGTTTTCGGCGGGTGAGCTTAGTCATTAGCCCGTGAGAAAGAGGATTCTAAAAATATGAATATTAAGAAGTTATTGGGCGTAGAGTTACCAGTTATACAAGCGCCTATGGCCGGTGTTCAAGATAGTGCTTTAGCCTTAGCTGTATCCTCGGCGGGCGGGTTAGGGTCACTGCCTTGTGGCATGCTTAGTCATGAGGCGCTTCATGTGGAATTGACGACAATCAAAGCTCAAAGCCAAAAACCCATTAATATCAATTTCTTTTGCCATACACCCCCTGTTTATAACCTTGAACGTGAAACCAGATGGCGAGAAATCCTGCAACCCTATTTTGATGAGTATGGGCTTGATGTGAACAGTATTACCCCCGGCCTAGAGCGTAGACCCTTTAGCCATGATGTCGCCGATGTAGTAGAGGAGTTTAAGCCCGAGATTGTGAGTTTTCATTTCGGCTTGCCGGCCAGAGATTTACTGGCCCGAGTCAAACGTTGGGGAACCACAGTGCTGGCATCGGCCACCACGGTTGAAGAAGCCCAATGGCTTGAAACCCATGGTGCGGATTTCATCATTGCCCAAGGGGCTGAAGCAGGAGGACATCGAGGGATGTTTCTATCCGACGATATCACCACTCAAGTCGGCACATTTGCCCTATTACCCCAGATAGTCCAAAAGGTAAACGTTCCCGTCATTGCGACCGGTGGTATTGCCGATGCCAAAGGGGTCGTCGCGGCCCTATCCCTGGGGGCAATCGCAGTCCAAGTGGGGACAGCTTATTTGCTCTGTTCGGAAACAAAAACAACGCCGATACATCGGACCGCGCTAAGAAGCGAAACGGCCCACCACACGGTTATCACCAACCTTTTCTCCGGGCGACCGGCACGGGGGATTATGAACCGGGTTATTAAAGAAATTGGCCCACTTAACGATGAAGTCCCAGCTTATCCCTTAGCCGCTACGGCGATGTCTGCATTACGCGGACAAGCGGAAAGGCGTGGATCGGGTGATTTTTCTCCGCTGTGGTGTGGGCAAAATGCGAGTGGCTGCAAAGAAATTCCCGCGGCCGAACTGACTAGAGAGTTGGTTGCTAATTTATAATAGAGAAGAGGACGTTGACAAATTGCGACGTAAGAACAATTCATCAGCCATAACCATAATCAAGCTATTCCAAAGCGAGCGTGGTTAGCAGAATAGCGCTGTCCGGCAGCGGGTGGCCGGCCTCGTCGACCGCGGGGAGACGCTGGCCGGTGTTGAGATCGTACATACCGACCAGGAGTCGATACTCGCCGCGCGGCGCGCCCGGGTTAAGACTGAGCCGGTAACGGTCGACCACGCGCTCGTTGGGTAGCCAGGCGCTGGTGGGATAGCTGCCGCCTTGGGGCTGGTTGTCTTGTTGGGCCCAGACTTGGTTGTCCGGCCCGATGAGCTGAGTGAAGACGGTGTAATCCGCCGCCGGTGACGCGACCGCCTGCCAGTGCAGAGCCAGATCAACCGCGGCGGCGGTGGAGAGCGGCCCTGAGTCGAGATCGAAGCCCAAGAGCTGAATCTGCTCGCCTAACTTGACCGGCCGCAACTGGCTCGGTGGGCGGGCGGCGGCTTCATCGAGGACGCGAAGTTGGCCCAGGTAGAGATCGCCGGGCGAGGAGGCGTCGTTAGGCTTGAAGGGCAAGAAATCAAAGCTACCATCGGCGTATTCATAGACACTGAGCTTGAGCCGGTATCGACCGGCCGTGACAAAGCGATTCAACGGCAGTTGGTATTTGTCCTCGATGATTTCGCCCGGAGCCCATAAGACGTTGGGATAGTAGCCGCTGCCCAAGGGATGGTCGATCTGGCTCCAGGTGGTCAGGGCATGATCCAGCAGATGCACCGAACCGGCGTAGGCGCGGCTCATCGTTTGCCGCGCCTGCCAGTAGATCGTCACCTCCACCGGCTCGCCGGGCAGGCGCGGCGAAAGATCAACCTCGTAGCCCAACAGCTTGATCTCATCGCCGACAAGGCGCGCGGCCTCGCCGGGTAAACCGGGCGGGGGCTGGAATGTCCGCAGACGGGTATTCAGGCGCAGGTCCAGCGCCGCCGGCGAATGGCCGAAGGCTAGCCGGTATGAGTCAGGCCGCAAGCCGGGGTGGGCGATGAAGCTGTATGTCGAGGCGGTCAGCGTGGGCGAACAGGCGTAACGAGTCGGGTCGGTCAGGGGCCGCCAGGTCACCGCCGCGGTTTCGAGCGAGGCAAAGTGAGGCGGTTCCGGCGTGGTTTGGTAGTCGATCAGGGTTAACGCTTGTCGCAACTGCCAGACGGTCGTTTGCCCGCGCTCCAAACGGCGAGGGCCGCTCCACACGCTGAAGCCGGTGGCCGGGTCGCCGGGCCGGACGCTGACCGAGGCTAACAGCAGCGGGTCGGCAGCCGGCCGAGTCTGATCGACGGTGGGGGCAACGGTATCGAGGCGAAGCGGTAGCAGCGCCAGTTTTAAGGCGTAGTCACCGGCAGCCAGGCAAGTCGGCGTCGGGAGATAAACCTCATCGCGAACCAGGTAGCCGCTTTCCCAGGCCCGGGTCGGGTAGCGGCCGTCGACCGGATAGCCCTGCCAACAGGCGACCGCAGCGTCGGATTGATCGTGCAGGCAAAGCCGGATCAGGTAGTCGCGGGTCTGCTTAATCCGGGTGCGCCAGAAGAGGGTCACCGGCAGGGCTTCGCCGGCTCGAAGATCCGGGGCGGCCAGTTCAAAGCCTTCAAAACGCAGTTCTTCGGCAAACTGGTGCGCAAGCCGGGTAGCGATGGCGGCCTGGTGCGGAGGCGTCGTGGTGACCGGCAAGAACGGGTAGTAGACCGGCCCGATAAAGCCGCTCAGAATAACCAGGTTAGTGGCCACCAGAATCCCACCCAGGCTGAGAGGCAGCCCGCTCCGGCCGAGCCAACCCCGGACCCGTTTGGCCCAACCGCGCCCCAGTTCCGCCCAGCCCAACGCGGCGAATAAGGCCAGCGCCGGCAGCGCCGGAAAAAGATGGCGCCCCTGAGAGGTCGAGAGATCGGGGTGCAGGAGATAGCGCACCAAAACCAGGCCCAGGTAAAGGCTCAGGTGCAGCGCCAGCAGCCCCAGATCGAGCCGCCACAGCCCGACCCCGGTCCGCCGCGTCAAACGCCCCAGCCGGAGCGCCAGGCCCAAGACCAGCCCCACCGACAACAAAGCCAGCCCGCCGTACAGACTCCAATATAAAGTCTCGCGGCCTAACAGTTCCATACCGGTGTGGAGACCATCGTAATCAAGCCAAAAAGTTCGGAAGGTCCAGCCAGCCCAAGGGCCAAACTCTCGCAGCGAGATGGCGTTGAAGTCCGCGCTCAACAGTTGCGGCACCCCTTCGGTCAAGACCGGATCGCCGAGCGGAGCCAGCACGCCGCCGACCACCCCGGCGTCTGCCACATCGCTGAACCGGACAAAGACAAAGCCAAACCACCAGCCGGCGGCCACGGCGAAGGCCAGACTGCACAGCCCCCAGCGCCGGAGCGTCTCTCGCCAGGACCAGCGGTCGCGCCAGGCGACCAGCAGAACCAGCAGCGTCATCTCCGGCACCAGCACCAAGGCGTGATACTTAGTCACCGCCGCCAGCCCCATCAGCCCACCCAGGGCGATCAAGGTCCGGGCGCGGGTGTCGCCTTGCGTAATTTTGATCAAAAAGTAGAGCGAGAAAGCAATCAAGGGAAAAACCAAGTTATCGTCATTGACGACCGCGCTGCTAATCAGAAATCGGGGGATGAGGCCGGCAAAGATCGCCGCGCTGAGGGCCAACCAGGTCTGGTCCGGATAGAGCGCCAGAACGGTCAGGTAGATGGCGATTAAGGTGGCAGCGCCTAACGGCACCGAGACCAACCCGGCTAAGTGCCAGGCCAGAACGATGCCCCGAAAAGGAAAGGCTTCGTCTTCAGTGTGGAAAAAGAACTGCAAGAGGCGGCCATCGCCGGGGATGGTGCGCTCCGCTTTTTGGTGGAGGGTGGGCAGTTCCGGCAGGGAGCTGACCTCGACGTGTTGGGTCAGGATCGCTACCAAGCCGTGGTACAGGGGTGAGGCGTCGCCCTTAATCCCGACCGCAGTTCGCTCTGCCAGGGTCAGCGGCGGTCGCCCTGCTTCAGCGATGAAACGAACCAGGGCGAAGTGGGCCGGGGCGTCGCTGGTTTCCCCCACGGGCAGGACGAAATTGTAGGTCGCCGCCAGACCCACAAAGACGGCGAGAAATACGATCAATGGCCAATGTCTCACACCGGCCTATTTTAGTCCGGCTGGGGGATAACTTCAAAACGTGGAGGGTTGGAGGGATGGAGGAGTGGAGGATTGCAGGTTGGCACGATGGAACGTTAAAAGGCTGGAAATAAATGCCCTATCAGCTCCGGGTCTCCAGTCACCAACGTCGCGTCGAGTCAGTAGCGAGGGCGGCTGCAAAAGCGTCGGCATACGACATAGAGTGGTTGTCAATATTCTGAGTTCTTTCCGTTTCCCCGACCAGCAAGCGGTTATAAACTGCCAATGACTTTCACAAATGAGCCGAGGTCGGTTATACTTAAAGCGTAGAATTTGAGTAATTTCCACGCGGAGTGACCCCTATGCTCACCGCTGACAACGCCGAACATACCTTTCGTCGATCTTACGCTTTAGCCTGGCTGGTGCTTGGCTATGGCCTGCTCTGCTTTCTTATGCTCTTGGGCGGTTATTTCGCCATTGACCGGTTCTGGCCGGCCGGCGGCGGCCTGGTTACGAACTTGCTTATCGCTTTGTGGGCCGCGGCGATGGCGGGCGGGTTGGGCGGCACCGCCTCGATGCTGCACCAGATGTACCAGCATCTGGCGGTCGAGCAGACCTTCGAGCGACGCCCCTTGACCGGTTATCTCCTTCAGCCCCCGATCGGGGTCCTCTTCGGCCTGCTGGCGCTGCTCGTCATTGTTATTCCCGGGGCCTTCATTGTGGAGTTTGCCCAAGGCTTTGAAGCCCTGCTCAACAACTTGTCCCTAAGTTCGATTATTGCCCCCTTTATTGAATTCTTCGGCAATCTAGGTAGCGCCCTCGAGAGTACGCTGCCAACACCGGCCTTTATTGCCCTGGCCGTGCTGGTCGCCTGGGTGGCCGGCTTTCACCAGCAATTGGGCTGGCGGGCGGCCAAGCAGCGTCTCAACCTCACCGCGGAACCGGGCGAGGCAGCCCCCACCCGACCGGCGCTCGGCCGGCTTGATGAAAATGACCCGTTTTATTATAAACGCTGGTTGCATGATTATCGTCGCCTCACGACCTGGACGTACTCCTGGGGCGTATTGATCATCGTCTACGGCCTGGTCTGGTTTATCGGCGCGATTGCCGCTTTTATTTATGGCTGGCAAGCTTTAGCCACCTGGGCCGAGACGGCTAACCCGGCGGTCACCCTCATGTTGAGCGCGATTCCCGTCGGGGCGGCCGGCAGTATCGGCGGGGTGGTCCGGGCCCTGCTTGATTTGCAGGAACACGCCAGCGAGAAGCAGGACTTTCACTTACAGCATTTGATGTCCTATCTGACCTTACCGATCGTTGGCTTTGCCCTGGGCATGGTTATGAGTTTCTTGGTCGCGGCCGGCTACCTGGTTTTGAACACAACCGTAACTGAGCAGGCCAACCTTCTCCGGATCATCGATGCTCCGGCCGTGGTGATGATCCAACTGGTCTTGGGTTGGATCGCCGGTTTTCGGCAGCAACCGCTGGTTGAGGCCTTGCATCGCTTGCTGAGCCGGGCTTTGCTGCTGCTCAAGCTGATCCTGGCTTTTCTCAACCCCACCACCCTTTTCGACGCCGACAAACGCGCCGAACGGCTGGCCGCCCTCAAGGCCCAAGCCGATCTGTTTGAGCGCTACACCAGCGGCGCAAGGACGACCCGGTCACCGTCAGACCGGGAGCGACCAGCGCGGCGGTGAGTGGTTAAGCCATTTATTATCATCCATTCACATTAGTCTCAATCTCAAAAGGAGCAACAAAAGATGAAAATTTTGGTTACCGGCGGGGCCGGTTACATCGGCAGCATCGTGGTTGAAGAGTTAGTTAAGGCCGGCGACTCTGTCGTTGTCTTGGATAATCTGTACCAGGGCCATCGCGCCGCCGTCCATCCGGCCGCGGAGTTTGTCGAGGGTGACCTGGCCGACCGGGCTTTGATCGATGCGATTATGCAGCAGCATCAGCCCGAAGCAATCATGCACTTTGCTTCTCATACCCTGGTTGGCGAGTCGATGGCCGAGCCGTTCTTGTACCTGGGCGAAAACGTTACCAATGGCCTGAACCTGTTACAGAGCGCTCTGGCCCACGGCGTGAACCGCTTGATCCTCTCTTCAACCGCCAACCTTTTTGATGATCCGGAGCACATGCCCATCACCGAGGCGGAACGGATCGTGCCCGGCAGCCCCTATGGCGAGTCAAAGTATATCTTAGAACGGTTTCTCTATTGGCTCGATCGAGTTCACGGCTTTCGATATGCGGCCCTGCGCTACTTTAATGCTTGCGGGGCCTCGGCTGAACGCGGGGAAGACCATGATCCGGAGTTGCACATCATTCCCATTTTGTTCCAGGTAGCCTTGGGCCAACGGGAGAAAGTGCTGGTCTTTGGCGATGATTATCCGACCCCCGATGGGACTTGTGTGCGCGACTATGTTCACGTCCTTGATTTAGCCCAGGCTCACATTTTGGCCCTGCGCGCGCTCGACCAGGGCAGCCGGGTGTATAACCTGGGTAACGGTCAGGGCTTTACCGTGATGGAGGTGGTGAACATGGTCCGGGAAGTAACCGGTCATCCAATCCCGGCGGAAGTGATCGCTCGCCGCCCGGGTGACCCGGCCATCCTGATTGCCAGCAGTGATAAAATCCGGCGCGAATTGGGCTGGCAGCCTCAATACACGGACCTCCGCGACATTATCGAGAGCGCCTGGCGCTGGCATCAGGCTCACCCGAACGGGTATGACGACTAGCGCCGGCTCTGCGCCTTCAACTGCCGTGTCCTATCTGGAGCAAAATTAATCACAACAAAAAGGACGCCTGCAAATGCGTCCTTTTTTGATGTGACAAGACTACTGCGAAACTGCACAAAATCTGCAGATTTGATCGGTATACTGACAGTAAAATGTGGTCAAAACGCCCAAAAGATTCAATTGAACCGACCGACTATCGAAAAACACGCCGCCGCCAGGAGCAAGCGATGCTCTGGCTGGTAATCTTCGTGCTGGTCGTGGTCGGGACCGGCTTAATCGGCCTGATCTGGGGTGCCTGGCACGCCCTGCAAGGCGGGCTGTGCCTGCTGGGCGGAGCCGCTCTGATTGCCGGCTTGTGGTTCTTGCTGAGTTTAATCCAACGGTGGGTGGAGGAATGATCTTAGCCTTCTGCCCAAGTTCTGCCCAAAATCTGCAGGGTTGAATGGTATCCTAATCCAAGGAAAATAAATGACAGAAAACAATACGCCTCTCATCCAAATTACGGATATGACCAAAGTCTACCAAATGGGCACCGTTCAAGTCCACGCCCTGCGTGGGGTCTCGCTGACGGTGCAGGCCGGCGAGTACGTGGCCATTATGGGCACCAGCGGCTCGGGTAAGAGCACCCTGATGAACATGATCGGCCTGCTCGACCGGCCCACCAGCGGCAGTTACAAAATTCGCGACGCCGAGTCCAGCACCTTAAGCAAAAGTCAGTTGGCCGATCTGCGGAACCGGGAGATCGGCTTTGTCTTTCAGCAGTTCAACTTGTTGGCCCGGGTCAACGCTCGCCGCCAGGTAGAGTTGCCGCTCTTTTATGCCGGCATCTCCGGCCGGCGCCGGCGCGAGATGGCCGAGGCAGCGCTGGCCAAGGTCGGCCTGGCCGAGCGGGTGGGCCACCGGCCGGATGAACTCTCCGGCGGGCAGCAGCAGCGAGTGGCGATTGCTCGCGCCCTGGTTAACCGGCCCGGTCTGCTCCTGGCCGACGAGCCGACCGGCGCGCTCGATACCAAAACCGGGGCCGAAGTCCTGGATCTATTCGATGAACTGCACGGTCAGGGGCTGACCATCATTATGGTCACGCACGAGCCGCAGGTCGCCGAACGGGCTCAACGGGTGATTACCTTGAGCGACGGCAAAATCGTTTCCGACAAACTCAATGGCCATCGTTTAATCAGTTCCAGCCGCGAGGAGGTCGTTCATGAAGTTCTTTAAGTATCTCCAGGTTGCCCTCGAAAGTATTGTGGCCCACAAAATGCGGGCGATCTTAACCATGCTGGGCATCATCATCGGGGTGGCGGCGGTCTTGACCACGATGGGCATTGGCCGGGGCGCAGCAGCCAACATCACCTCCCGGATCGAGAGCCAGGGCACCAATTTGCTCTCTATTTCACCCGGCGCCAGCAGCAGCGGCGGTCTCAGCGGCGAGCGCGGCTCCGCCGGCACGCTGACGATGGGTGATGTAGCGGCCCTCGAAAATAGCGGGCTGCATCCGGACCTGGCCCTCATTGCTCCGGAATACGGGGCCAACGCCCGGCTGGTTTACGGCGATAACAACAGCCAAAACAACGTCAACGGCATCACCGCGGCCTATCCCACGGTCCGGAATCAAGAGATCGCCTCGGGCCGCTTTTTGACCACCGAGGAGCTCGAGAACCAAAGTCAAGTGACCGTCCTCGGCCCGGATCTGGCCGGCGACCTGTTTGGCGAGGAAAACCCGGTGGGCTTGACCGTCCGGATCAACGCCCAGCCTTTTCGGGTGGTCGGCGTGTTGAAGGAGAGCGGTGGCTTTGGCCGCAACACCAGTGACAACCAGGCCTTCGTGCCAATTGGGATCGCCCAGGGCCGGCTGTTCAACGCCCCGCGCTACCGGGGCGAGTACACGATTACCAGTCTCAATATTCAAGCCGCCAGCCCTGACCGGGTCGACGCGGCCAAGCAGCAAATCGAGACTACTCTGCGCCTGCGTCACAATCTTGGGCCGGATGACGACAACGACTTCGACATTTTCGATCAGGCCAGCCTGCTCGAGGTCGCCTCGGACATTGCCCGAACCTTGACCCTGTTTCTGGGGGCCATTGGCGCGATCAGTCTGCTGGTCGGCGGGATTGGGATTATGAACATCATGCTGGTCTCGGTCACCGAGCGGACGCGGGAAATTGGTTTGCGTAAGGCCATCGGCGCCCACGATAGCGATATTTTGATGCAATTCCTGGTCGAAGCGCTGCTGCTTTGCTTTTTGGGCGGGCTCGTCGGGGTGGGGCTGGCCTACGGTCTGGCGGCGTTGCTGGCCCAGGTCCCGGCCTTCACCTTCACCGTCGTCATCCAGCCCGACTCGTTGGCCCTGGCGCTCGGCTTTAGCCTGCTCGCCGGCCTGGTGTTTGGCATTTATCCGGCCATGCGGGCGACCCAACTCGATCCGATCGAAGCTCTGAGGTCAGAATAGTCAAGGGAAAAATACGGTTGCAGTTAACTTCTCGTAACTCTTAATTCGTAATTCTCAATGGTTTAGAAAACCGCCAGAGCCGGGGACTCAATCGATACCGAGAATAGGAGTAAATTGGGGGGAGACACTCCCCAAGCCCCCCGGCCTGCGGCGCTATTTTCAAGGAGCGATAATGAAAAACAAAAAGATCTGGATAGCCCTCATCGTCCTACTGATCCTGGCCGGGACCGCCTTTTTCTTCCGGGAGAGGTTGGGGCTAACAGAGAGCCAGGCCACGGCTGCTCGAGAGCAGACCGAGACCGAAACTGTAGCGATCCGCCCGGCTACCGACAGCCTGCAGGTCAGTGCTTCAGGGAACATTGCTCTGGCCAGTCAGCAGGCGGTCGTGTTTCAAGTCGAGGGCGTGGTGACCGAAGTAGCGGTTAAGCCGGGGGATACGGTTTCGACAGGCGACTTGCTGGTTGCCCTAGAGACCGGCGATCTCGAACGAGCCGTCGACCAGGCCGAACTCGAGCTCAAGCTGAGCCAGACAGCCCTGGAAAAGCTGACTGAAGCGCCGGATCCGGCGGCGATCGCCTCGGCGCAGGCCAGTCTGGTGGCGGCTCAAGAGAGTCTAGCCCAGTTGGAAGCCGGCCCGCGTGCCGCCGAGTTAGCGGCCGCGCAAGCCTCGCTGGCGGCGGCGCAGGCCAGCTACGAGGAGGTCAAGGCCGGGGCAACCGAGGCGGAACTGACCCAACTCAGCGCCGAGCTGCACAAGGCCTTTATCACCTTAAAGCAAGCTCAAGAAGCCTACAATGAGATTGCCTACACCGACACGGTCGGCAGCTCGCAGCAGGCAATGACCTTGCAAGAGGCCACCATCGACTACGACACGGCCAAGGCAGCCTACGAGATCGCCACCGCGCCGGCCACCCCGGCCGAGCTGCAAGAAGCCCTGAGCACGATTCAAACCGCCCAGTCGCAACTCGAAGCCTTGAGTTCAACCCAGGCGGACCTGGCCTCGGCCAAAGCCACGGTGGCCAGTGCCGAAGCGACGCTAGCCGATCTCCTCAACGGCCCCACCCCAGCCGAGCGGCGCGAGGCTGAACTTAACATCGAGCAGGCCCAGCTCAATCTGGCCGAGGCGGCAGCTAACTTGGCCCAGGCCAGACTACGGGCGACCGGCGACGGGACAATTCTGAGCGTCGAGGTTGAGGTTGGGCAGCAGGTGACCAGCGGATTGAGTGTCGCCACTATGGCCGACTTGACCGCCCTGGAACTGCCCGTGAATGTGGCGGAGGTCGATATCAGCAAGGTTGAACTCGGCCAGCCGGCGACGATCACGCTCGACGCCTTACCGGACGAAGCTTTCAAGGGCGTCGTCAGCCGGATTGCCCCCACCAGCCAGGCGGACAGCGGCGTGGTCAACTATGAAGTCACCATCCGGCTCGATGGGCGTAATCTGGAGTCTGTCAGACCCGGGATGACGGCCGTGGCCACCCTGAGTGACGACAACGCCGCAGCCGGCTGGCTGGTGCCGACCAATGCTCTGGTCGAAGCGGAGGGCGAAACCACCCTGGTCCTGGTCCGCAATGGGCAGCGGACCCGAATCGACGTCACCCCCGGCTCGGCCCAAGGCGAATGGACCGTCGTCGAGTCGCCCGACTTGCAGGCCGGCGATCGAGTCGTTGGAAGCGTAGCCTCCTTCCTGGACGAAGATGAAGGGTCCAACCAGGGGCCGCGAGGCCCGTTCGGCCCGCCGCCGAGATAAGAGGAAAGATAATGGCTTTATCGATAAACTACTCGAAATTGGCACAGCGACACCTTTGGCCGGTCGCTTTGTTAATTTTTCTTATCTTTGGACCCGCGTTGGCTCCAAAGGCCGCTGCTCAAACGGAAACGCCCCCTGAACTGACGATCATTGCCCCGGCCCTCAATGTCCGCAGCGGCCCTGGTCTGGCGCATCCTGCCGTCGAGGTGCTGACTCAGGGCGCTCACGTGCCCATCCTCGGCCATGATGTGGCGGCGAATTGGTGGCAGATTCAACTGCCGGATGGCCGCTCCGGCTGGGTCAGCGGCGGCGCGGCCTATGTCTCCGTCGAGGCCAATCCAGCCCTAAACCCAGGCTCAACCGCCCCCACCGAAACCATCCAACCCTCCACCCCTCCAATCCTCCAGTCCCCCGCCCCTGCTCAGGACAGCCCCTCCCCTCCTCCCACCGGCACCCTCGTCTTCCAAACCGGCGCGGGTGGAGCCATCTACGCCGTCAACCCCGATGGCACTGACCTTCGTTACTTGACGACCGGCATGGACCCGGCGCTCTCTCCGGATGGCCAGCGGCTGGCTTTTACCCGGTGGGAGACCAGCCAGGATGGCGCTCTGGGCAGTGTGTGGCTGATCAACCTTGATGGCAGCGGTGAACGGGTCATCCATGAATACGTCCTCAACCCGCGCACCCCGGTCTGGTCGGCCGATGGCAGCCAAATTGTGATTAGCCATCAACGCGGTGGCTATGTCCAGGAGCGCCGCGTCTGTGGCGATCAACGCCCGCCGCGTGGAGCTTACAGTATTGAAACGCAGCGAGAGGGCCGCAAGATTGTAAAATTCTGTTATACCCTGCCGCCCGATCCCTATTGGGGCCTGCGCCGGATCGATCTGGCGACCGGTCAGGCGACCGACCTGACCGGCGACATTTATTCCCTCTCGCCGGCCTGGGATCCTAACAACGCCAGCCACCTGGTTTATGACGGCGAGTTTGGCCTGGTCAATCTTGATCTGAGCGAGAAGCGGACCTGGGCTTTGACCGAGGATTTCAACGATCGCTCCCCGGTTTTTTCACCGGATGGTAGCCAGATTGCCCTCAGCTACCGCCAGGACGATCACTGGGAGGTCCACGTGATGCAGGCCGATGGCAGCCAGCGCCGGCGGCTGACCCAAACCTCATACGTCGATCTGGTCGAACAGCAACTGCGCGGCGAGCAGCCTTACTCGTACAACAACGCTGCGCCGGCCTGGTCGCCGGATGGGTCACAATTGGCGTTTTTGACCGATCGCACCGGCCGGTGGGAAATCTGGGTGATGCAGGCCGATGGCAGCCAACAGCGCCCTTTGCTCTCAGCCGACATGCTGGGTGATATTGCTTTGCAGTATAGTGGCGTCGATGAGCAGAGTTTAACCTGGCGGTAAACGCGCTAAAGGAGAACCTTTATGCCTTCCATCACGACAGGCCCACCAATTTTAGTCGTGGATGATGACCACGATATTGTGCGTCTGGTGCGGGCCTATCTGGAAAAAGCAGGCTATCAAGTTCTAACTGCCTACGACGGCGAAACGGCGCTCCGGATCGTGCGCCGGGATCGCCCGGCCCTGGTGGTTCTGGACTTAATGTTGCCTGATCAGGATGGCTGGGACATCACCCGCCGGGTGCGGAGCGATCCGGTCCTGGCCGATCTGCCGATTATCATGCTGACGGCCCGTATTGACGACACCGATAAGATTATCGGTCTGGAGCTGGGCGCGGATGACTACGTGACCAAGCCGTTCAACCCGCGCGAAGTCGTGGCCCGGGTTCGGTCGGTCTTGCGGCGGGTGCAAGGGGGGCAGACGCCCAAATCACCGGCGGTCCTGCAACTGGCCGAGCTGCTCATGGACCTGGATCGACACGAAGTGATGCTCGCCGGCCAGCCGGTTGACTTGACCACCACCGAATTTAATTTGCTCCGTGTGCTTCTGGAGAATCCAGGCCATGCCTTCACCCGCAGCGAGTTGATCGAGCAGGCTATGGGCTATGAATATGAGGGATCGGAACGGACTTTGGACAGCCACATGCGCAACCTCCGCCGTAAGATCGAACCAGATCCTGGCCAAATGACCTATATTCATACGGTTTATGGCGTTGGATACCGGCTGGTAGGGCCTTAAAAAATGAACAAACTATGGGTCCGTCTAAGTTTAGCCTTTACCGCCGTAGTCTTGGTGGCGGTGATTATTGTAGTAGCGACCCGTTTTTTCATCGAGCAACTAGACGGCGACGGGGCCGATTATATGGCCCGCTCGTTGGACAGGCCCGGCGGGTTGGTTCAGCAACTAGCCGATTATTATGCCGACCACCAAAGCTGGGCCGAGGTCGAGCCGATGCTGGTGGGAGCCCAAGCCGTGTACCGCCGGTCAGACACGGCCTTCTTACTACTGGACGCCGAACGACGCGTGATCGCTTATCCAGGTCAGCAGCCCGGCGCCAATCCTGCCAGGCAAATGGACTCACTTTCGGTTGTGCCCATCCGGGTCCAGGCTGAAACCGTGGGTTATTTGGGACTGGCACCTTTGCGCTCCAATCTTCATGATGACGATGGAGGACCGCCCTTCATCAATGTGTTGGGGGATGTTCTCCTGGGGCTAGCCCTGGTTGGAGGGGTGGGTGGAACCATCTTTGGCGTGGTAGTCAGCCGATCGCTGACGGCGCCGCTCAACAATCTAGCCGAGGCGGCCCGGGCGATCGGGGCTCGTAATCTCAGCCGGCGGGTGGCCGAGGCAGGCAGCGACGAAGTCATCGCCGTGGCCCGCGCCTTTAACGACATGGCCGCTGATTTGGAGCACGGCGAGCAGCTCCGGCGCAATCTACTGGCCGACGTCGCCCATGAACTGCGCACACCGCTGGCGGTCTTGCAAGGTAACCTGCGCGCCATTCTGGACGAGGTTTATCCCCTTAACCTAGACGAGATGGCCCGCTTGTACGAGCATACCCGTTTTTTGAGCCGCCTGGTCAACGATCTGCACGAACTGGCCCAAGCCGAGGCCAGACAGTTGCCCCTGACTCTCCACTCCACCGATCTAGCCAGCTTGGTGCAAACCACCGCCGACACCTTCCGCCCCGGAAGCGAAGCGAAGGGTGTCAGCCTTAGCCTAAATTTAGTCCACGACCTCCCGCCGCTTAAGCTTGATGCCGGACGCATCAGGCAAGTGCTGCAAAATCTCCTGGCTAATGCTTTGCGTCACACTCCGCCGCAAGGCAGCATCAGCCTCAACCTCGAGCCGGGGCCCACCTCCGTGCTCTTGACGGTCGCCGATACAGGGGAAGGGATCCCCGCCGATCATCTGCCTCACATCTTTGATCGCTTTTACCGGACCGATCCGGCCCGCAGCCGCGATCAAGGCGGGGCCGGTTTAGGGCTGGCCATCGCCCGCGCCATCATCGAGGCACACGGCGGCCAAATCAGGGTCGCCAGTGAAGGTATGCCGGGGCGAGGCAGTACTTTCACCATTCAACTCCCCCTCACCGCGCCGCAATCTGTCTCGGCTTAATCCGGCAAATTAATCAAGCCGGCCCGGACGGCGGCCAAGACGGCCTGGGCCCGATTGGGCTGGTTCAACTTGCCGAGAATGTGCTTGGCATGGCTGCGAATGGTCTCTTCGCTAACAAACAGTTGATCCGCGATCTCGCGATAGGTGGCCGGGCTGGCCATATAGCGGAGCACTTCAGACTCGCGGGGGGTGAGGTGGATCTGGGGTTCGCCGGGGGTTTTGGTCTGGCGGACACTCATCTTTTCTAAAACGCGGCGAGCCATAGCCGGATGCAAATAAGCCTCGCCTTGGGCGATGGTCCGGATAGCGTTAGCCAACTCATGGGGCTCGATGTCTTTGGGCACGTAGCCATCAACCCCGGAGGCCAGGACATCAACCACACCCTCATCGATCTCTACCCCGGTGAGAACCAAGATCTTGGTTAGCGGCAGCTCGGCTTGCAGGGCCAGGGCCGCGGCCTTGCCGTCCATTTCCGGCATCACCAGGTCGAGCATCACCAGGTCCGGTTTAAGCTGTCGGGCTAATTCCAGCGCCCGGCGCCCATTCTCGGCCTCGCCGACAATCTCGAAGTCCGGCTCCAAACGGAGAACCATGATCAGCCCTTTACGCACCACTGAATGATCATCAACGATCATAAGCCGGATTTTCTCTTTAGAGGTCATGGGTGTTCCTTCCGTTCGTTGGAATCCGTACCAGAATTTGCGTTCCTTGCTCGGCCTGGCTCAGAATCTCACATTGGCCATGTAATGCCTCCACCCGCTCTTGGATCCCACGCAGACCAAATTTATCCCGGCTGTGAGCCCGGGTCAGCACGATTTTGGGATCAAAGCCCCGGCCCTGGTCGCGAATACTAAGTTGGACCTCTTTCGACTCGACATAGAGGCTCACCCGGGCCGACTTTACCTGAGAGTGGCGAACCGCATTGGCCAGGGCTTCTTGGGTGATGCGATACACCCCGCGCCGGATAGCCGGTGAAAGATCATTAAAGTTGCCGCCAATGGTAAAATCGACCTGAAAATCATTGGAGCCGGCACAGTGAGCCACGTATTTGCGCAGATCGGTCTGGTACTGTTCCAGAGTTAACTCGGTCGGCCACAGGTTGAAGATCGAGTGGCGGACCTCTTGCCGCACTTGCTCGGCCAGATTGCGTAAATCGATCAGTTCATGCTGGACGGTTTCAACCTGGTCCGGCAGCATTTTAACACAGGCGTCAAGCGTAAAGACGGTGCCAAACAGCGATTGGGCCACCGAGTCGTGGATCTCACGGGCAATCCGGTTACGCTCTTGGGCGACGGCCAACTGCTTGACGCTATCGATGGTGCCTAAAGCCACCGCCGCCTGGCTGGCCACCGCTGATAAGACCACGCTTTGCTCTTCGGTCAGGTTATCATAGCCGCCATCGAGCGCGACCAAAAGCACCCCCACCAACTCCTCCTGCAACACCAGCGGCAAGATCAGCCATGGTGTTTGCCCAAACCAGGCATTGAGCACCTCATCGGAGACAAGCGGCGACTCATTGGTCCAAAGGCTGCTACGGCGGGCCAGCAGTTCTTGGGCCAAAAACCCACTTCCCTGCTGAAGGGTGACTGTACCAAGCGTGGCCAGGACATCCTCTCTAAGGGGACGCATGGTCCAGTGGTCCAATCGTCGCTTGTCGGTATGGTCGGTCAAGCCGATAATAGCTGGCCGAAAATTTAGCTCCTCGGTCACGGCCCGTAGAATGCGTTGCTGAGCTGACATCACATCCGACGCGCCTTGCAGCATCAAGGTCAGATCATGGATAATTTCGAGCTGCCGGTGAGCGGCACTCAGCTCTTCATTTTGTTGCTGCAGCGACTCATGAGCGGCAGCAAGCTGTTGGTTCTGCAAAGCCACGTCATCCTTACTTTGAGCCAGAGCCCGGTGGGCCTGTTGCAGTTGGTTTAGCAACTGCGACATACCCCCAAATAAAACGGTAACCAACCAGATCCCAAATAGTTGGTTGAGCACCTGGCTTGGGGTCACGGTGAGCGGATAAGAGCGGCTGGCAATGAATAAGGCTACCAGATACACCCCGGTAAAGCCGGCTGCTGTCCAGATTGCGCCCCGTAATTGAAAGAAAAATGCCCCGGCCAGCAGCGGACTGAGAACATAGAGGGTATAGGGACTTTCGGTGGCCCCGGTTAGGGTTAACAAGATCCCCGCCAGGAGGACATCGACTCCCAAAAAAAGGGGGTCCTCCTGAACCATTTCATTCAGTTGGTGATTAAAAAGGCTAATCAAGAAGGTAGTGGTGGCGGCGATAAAAAACCAGAACTCGGCCGACTGCCCGATAAAGAACTGGTCCGCTGTTACTTGAGACAGCCAAAAGGCAATGACCAGACTTATCCAGCGGTAGGCCAAAAGAAATAGAAAGAGGCGATGTTGAGGGGTAGCGATCTTTAGTTGCAACCTACTAAAAACCCAAATCTTCATTGACACTAATAAAAGTATGGTCGCTACCGTGGGTCAGAGCTTAAGTCATACCTTGATAACGTGGATAAAGCTCAACCCCTTGCGTTTCGATTATACGGTCATCATAGGGAAAGATTCTAATTTTGGCAAGTACCTGGCTTAGTCCCCTGCTCGAAAGGCGAACTCTCATTATGTCTTGTTGTTTTTGAAATTTTGTGGCATAATTGGTTGTGATCGTATAGCCATTGAGATAGAATAATTTATAACCTAACGCATTTTATTAATATACCAAGTTGTCGCTTTGTTACGCCCCAAAAACCACTGAGGCGAGTGTGAGTGTTATGAGTGATCCAGACAAAAAAAAACCTTCCAAAAAAAGTGATATTGAGTCACCGGTTGATGGCCCCACCCCAGATTGGATGAAGGCGGCTACTTCAAGCGACACCGGCTCTTCTCTGAGTGATGAGAATATGCCTTCCTGGCTCAAAGAGATCAAATCTGGGAAAACCCTGGCTAATGCTTCCCCCAATCCCGAGCCGGTCGACGATCCAACCGATAGCATGTCTGATCTGGAGCGGTTGCTGGCCGAAGAAGGCATTGATCTCAGCGCTGTCGCCGAGGAGCGTCCCGAGGGAGCGGAAGGGATGTCGGCCCGAGACTGGATTATCTCCACCTCCGACGATGACCTCATCCGCAAGCGCATCGGCGCGGATGCGATGGCCGAAGTCTTAGACGAAGCCCATAGCACCTTTGATCTGGCGGCTGAGACACCCGACCCCACCGACTTGGGTCGAGAAATGTCTGATCTGGAACGGTTGTTGGCCGAAGAAGGCATTGATCTCAGCGCTGTCGCCGAGGAGCGTCCCGAGGGGGCGGAAGGCATCTCTGCCCGAGACTGGATTATCTCCACCTCCGATGATGACCTGATCCGCAAACGGATCGGCTCTGATACGCCGGCTGAGCTTTTCGAGCCAAAGGCCACACCGCCTTCGTCGTCTCGTTTCAGGGAAACGCATGAAGAAGACGATAAAATGATCATCACCGATGATCTACCAGACTGGTTGCAAGAGTCCGAAGAATTTGACGATACAACCGATTATAGTGACTTTGATGAAGCCGCCAGCATTGACCAAAGTGACTTGCCCGATTGGCTGCGTGAGGTTGAAGAGCCTTCCACCGCTGCGGTTGAGCCGGCTACGTCCGCCGAGACTCAAGATGTTGTTGAGCAGGATGATTTACCGGACTGGCTGAGAGATGAGACAGAAGAGCGAACCGGTCTGACTGTAGGGGCGGAAGCACCCTCGGCTGTAACGCCGACCACAGCCGAGGACGAAGATGATAAAATGGTCGTTTCGGATGATCTGCCCGATTGGCTGCGTGAGTCAAATGAAGACCTGGATGCCCTTCCATTAGAAGACTCGTTTGATGAGATAGTGGTTGAGGACGAGCTTCCAGACTGGCTGCGGGAAGCGGCCGAAGCAGAGGTGGTGACCGAGAGAGAAACCGTCGTCGAAGAGGAAAACCTACCGGATTGGCTCACCGAGGTTGAAGAAACAGCGGACTCCACCCCGCCAAACCCAACCGACGATTTAAGCCTTGATTTGGGTGAAGCTGAAGCTGAGGACGAGGAAGACGACCTCCCCGCTTGGTTTAGAGAAACCCGGCAAGAGGCCGCGCTGGAAAATGCCTTGCCTGAGGGTAAGCCCGTCGCAATGGACACACCTGACCTGGATGATGATGATTTGCCGGACTGGTTACGCGACTCTGCGGAAGAAGAAGCAGAACCCCTTTTGGAGATGGCGCCGGCAACTGGTGATCTTGAAGACGATGACAGTGATTTGCCGGATTGGCTTAGAGATATCGAGGAGACTGGCGAAGAGCTTTTTGGCGAAACGACTGCTGTCGTCGAAGGAACGGGCCGCGATCTTCCGGATTGGCTCAGTGACGCCTCGCTAGCGGCAGCGCCAGATGACGTCTTTGAGCCGTCAGAACCGACTCCTGAAGAACCGACCATTGAAATTAAAGAAGAACTGCCGGACTGGTTGAAAGCCGCCAACGAAGAAGGATTTGCCGATCTACTTGAAGTAGACGACCTAACCATGCCCGCTCCCGAACCGGGCACGGCTGAGTTGGAAGAGGATGAATTGCCCGATTGGCTGCGAGTCGCAGCGGAGGCCACCGCTGAAGCAGACGAAGCAGAAGCTGAGCCGGAGCCTGAGCCTAAGCCTGAGCCGAAAGTTGAGGTAGTCACCCAACCCGAACCTGAACCTAAACCGGTGGTCGAGCCTCCGGCCCGGCGGCCCGATAAGCCGGGCGCCCTTCCGGACTGGCTGAGAAAGCTGCGCCAAGGGGAACCGGCCAGCCCGCCTCCTCTGCGTGCTGCGACTGCCGTGCCCGTCTCGCTACCGACTCCGCATTATGCCGCAATCCAGGTGGCGCCGGTGGCTCAGTCCGCCCGCCCTGATGTTCTGGTCGCACCCGACAATCTGCCTCCTGACGCCGTGGCCCGGCTTGAATTGGCCCGCACAGCCCGCAAGAACGGCAACCTTGAAGAAGCGCTGGCCATCTATAACAGCCTGGTTCACAGTGGCACCCAACTTGGCGCCGTCATCAACGATATTCAAGATAGCCTCAAAACCTATCCCTCCAGCTATCTCCTGTTCCAAATTATGGGCGACGCGATGGTGAAGGACGGACGCCTCCAAAACGCCCTAGAAGCCTACCGCCAGGCCTTAGCCCGCCTACCCAGCTAACCTTACTAATTGACAAACCCACCTAAGACAAGCGCTCCGGTTTCCCCGAGCGCTTTTTTTTCATCTCCCCTTTTAACAATTAACAATGAGCAATGAACAATGAGCAATTAGTAATTAACAATTCACAATTCCTCCAATCCTCCAACCTTCCCTCCTTCCCACCTTCCAACCCTCCATTCCCTACAACAACCCCAACTCCCTGGCCCTAGCCACCGCCTCCGTCCGGCTCCGCACGCTGAGCTTTCCAAAGATATTGTTTAGATGCCATTTGATCGTGCCTACCGTCAACACCAATGTTTCGGCCAGAGTCTGATTTGACATACCGGTGGCCATCAACTGGAGAATCTCCAACTCCCGTTCACTCAGCGCCTCGATCAGGCCGGTCGGGGCTACGGTGTGGAAGGCAGCCAAGATTTTGTTAGCAAAGCTCTTTTGGGGAGTACCCTGGCTAACCAGCCGGTGGAGTAGATCGGCCAGACGTGGGCCCTCGTCGACAAAAACGCGGACAAAACCTTCCGGAGCGGCCAGGGCCAACGCCTCCTCCAGACAAGCCAACCTTTGAGCGTCATCTTCCTGGGTGAAGCTCAAAGCCTGCAGGATCAGCACCTCGATCAGGCGTGCCGTGCGACCCCCGGCTCGAGCCGCGCTTTCGATCCGGCTCAGAATCGCCCGGGCCTGCTGCTGCTCTGCCCGATCGGGGTGGAACGTCACCCGGCGAAGCTGGCGAGTGACTTGCGCCTGAGCCAGTAACAGACGCACCACCAACAGATACTCGGCCTCATGCAGGTAGGGAATCTGCTCCGGCAAGGTCAGAGGCCACAAACTTCGCTCGCGAGCCCAGATCTCAACGGCCTGCAAATTATCCTCGAGCAGCCACAACCAGGCCCGATAAGCCGCGATCTGGGGCGTCCAGTACAACGGGCCGGGCTGCGAGTGGGCCAGCGCGACCGCTTCCTGAATGGCCTGAACCGCGGCCGGATGATCGCTTTGGGCTTGTTTGAGCCGGGCCAGAATCAAATAGCCCCCGGCCAACACCCCCGAGTCCTCACTGTCACCGAGCCGGGCCAGACCGGTCGACAGCTCCTGCTGGGCTGCACCCAACTCATTGCGCTGGTACAGCACTTCGGCCAGGCTGAGATGCACCCGTCCGGGATTGGGCAAGCTATCCGGCGACTCCTGCGCCGCAGTCGGCTGGGAGAGAGGCAAAGCCCGGCGAAAGCTATCGAGGGCCTGCTCAAGCCGGCCTTGCTCGGCACGCAACAAACCCAGACTCCACAAGGCCAGTTGGGTAATGTGGCGATTACCGGCCATCCGGTTAAGCTGGCTCGACTCGCTGTAGGCTTGAATGGCCGGCTCAACTTGCCCGCGCCAACTCAGTGCTGTGCCCAGGCTCTGAATAACGATACCCCGCAGGTAGAGACTCTCGCCGGGCAGGTGACGCAGCGCCGTCTGGAAGAGGGGCACCGCTTGCGCCATATCGCGCTGAAAATAGGCCACAAAAGCCTGAATGGCGGCGATTTCACCCCTGAGATAGGGAGCCGAGGAAATACCGGCCTCAGCCCCGGTCACCTGCTGTTCCAACTCGTGCAGACGAGTCAGGGCATTCTCCAGCCGGCCAGTCAAGACCTCGGCCCAGGCTGACACCAGCGGCACCCGATCGCGACTGCGGGCCAGTTCCGGCGGCAGACTCTCGAGCCAATGCAGCGAAGCGATCAACTCGCCCCGGCTGAGATAAGGCGCGGCTTTCTGCTTGACCAGGCTGACAATGCGCTTAAGGTCGAGTGCTTCCAGGGCATGACGCAGCGCCTCGGCGGCCAGGCCGTGTTGTTCAAACCAAGCGCTGGCCCGGCGATGCAGCTCGGCCAGTTCGGCTTCACCGGCCTGACGCTCCAGCCGATCGCGCAGCAGATCGGCAAAAAGTTGGTGGTAGCGATACCAGCGCCGTTTGTTGTCCAAAGGAAAGATGAAAAGATTAGCGCGCTCCAGATCTTCAAGGAAAGCCTGGCTGGTCCGAGACGCGGCAGCCTGATCGGGCGCGCTTAAAATGGCGTCACACAACGGCCCGCAGAGACGGTTAAGAATCGAGGTCCGCAACAAAAACTGCTGCACCGGCTCGGGCTGGCGGCTGAGAACTTCTTCGGTCAGGTAGTCAAAGATGTGCCGGTGCGTGCCGGTAAAGGACCGGATGAAGCCGGCCGTGTCGGCCAGCCCCTGCATCGACAGCGCCGCCATTTGCAGCCCGGCAATCCAACCTTCGGTCCGGCTGGCCAGCGCCTCGATCTGGTCGGGCGCTAAATCAAGCTGCATCACCTGATTGAGGAAGGTCGCGGCTTCGGCCGGCGTAAAGGCTAGCTCGGCGGCGGTGAGATAGGTCAACCGCCCCTGACTGCGCAGACGAGCCAGGGGGAGGGGCGGCTCAGTCCGCCCGGCGATGATCAGGTGGCACTGCGGCGGCAAACTGTCGAGCAGCAAGGCCAGCCCGCGATGAATCGTGGGCGACTGGATGGCGTGGTAATCGTCGAGGACAAACAGAAGCTCGTCCGGGACAGCGCTCAGCCGGTGGATCAGCGGTATAAGGAAACTGCTCGTCTCGGGTGTGGTTACGGGCACCGGGGACGGAGGGTCGCCTAAGGCCGCGAGAGCATAAACCAGGAAGCGAGCCGGATCATTATCGTGCTCGTCCAGGGATAGCCAAACAATACGCTGGCTAAGGCCGGCCAGCCATTCGCTCAGTAAGGTCGTCTTCCCAAAACCCGGCGGCGCCGAGAGAATGGTCACGCTCGGTTTATAGCGCAAACCCTGGTTCAACCGTTCGATCAACTGGGGCCGGGCCACCAGTTGAGGACGCAGCGGTGGAACAAAGAGTTTGGTGGTTAACACCGTATCGGCGGATGTGGGAAAAGCAGTAGCGCTCGCCGTTTCGCTCATAGCTCTCTCCAAATTTAAATTGTTAGAGTGGTTCAATCTTAAAGATTGAACCACCCTGGAAAGAGTATACCATACGACCCGGTGACTTTGAATTGTGACCAGCCTGAGATGGAGGGGGTAATAGCCAGCAAAAAATTGTCTCACTTGACAGCCCTTGGGGCGCGTGCTATAGTCTTGCCGTCGCTGCATACGCGGCCTGCTATTTTTTGCTCAGGAGGAACAGCCCCAATGGAATTATCCGGCAGCTATACGTTTGAAGCGCCCAAAGAAGTGGTTTGGAATTCCCTCATGGACCCCCATACCCTGGCCCGCGTGTTGCCCGGCTGCGAAAAGCTGGAAGAAACCGGTCCCAATGAGTACGAAGGCGTGCTCAAGGTTAAGGTCGGGCCGGTTCAAGGCGATTTTCAGGGCAAGATCAAACTCGACGATGTCCAATCACCTGACTCGTATTCGATGACGGTGGATGGTCAGGGCGCGCCTGGGTTTATGAAAGCACACGGTAATGTACGGCTCGAGGAAAACGGCCCTCAGACCGTTTTGCACTACGATGGCACCGCCCAGGTGGGCGGTCGCCTGGCCGGCGTGGGCCAACGCCTGCTCGATAGCTCGGCCAAGGCTTTAACTCGCCAAAGTCTGGACGGCCTGCACAAACAGATCAAAGCCAGGCAAGTCGCCGAAGCGATGCCTGCGGCTGCCCCGGTTTCGAGCGGTCACCGCACCCCGGAGGCGGCTACACCTTTGCCGGCTTATGCCTACGAAGAAGTCCAGGCCCCCTCGGAACTGGAGTTTGCCTTGGGTGTGGCCCGAAATATGTTTGAAGATTTGGTACCCGAAGGGAAGCGACCGTTGGTCCTAACCGGCTTGGTTGGCCTGGTGCTGTTCATCTTCATGAACTGGTGGTCAAATATGATCGCTAAGAAAGTGGTTAAGCGTCTGCGGAAAGCCAAGTGACAGAGCTAGCCGCTCACGCCAAGAGGGTGCCCGGAGCAGAGACGGGCCCTACCCAAAAACAAAGGTAAGCCACCCAGGCCGGGAGAGATCTTCTCCCGGCCTGTTTGTTCTTGTGACAAAAGTCACTGACAACCAAGCCGCCAGGACGTAAGATTCTTATTAAAGTCCGACATTAAGGAGCAAAATTCGATGGAAAACACTGCGCTACCTTACACCTATTTGCCCGACCTGCACACGCTGGTTACTGATATTCCGGCCGACAGCATTGTCAGCCGCACGATCCACAAGGATGCCCGGCTCAATATCATCCTCTTTGCCTTTGCCCCGGATCAGATCCTGTCTGAACACTCAACCCCGCTGGCAGCGACGCTTTATTTTGTCCAGGGTGAAGCAGAACTGACTCTAGGTCAAGATACGGTCGCGGCTCAAACCGGCACCTGGGTCCAGATGCCGCCCCGCCTGGCTCACAGTATCCGAGCCAAAACAGAACTATTAATGCTGTTGACGATGATCAGGAGTGACTGATGGGCCTCTCTATTCTAAACGGACAAAAGCAAGAGACGCTGCGCTGGGAGATTAACGGCCTGATGCCCAGCCCGGAGGAGATCTGGCAGCGTATGCGAGAGTTCCTGGGGCTAAGCCGGCCGGAGCGCGAGGCCATGCTCGAGACGGTGGAAGTGCTGTTCCGGCGCGGCCACGAGCTAGTGGTCGGTACTTACGATTACCTGCTTCAAGACTCCGAGACCGCCGCTATTTTGGGCTGGGAGCGCGGCGCCGATCCCGCACACCTGGCCGAGCGCCGCCAATTTTTCACCATCTGGCTGGCCCGCACCTTGGGTATGGATTTCAGCCACGATTTGGCTCGCTATCTCTACCGGGCCGGCCAGATCCACGCCGGCCACGGCCCCCGTCAAATTCACGTGCCCGAGATGTATGTCACCGCATCGGTTAGCTTGGTGCAGGCCGCTTTTGCCCGCTTTTTGGCGGAAGAGCTGCCCGGCGTGGCGAGCGTGCCCCTGGCCCTGGCCGGCTGGCACAAAGTCCTGAGCCTGCACTTGCAGTTGATGCTCGATGGTTACCGCTCGGCGTGCGCCTTGAGCAGCGGCGACTTTGGAGTGAAGGTTTCGCTCTTTGGCCGCATGCGGCCGCTGACCGGCCGGCACGATCTGACGATCCAACTCGCCGACGGTGAAGGCCGGCAGATGGCCGCTTTGCTACGCAAGTTCTTCAATTATTTTCCGCAAGCCCGGGCCGAGGTCTTTGAGCGAGGCTGGATTGGCGGCGAGCGCGATGATGCTTCGGGCACGCCCTGGTTTGTGGCCCAC
This sequence comes from uncultured Chloroflexota bacterium, assembly GCA_937864185.1. GTDB lineage: Bacteria > Chloroflexota > Anaerolineae > 4572-78 > J111 > JAGRBY01. The sequence continues at coordinate 92,756 of CALMIS010000284.1, forward strand.
CCGATCTACACCGTCAAACCGATGTGGCGCGTGCTGCTCAACGGGCGCGATCTGAGCTATCTCGGGGGGCCGGCGGTCTTGGTCTCGCCGGAGGATGAGGTCAGCATCTTTCCGCCGGGGCGGTAGGAACTCCAAAAGAGTTTTTTTGAAGTAAGCCAAAAATTTAACGCCAAGGCGCAACGGAGCAAAGACGCAAGCAAGAAAGAAATTTAAACAGAAAACTTTGCGGCTTCGCGTCTCTGCGCCCTTGCGTTGAACAATGGTTTGGTTCTCGCTCAGTCGGGTGGGGTGTTAGCCAGGAAATTTCGAACTTCATCTCGATACGGCAAAGCAGCCCGCGCCCCGATTTTGGTGCAGCACAAGGCCGCGACCGCGCTGGAGAATTTGAGCGTTTCCTCCCAGGCTCGGCCCTGAGCCACACACAGCGCAAAAGCCCCGTGGAAAGCATCGCCCGCCCCGGTCGTATCGACCGCGTCGACCGCAAAGGCCGGCAGCCGGCCCTGGCCCGACGCTGTTCGCCAGATTAAGCCCTCGGCTCCACAGGTGATGACCACCGCCGGATGGTGTGCCGCTAGCTTGTTAAGCGCCTGCGTCGGCTCGCCTTCGCCCGTAAAATCCAGGGCAAATCTCTCGGAGCAAACCAGATAATCGACCTGCGCGGCTAAAGCCAGCGTGCCCCGGTGGACCGAGCCGGCATCGAGCACCGTTTGGCTGCCGTGCGCTTTGGCCTGGGCCAGCGCCGCCAGCGAGAGCTCCGGCTCGTGGCCATCGAACAGCATGACCTTTGCCCGCAGCCCTGATAGATCAAGAGCGCTGGCCGGCAACGGCTGAGCCACGCGATAGTTGATCAGCGCGCGCTCGCCGCCGGGTTTGACCAGCACCACCGACAGCGGCGTCGGCAGATCGCCGCGGCTGATGAAGTCGGTGACGACCTGGTCGGCTTTCAATTCGGCCAGGTGGAGCTCGCCAAAGGAGTCGCGGCCCAGATAGCCGGCATAAGCCGCCGTCCCCCCCAGCCGGGTCGCAGTGACAGCCGCGTTCGCCGCCGGGCCACCGCCGCAAGCAAAGAGCGAGTCGGCTCCCATTTTCTCATCAGGCGTCGGATGGTAAGGCACGGCCATGGTCAGATCGAAGGATGAGGCGCCGATGCAGAGCAGATCCAGATCAAGCATGGGCGGAGTCGTAATTTAGCCGATAGGTTAGCAACAGAGCGCCGGTCTGATATGACTTGGAGTCAACGAAAGATAAATCCACTGCTTTGGTGCTTTTGCCAAATAGCCTGAGGCCGCGCCCAAAGATGAGAGGATAAAGCTTGATTTTTAGTTCATCAATCAGGTCGTGGTCAAATAAAAAGCCGGCAAAGGTCGCGCCTCCGCACAGATAAATATCGGTCCCTTCTCCCCTCTTTAGTTGCTTTATAAACTCCAACTCGTTTTCCCGAACGATTTCAACTTGAGGATCCGGCTCGGTCTCGAACTGTAAGGTCTTTGAGAAGATGTAATGCTTCATATGAGGATAAGCGGGTTGGCCGGGCTGCAGGCCATAGTCATAACCAAAAGTATAGGTCGCTTTGCCCATCACGACCGTATCATACGCTTTCAGACTCTCCACATAGTCGGTGACGTGGTCACCCTCCATGAAATTTGCGAATCCGCCAACGGAACCATCCTCGTGGGAAATATAGTTATCAAGAGTCATTGCGACGTGGTAAACCAGCTTCCTCATGTTTGTTTTCTCCCGTGAAAATAAGGTGTTGGACAGGAATCCCAAAGCTAGCTTTGGGATTCCTCCGGATTTTCATTCTCGGTGCTGTGCCGCAGGCCGGGGGGCTTGGGGGGCGACCCCCCAGAACTTATTCTCATTCCCGGTATCAAACCCCCGGTTCTGTCGGTCTCCTCTAAAGATAGCGCCGCAGGCCGGGGGGCTTGGGGGGCGACCCCCCAGAACTTATTCTCATTCCCGGTATCAAAACCCCGGTTCTGTCGGTCTCTCTTGGGCCGAATAAGAAAAGTGAATGACCTCTTCAGGGACGCCGCCCGTGGCCCGGTAGAAATCCACGGCGTGTTGATCTTCTAGATCTGCCTGGACGAAGAATTCTCTGTAGCCGTGTTCAAAACAGTAGTGGCGCAGCGCCTCCAACAGTTGCTTGCCGACGCCTTTCCGCTGCCACTCCGGCTTGACGGCTAAATCATAGAGGTACACCTCGCTGGAGGTAAAATAGACCGAGGGCAACACGTAGGCCGTTAGCCCGCCGATCACCTGCTCATTGGCCAGAGCCACAAAAAAGGCTATGTTTTCTTTTGCCAGTAAGGTCTGCAGATAATCAGGCTCGGGCAGCGAGAAGTTTTCCGTCTCAAAAACATCCGCATAAAGCTGCACCAGTGCGACTAACTCATTGACCTGGTCGGACCCAAGTTTTTGGGAGGATATTGTCATAGTATCTTACGCTCCTCTATGGTTCAAAGTTTTCCGTAACTATTCAACCCTCATGTCATTTCGAGCGACGCAGGAGCGAAAAATCCCTACAGAGAGGGTTTGCCAAGCTACGTCTCAGGGATTTCGCGCCTCAGCGAGGCTATGTCGCTTCGCGCCTCGAAATGACATGCCTGAGCAGTTATCTTTTTCCAAATAGGGCTAAGGCTTCAGGATTTTTTCTGAGTCTCACCGGCAGCGCCTGGTTATACTTTAATTTTCTCCAAATGCTTCTCTACCAACGGGCATAGACCATCCCCCAATTCTTCCTGGACAAAATGCCCTACATCATTATACTCATGCACTTCGACCTGGTGAAAAACTGTTTTCCACTGATTAAGCTCGATCTCACGAAAGGCGATATCTCTTTTGCCCCAGACTATCATCGCTGGCTTGTGCTCAATGATAACTCTGTTTTCCCAGAGACTGGACAACCAGTCGCTCGACCCGATGATCTGTTTTGGAAATACCCAGCATCCTTTTCTGTCTTGGGGCTGCCTTAACGGTTCAAGGTAATGCCGGTGAATATGCGGTGAAATCTCCGCCCGAAACATTTTTTTCATTAAGACCTTGGCAAAGAAGTTGTATCGTTTGATCAAAGTCCTGCCTATGAGGCCGCCCATAAATCGGCTGAACAGCTCATAATGCAAGACTCCCTTCACCGGCCACAGCCAGGTGTTGGTGATCACGATTGATTTGACCAATTCCGGATGTTTTACCGCGTACGATAAGCCTATCGGGCCGCCCCAGTCCCCGACTATAAACGTCATTGATTTGACCTTGAGGTGATTGAGGAGCTTTTCAAAGTTCTCCGCATGACTTTCCGGCAAATAATCCCACGTCTCTGGCTTGTCGGATAACCCAAAGCCAATATGGTCAGGCGCAATACACCTGTATCTTTTCGACAAACACTTTATCAATCGACGATAGGTGAAAGACCATGCCGGATTGCCATGAACCATGACCACACAATGGTCCGCGTCCCCTTCATCAATATAGTGTAGCCGCCCCACGGGAAGAATGAAATACTTCGAGGCGAATGGGTATTCTTTCCTATCTAACCATTCCTGCATGTCGTGATTCCCTCTTAGCCTCGGCCTCTTCACCGCTCATTTTTGAGCCTAACGCCCCGCGCCTCAACCGCCGGCCGAAGTGACACCGGGGTAAACTCAGTCTCGCGGCGTAAAATCAAGCTTACAGCGGCCACCCTATCAGCGCGGCCGCCCGCTGTACTCAGTGAAGATGATGAGGCTGCCTTCGCTATCGGTCGTCACCACCTGAGTATAGCCTGGCTGCGCGTCGATCCCCTGCTTGTCGTTAATAGCCGGAATAACCGGGAAATTGCGGCCCTGTTGTTTGAGATACGCATACGTCTCTTTGGCCGAACGCACCCAAAAGCTCATGTAGCCGTTCGCTTGACGCGGCTGCGGCAGGTTATCTTCCTCCGGGTCGGCCTCGTACAAGCCAAACACCGCGTGATTGCTCCAAAAGCCATAATAGCTTTCGTCCGCATACCCCTCGCCGAAGCGCAAGGTCTTGGCGTAAAATCGACGCGCCGCGCTCATATCTTGCACCGGATACCCGGTGTAATCCAATTCTAAAACCGGGGCTGTGGACCGGTTGTTATCCACGATGAACGTATGCACGACCTGATTCTTTTGATTGAAGACCTGCGTCACCCACGCGGAATCGCGGAACGGATGCGGACCCTGCCCGGTGAGCCGCATATCATAACTGACAATGAATTGCGAGCCGAAGACGCGCGTGTGGACGTTACGCGCTTCCAGATGCGCTGTCATGCCTCGCTCGCCGTGATCGTAGCGCGGCCAATAAACTTTTTGCAACGCCGGCGCGATGCGCGCCCCCCGTTCCTGGCCGCGATGTTTGAGACGGGTATCATCAAACCAGGTGCCCTTGGAGGTATACATCGCCTTGAGTGTCTCACCATCCATCGCCAGCCACGCCCGCATCACTTTTTGGGCCGCGTCCGCGCTAGGAGTGCCGGAGGGGAAGCCGCTCACCGTCGAGACGGCGTCGGTGTCCGTGTCAAAATCCTTTTCCCAAATTACGAAGAGGTTCTCGTCCGCATCCATGCCGGCGTAATAGGTATCCGCGCCGGTTTTTTGCGGCGCGTCGATCTCGCTGACCTGCGCGATCCGCTCCGCCGTGCTTTCCGCATCTGCCACTAACAACATGGCATAGCCGTTCGGTAAATTTTTTCGTACCCGCGCCCGGCCGCCCCAGGTCGAGGTATCTAAGATAAACCGTCCGCCTTTCAGATTGAAGACGGCGCGCTTGGAGGTGACCACTTCGGGAGTTCCGAGCAGCGGCGTGTAAAACGTAACGGCGCGCGCCAGGTCGTTGACCGGATAGGCAAAATCGAAATCCACCGTTGCACCCGCGCCGGGTTGTTGCGCCTCCACGTCGTAATCAAGCGACCACGTATCGGTGTGATGGGCCACCAGCCAGCGTTCATCTTGTTTGACAAACGCCTGAAACACCAGCCCCTGATCCGTGTACTCCCACAGCGAGCCGCCTTCCACCGCCAGCCAATAGATCGCCGTCGCCACCTTCCCGGCCATGTGAAATTCCGCTCGCTCAACGGTCATCTGTTCCGCAATGCGATTCTGCGGACGCTCAAAGGCTTCCCACTCGGCGGGCAGCCCGGCCTTAATGGCGGCGTGACCGGCCTGGCGCGCGCCGGCGCGGCCACTCAACCGAATCGCATCCGGCGTAAAATGGTTGAGATACTCGGGCGTATCCATTCGCAGATAATCCTGCCAGAAGTCCACAATCGTGTCGCGCAGGGCGTCGGCGTCGTCCGCATCGCCTGTCACGAGGGGGTCAACAGGAAAGCTGAACCGACCCGTCAGTTTCGCTTGACCGTGTTTGCTCGCGGCAGAGACGCTTGTGACCGAGAGCACCAATATCAGGCTAATCATTATGCCAGGTCTGATTATTTTCATCATAGTTGTTTTTCCTTTCAAGTACGTGATGTTTTTGTGATGAGGATAGCAAGTATTTTGAGTTTCCTGATTCAGAGAAAAACTCTGCCACCTTGGGTGCTCGTGGTGCTTGCAAAGCCGCCCAACACCCTCGGCTTCAAGCGCCCGCCTGGAACGTTTCAACTTAGATCACTACCTTTTCTCCATAGCTTGACGCCGCAACTGCTCCGGCAACTTCTCGATTGCATACCTCAGCGACTCACGAGGCATCGTCTCCCGCTTGCTCATTACGTAATCAAACACTTCCTGAGGGTATGTTTTGCTGGTTTCCTTCAACAACCACCCATAACCTTTGCGCACTAATACCTTATCATCTTCAAAAAGTAATTCGGCGATATTGAAGACCAACGCTAATTGCTGCCCTTTTCTGGCTGGAAGTATCAGCGAAACTGCCGCTCCTCTTCTTGTCCATTCATTGGCTGAACCCGCCCACCTCAAAACCTCATCCACTCGCCCAGGATATTTCACAAAGAACTCGCCGATCACGTGAATACACAGATCGTCACAGTCAATCCAGTCATCCACATATGTGTCCAACCAATCTGCAAATACTTCGAGATGCTTTTCGGCATAATCTTTTCGACTTAAATGGGCCCATCGAAAAGCCATTATCTTATGTTCATAAATCCCGGTCATCAGCAACTGCTGACACACTTCTAATCGCTGATCAAGGCTGAGACCTTTGATCTCTTTGTAATACTTTCCCGCAATTCGGTGAATTGTTGGTGTTTGTACCCCCAGAAATTGTCAACCCTCATATTGTACCGGGTACGAACCAATTCACGATAGGACGGATCAGCTTGGTCTTGTAGCTCGGTATTGATAGTTTCTGTGAGTTGATTTATATCCACCCTCAACGTTACCTCCAATTTCCAAAATCAGCCGCCCAACGCCAAAGTTTAGCCGCTTGCGGGTGGGCATGGCTAGACCCACTAACCAGAACCATTGCCAGCATCGACCGGTTCGCACACCCACATCAACTCCGGTCACTACGCTCATCGGTTGAGGAATCGCCAGCGCTTCCAGCCTCGAAATCATCATAGCTGACATCACAACGCGGTGCGTCTGGCAACTCACGGTCCAAACTCGCACGGTATCGAATACAGCCTTCCAAAAACCTTGGCCACGTCGGAACCCAAGGTTGGTGATCCTTCTCCTCAGGTAGCAAAGCCCAGAGATCTGGATGATGCCAGCACAGGTCGTGACCAATACTGTCGCGATGAGCACGGATCCCCGCGCGGAGCTGTTTCACCTCGGCGACAAGTTGTGCCCGTGTCATGTTTCTCAAATCTTCATCCATGGGTTACTTTCTTCCAGCGCGGTGGCAGCAAGCTAACGCCCCGCTTGTGCCGCCGCTTGTCGAATTCACGCCGAAACTGGGCCTTTCTGGCCTCAATTCGCAGAAAAAACC